>DASWVC010000325.1:0-5262 GCA_036401335.1 Chthoniobacterales bacterium
GGGCACGGGGGTGACGGCCACCTACCGGAACGTGAGCGCCTACTTCTTCTACAACCCGGAGTTCGGCTCCGGCAACCTCATCAGCCACACCATTTCGGGGGGCGTCCGGCTGGCCTTCTGAAACAATGAACCGCAATGAACAACAGCGAACGGCGATGAGCAGCAATGGTCCGCCTACCCCACCGGGCTCGTCTGCCCGGCACTGATACAATTGGCACCATTCATACGATTGTTACAATTTCTTCCCTCCGCCCCGCTTGTCGATTGGAACGTAGGCCGCTTCCGGTTCGCCCACGTAAATCTGCCGGGGCCGAGAAATGCGCCCGCCCTCGTTGCGGCTGACCTCCCGATAGTTGGCGATCCAACCGGGCATCCGGCCAATCGCAAAAATGACCGTGAACATTTCCACGGGAATGCCGAGGGCCCGCATCATGATGCCGCTGTAAAAATCGACGTTCGGGTAGAGTTTTCGTTCGACGAAGTACGGATCGTGCAGAGCGGATTCTTCCAGCCGTAAAGCAATCTCCAGCAGAGGATCGCTGATCTTGAGCGTGCTAAGCAGCTGATCGCATTGCGCTTTAATGATCTTTGCGCGCGGGTCGAAGTTCTTGTACACGCGATGGCCAAATCCCATCAGCCGGCGTCCGCTCTGTTTGTTCTTGGCCGCTTCGATAAAGCGCGATCCGTCGTCGCCCTCGCGGTGGATCTGGGCGAGCATCTCGAGCACCGCCTGGTTGGCGCCGCCGTGAAGCGGTCCCCAAAGCGCGCATACCCCTGATGCCACGCTGGCAAAGAGGTTGGCTTTGCTGGAAGCGACCATTCGGACCGTCGAAGTTGAACAGTTTTGTTCATGGTCGGCGTGCAGGATAAAGATCAGGTCTAGGGCGCGTACGACCTCGGGCTTGAGGTCGAATTCGGCGTAGGGGGCCGAAAACATCATGTGCAGGAAGTTGGCCGAGTAGCCGAGTTGCGGCTTGGGGTAGTTAAAAGGCAGTCCCCGCGATTTGCGGTAGGCGAACGCCGCGATGGTGCGAACCTGGGACAAGATCAAAGCTGTGGCGTGGTCGAAGTTCTGCGTCTCCTGGGGCGCCAGCAGCTCTGGGTAAAAGCATCCGGCCGCATTGATCATGGAGGAGAGGATGGCCATCGGGTGGGCGTTAGGCGGAAACCCCTCAAAATGGAACTTCATGCCTTCATGGATCAAGGCGAGCCGGGAGAGGAGGTCGCAGAAGTCGTCGAGCTCGGTCCGATCCGGAAGCCTGCCGTAAATGAGCAGGTAAGCGGTTTCAATGAAGGTTGATTGTTCGGCCAGATCCTCGATCGGAATGCCGCGGTAACGCAGAATCCCTTTTTCGCCGTCGATGAAAGTGATGGCGCTTCGACAAGAGCCGGTATTCCCGTAGCCGCTGTCCAGGGTGATCAAACCGCTCTGGTCACGGAGTTTGGTAATGTCGATGGCTTTTTCGTCCAGCGTGCCGGTGACGATTGGCAGGGCCAACCTATTGCCATCCCACGAGAGTTCAGCGGATTCCGTCATATAGAAAGGGTTGTTTATCCTTGGTTCGCCGCTGCTGCCTTCGGCAGCCGCGCACAGGTTCTTTCCGGGCACGAAATCCTTCCTGGTAGACCGTAGCGGCGGATGGCACAATTCCAGCTCCGGCAGGCAGGCATGAAACCCCCGCCGGTGTCACGCAGGCCTGTTGCTGCTCAGTCCGCTGAGGCGCCTCGAGCCCACCCCGTCTTCGACGATCGTCTGACCAACGCCGATTTAGCGCCCCTTCGTGAGCAGACATGGGGAACCTACAACATCTTCGCGTTCTGGATGTCGGATGTCCACAGCGTGGGCGGCTACGTATTTGCGGGTAGCCTGTTTGCCTTGGGATTGACCAGTTGGCAGGTGTTGCTGTCCCTTCTGCTCGGCATCATCATCGTCAACGTCTTCTGCAACCTCGTGGCCAAGCCCAGCCAGGTTACCGGCACTCCTTACCCGGTGATGTGCCGGGTCTGTTTTGGTGTGCTCGGCGCCAACATTCCTGCCCTGATTCGCGGCTTGCTCGCCGTCGCGTGGTACGGGATTCAGACCTACCTGGCATCAACCGCCTTCGTGGTGGTGGTCCTGAAATTCATTCCGAGCCTGGCGCCGCTGGCCGATGTGCAGCAACACGGGTTTCTGGGTTTGTCGCTGCTTGGATGGAGCGGTTTTCTCCTCTTGTGGGTGCTCCAGGCGCTCGTGTTCTGGAACGGCATGGAAACGATCAAACGCTTCATCGACTTTGCCGGACCGGCGGTTTACCTCGTCATGTTCATCCTGGCCGCCTGGATGCTGGCCAAAGCCGGCTGGAAGAACATTGGATTCACACTGGGGGAGGTGAAATACCGGGGTTGGGACGCTCTGCCGGTCATGCTGACGGCCATTTCGTTGGTCGTTTCGTATTTCTCCGGCCCGATGCTGAACTTCGGCGATTTTTCCCGCTACGGAAAGAATTTCGCCTCGGTTAGAAGGGGAAACTTCTGGGGACTGCCGGTAAATTTCCTGGCTTTCTCCATCGTGACGGTGATCACCACTTCCGCCACCGTCCCCATCTTTGGGAAGCTCATGACGGACCCGGTGGAGACGGTCAGTCACATCGACTCGCCAACGGCCGTGGTGTTGGGCGCGCTCACGTTCCTGATCGCGACGATTGGGATCAACATTGTCGCGAATTTTGTCTCACCAGCCTTCGATTTCTCTAATGTTGCGCCAAAGCTCATCAGCTGGCGGGCGGGCGGGATGATTGCGGCCACCGCATCCATCTTTATCACGCCCTGGAACCTGTTTAACAATCCGACGGTTATCCATTACACGCTCGACATCCTCGGAGGCTGCATCGGGCCGCTGTACGGCATATTAATCGTTGATTATTACCTGGTCCGAAAGCAACGCGTCGAACTGTCGGACATGTACACCATGTCTCCTCAAGGCCGCTACTGGTACCGGAGCGGCGTTAATCCGAGTGCCGTCCTGGCATTGGTGGTTGCGGCTGCAATCGCAGTATCGTCGGCGATGGTTCCGGCGCTTGCGCCCCTGGCCAATTTCTCCTGGTTTATCGGTGTGTTCTGCGGGGGCATTGTGTACTTTCTGCTCATGAGCCGAGCCTCGGTGAAACAGCGCATGGCTGCGAGTTAAGTGCGTTGGACCGTCTTGAATTATCCACGTGTTCTGAGTTTTTCAACGTCTTGGCGTTTTCTGACCATTTGATTAACCCTTGGTAACAAAGCAGAGGCCACTTGCTGGGCTTTCTAGTGACGATGAAGGTTTCTCCCGGGAAAAAGGTGCGGATCAAACTAATCAATCCGAACACCACCGTTACCATGACAAACACCATGCTGACGTGCGCTCGGCAGGTGATTGGCTCAGGCACGGAGGTAGCCGGGGTAAGCCCGTCCATGGGGCCGCCTTCGATCGAAGGGTACTACGATGAGGCGATGGCCGTGCCGGGATTGCTCGCCGAGGTCAGGGCCGGTGAAGAAGCTGGCTATGACGGGTACGTCATAGCCTGTTTTGGTGATCCCGGGGTGGCAGCGGCCCGGGAAATTGCGCGCGGACCCGTGGTCGGCATCGCCGAAGCGGCCATGCACCTGGCAAGCATGATTGCACCCTCGTTCAGCGTGGTTACCACCTTGGCGAGAACCTGCGGGATGGCATGGCATCTGGCGGAGCGGAATGGGATGAAACGGCACTGCCGCAACGTGCGGGCCGTGGACGTCGCGGTGCTCGAGTTGGAAAACCCGGCGTCCGAGGCGCGCCGGCGGATCACGGAAGAATGCCGGCGGGCACTCGCGGAAGACGGTTCCGAATCGATCGTTCTCGGGTGCGCCGGCATGGCGGACCTGGGTGCGGCAATCAGCGAGGATCTTGGCGTTCCCGTGGTGGAAGGTGTTACTGCGGCGGTTAAAATGGTGGAGGCGCTGGTGACGCTTGGCCTGGCAACGGCAAAACAAGGAGAATACGCCCGTCCGCTGCCCAAGAAGTACAGCGGTCTCCTGACTGGCTTTGGTCCAACCTGACTTCGTGTTGCGCCGGTCGCTTTAACCCACCTTACCTTACGCCGCGATGAATGATGCCCACCACTACCCCCGTGACCTGATTGGCTACGGACGCACCCCGGCCTTTGCCGACTGGCCCGGGCAGGCGCGGGTCGCGGTTCAGTTTGTCCTGAATTACGAAGAGGGTGGCGAAAGCTGCGTGTTGCATGGCGACCCGGCGTCGGAGCGGTTTTTATCCGAGATCGTTGGTGCCGAGGCGTTCCCGACCCGCCACTTGAGCATGGAATCCATTTACGAGTACGGCTCACGGGCTGGGGTGTGGCGAATCCTGCGCGAATTCGAAAAGCGGCGCCTGCCGCTCACCGTCTTTGGCGTTTCGATGGCGTTGGAGCGCAACCCGGAGGTGACGCATGCGTTCATTGAACTTGGACACGAAATCGCGTGTCACGGATGGCGGTGGCTTCATTATCAGAACGTTGATGAAGGGACCGAACGTGAGCACTTGGGCCGTGCAGTCGAAATCCTCGAACGCCTGACGGGAGTTCGCCCGGTGGGATGGTACACCGGAAGGGACAGCCCGAACACGCGCCGTCTGGTTGTCGAGCACGGCGGTTTTTTGTACGACGCAGATTATTATGGAGACGACCTTCCGTTCTGGACGGAGGTCGAAGTACCGGGTGGAACCACGCGGCCTCACCTGATCGTGCCTTACACGCTTGATGCGAATGACATGCGGTTTGCAACCCCCCAGGGGTTCAACACCGGAGATCATTTTTACGCGTATTTAAAGGATACCTTCGACGTTCTCTACGAGGAGGGCGTGGACACTCCGAAGATGATGTCCATCGGCATGCATTGCCGCTTGCTTGGACGACCGGGGCGGTTCCGGGCGCTTCAACATTTTCTGGATTACCTCGAAAAGCACGATCGGGTCTGGATTGCGCGCCGCGTCGACATCGCCCGGCACTGGCACCAGCGTCACCCTTGCGGTGCCCAAACACCCTGAGTGCACACGCGCACGGGCAGACGCAAGACTTAGGAGGCCGCGCTCGACGGCGACGGCTGCCTGCCAGGTTGCGGTCGCGTCATAGCCCGACGACCGTAGGGTTGCCACCCCATGCCCATCCCTCCCGTTGATGCCAGCATCCCGGAGTTTACGCGCCGGTACGTTAACCTCGCTGACCCCCGCCTTGGCGCGGAGGCCCTTCTTGCCAGCGATGAGTACTTTGCCCCGAA
>DASWVC010000326.1:0-28232 GCA_036401335.1 Chthoniobacterales bacterium
TTCCACACGGCATCCACCTCCACACGCGGGCGGGGCGCGGACAGCGGCTTTACCGTCCAACCCCTGTCATGCCGCACGTCGCGGAGGATTACTTCCGGGACCACCGCTAGTCCTTCCCCCGCTGCGACAAGTCCAAGCAGAGTATTCCAACTGTCGGCGGGAGGCCGGCGCAGCCGCGGGGAGAAGCCGCCGGGTTCGGCTGCGCAAATCGCGCGTAGCCAGAGTTCGTAGGTAGCGCCCGGACGCGGCTGGAGGTTCAGCAACGTTTCACCGGCGAGCACTCGCAACGGAAACGTTTTCTTTCGCGCTAAGGGATGGGACCCGGGCACCACGACAACGGCGTTGCAAGCGAGCACACGACGCGTGGAGAAACGCCGGTCCGCGCGCAGGTCCAGAGTGCCCCCTTGAAAACCGACCTGGATCTCGCCTTTAAGGAGAGCGGCGAGCTGCTCGTCGGAGCTGAGCTCGACCACGTCAATGGGCACCCGCGGGAATCTGTCGTGCAATGCCGCAAGGCTGCTGGCGAGGAACGAGCCGGTGAGCGGCCCGATGTGGCCGATGCGCAGCGTGTTATGCTGGGCACGGCCTGCGTCGCGCGCGGCGCGGATCGCTGAGTCTGCTCCAGCGAGCAAGGTGCGCGCCTCGGCAAGCAGCACCCGGCCGGCGTCGGTGAGGGTGACGCGGCGGCGATCCCGGTCGAAGAGACGCGCGCCGATTTCTTCCTCAAGGTCGCGCACCTGCCGGCCCAACGAAGGCTGGGCCAGGTGCAGCCGCTCCGCCGCGCGCCGGAAGTTCAACTCCTCGGCGACAGCGACGAAATAACGCAGGTGACGTAACTCCACGCCGGCGAGTTTACTGGTGCCTTAAAGGTTTCACAACCGGACCAAGGAAGTTCTAGGACCGCATCGCTGCGCACCTTATCTACCGGCGCAGACCAGAAGGATTGTCATGAATGAAGATCGAACCGGGGTTACTACCCTGCCAGCACCGTCGGGCCGCAGGAACGGACTGAACGGCCGCGAGAGCGATCCAAAGCCAACCGCTCCGTTGGTGGAGGCCAGAATTCCATCGCCGGGAGCCCCGGAAGCTCCGGCCACCGAAACGTCAGCGCCGTCGGCGTCTTCTAAGAAGAGAAGCAAAGGAAAAATCTTTGCGCTCATCGTTGCGGCTGTGTTGCTGGCGGGCGTCGCAGGGTACGCTTACCTGCGTTACGCGCGGCAGTTCGAAGGCACGGACGATGCCTACCTTGAAGGAAACCTCCGGCCGGTCAGTGCGCGGGTGAACGGCACGGTCGCGGAGGTGCTCACCGATGACAATCGCCCCGCGCGCAGCGGCGAACCGTTGCTGCGGCTCGACCCGCGCGATTTACAAGTGCATCTCGAGGAAGCGAAGGGCGACCTGCTCTCCGCCGATGCCGCAGTGCCGCAGGCCACGGCCCAGATCAGCGAGGCGCGTGCGCAGCTTGCGCAAGCCGAAGCAGGGATCGCGCAAACGAGCGCGCAGCTTGCGAAGGCAATGCTCGACTTTCATCGTGCCGACGAGTTGTTCAAAAGAAACGTCAGCGCGCGTGCCGAGTATGACACCGCCGTAGCGGCTCGCGACGTCGCGCTCGCCAACTCGGCCAGCGCGGCGGCGACGCGCGAGGCTGCCGCCGCGACCCTTCACGCTGCCGAAGCCGGCGAGCGCGTGGCATTGGCAAAACAAGGGACGGCTCAGGCCAACGTGCGCGATGCGGAACTCCAGCTTTCCTACGCGACGGTCTCTGCGCCGGCGGACGGAGTCGTGGGCAAGAAATCGGTTGAGGTCGGCCAGCGGGTGCAGCCGGGCCAGGCGCTCCTCGCGGTCGTCGGCACCGACAACTGGGTGATCGCGAATTTTAAGGAGAACCAGCTTGCCCGCATGCAACCAGGCCAGCCGGTTCAGATCACGGTGGACGCGATCGCAGACCACTCGTTTGCCGGCACCGTGGAAAGTTTCTCGCCGGGCACGGGGGCGAAGTTTTCCCTCCTGCCGCCCGATAATGCAACCGGCAACTTCACCAAAGTCGTGCAACGCCTGCCGGTGAAGATTCGCTTTACGCCGGAGAGCATGCGCGGCTACGAAGGGCGGCTTTCTCCCGGCCTGTCCGCCGTGGTCAAGGTGCGGGTGCAACCGTGAAACGAGCGAGTTGATTCGCACGCGCATGTCCAAGCAACCACGTTTCGAAAGACAGCCTCCGCCAACGCCACCGGGCCCGGACGAGGCGTTGGGTGAGGTCGGCCTGCGCGGATGGATTGGCGTGCTCGGCGCACTGCTCGGCGCGTTCATGGCGGTGCTCGACATCCAGATCACCAACGCCTCACTCAAAGACGTCACCGGCGCGCTCGGCGCGACGTTGGATGAAGGAAGCTGGATTTCGACGAGCTACCTGATGACGGAAATCGTCATCATCCCGCTCTCGGGCTGGCTGGCGATGATCTTCTCCACACGACGCTACCTCCTCACCACCGCCACGCTGTTCCTGGTCTTTTCCACGCTCTGCGGATTTGCCTGGAACTTGCAGAGCATGATCTTGTTCCGCGCGCTGCAAGGACTTACGGGCGGCGCACTGATTCCGCTCGCGTTCCAGATCATCCTCACCACCTTGCCGCCGGCGAAGCGAGCCATGGGGTTCGCGCTTTTCGGCGTCACGGCCACCTTCGCGCCCTCCATCGGGCCGACCGTCGGAGGTTGGCTCACCGACAACTACGGCTGGTCGCTGATTTTTTTCATCAACCTCATTCCGGGCGGCGTGCTGCTGGTCACAACCTGGTTTGCGATCCCGGCCAAACCAACGGAACTCAGCCGCGTGCGCGGGGGCGATTGGTGGGGCATCGGCACGATGGCCGTCGGCATGGCCTCCCTGACTGTGTTTCTCGAGGAAGGCGAACGCAAGGATTGGTTCGGCTCGCCGTTCATCGTTCGCGTAGCCGTCACGGCGGCGATCGCGCTTACGGCTTTTCTCGTGATCGAATTGTGGGTAGCGCCGAGGCCGTTCATTAACCTCCGTTTGCTGGGCCGGCGGAACTTTGGGTTCGGCAGCATCATCAACGTCGGCATCGGCGCAGCCCTTTACGGCAGCGCATATCTGCTGCCGCTGTACCTGGCTCAATCGCAGGGTTATAACGCGCTCCAGATTGGTGAAACCGTCATGTGGAGCGGGCTCCCGCAGCTGGCGATCATGCCGCTCGTGCCGCTGCTGATGAATCGTTGCGACAGCCGCGCGCTGATCGGCGCCGGGCTGGTGATCTTCGGCGTGAGCTGCCTTATGAATTACCACCTCGACCCGGACGTCGCTTACGATCAACTGCGCTTCTCGCAGATTCTGCGCGCCATCGGCCAACCACTCGTGATGGTGCCGGTCTCGGCGTTAGCGACGGCCGGAATCGAACCGGCCAATGCCGGCAGCGCCTCCGGATTATTCAACATGATGCGCAACCTTGGCGGCTCTGTCGGCATCGCCCTTCTTTCCGCCGTCCTCACTGAGCGCGAACACTTGCACTCGAATCGTCTCGGAGAATTGATCTCGGCCTACAACCCACTGACCCGCGACCGGGTTGACCTGCTCACGAACGGTTTCGTCTCCCACGGCTTCGACCTGACGACTGCTGGCAGGATGGCGCTGGACGCGCTCGATAACACCGTCCGCAGTCAAGCCTACCTCGGAGCTTACAGCGACTGCTTCTTCCTCGTCGGCATCACGCTGTTCACGGCGACGGTGGCGTTGTTCTTTTGCAAAGCGGCACCGCGCGACCCCGGCGCCAGCGCAGGCACCCACTGACGTCGTGACCTCCGGCTTTTCCACCCGCGATACCTCGGCGGCGAAGGGACTCGACGCGCTACCGGGTGAACCGGCGTCCGTGCTCGCCAGCGAAGGTGTGTGATCCGGCAGCATCCGGTGGCGATGGCCGCTGGTCCATTGCCTGCCGTGTGCACGGCCCCGCGTTGAACCTTCCAACACGCGGCGCACGTGCGGTTGGCCAGGGTCAGCACGGCGCAGTACGGATTTTCATGGGCCAGGTTGCATTGATTCTCTTCTGCAAGGATTGAACAGACGGTTTAAAATGGTGTTCTCATCTGTAAGCTTGTATGAAACAACTCTTTTGCGGTTTTGCGTATCTCCTTTTGGCAGGGTGCGCCGGTTTTTACAGCAACCGCGTTGACCACCGGAATTTTGCGATCGACACTTACTACGCCCGTCCCAACGAGGTCCGGTTGGCCGAGGCGCGGGCAGGAGCCTATTGGGCGCGGAACGCCTCTCGTTTTCAGCCAGGCTCAACGGCCTGGCTCGCCGTCGATGCGAGCTTCATCTTTCCAAGCGAAGTCCAGGATTTGTGGCCCAAATTGATCAACTCGGAGACGACCGCGAGTGTTTTCGGACATGGCACCCAGGACTTTTCGATCAGCGATGTTGAACTCCATGGAGTCGTGATCATTGATCCGAAGAGCGGCCGGGTGGCGAGCGACGAAGGCTACATCGCAGCCGATCTGCCGCCGCCGGGCAGCACCGCGCGATTCGGTTCATACCTGGCCAGATTCATCGGCACCGGACGCTGATTCGCAGTCGGCTGTGGCCCAAACCGGCCTCGCCCTCAGGGCGGTGCGGCTTTTTCCTGCTCCCCGGCTGCGCGGCCGGGCGCCCTATCCACAGGAATACCCCCGGCCGTCGCGTGACCGTGCGTCAGGTAAATCGCAAGCGCGATCAGGGCAATGCTGAGCGCAAGGTAAAGTAAATCGATTGGGGAATGCAGCTTGAGTTCAGAGGCGTCTTTGAAAATCTCTACGATCAGGATGATAAGGATCAACTTGGCCAGCCGGGTTTTAAGGTCGTCCAGTGACTCGATGTGCAGCAACCGGGCCGAGGCATTCGAATAGCGGGCCGGCAAGAGTTCACCCAGAAAAAGCTCGTACAGCCCAAACCCGAAAATCAGCATGAAGGCGCCTAGCAGGGAGGCGTCGATGACGGTGATGATCTGGCGCGCGGTCTCGCCCAACAACGTCTCGCGGCTGGTTGGTGCGGCATAAGGGTTGAAAGCACCTGCCATCGTGGTCAGGACGCCGATGAAATCAACGGCCACGAGGACAAACAAAGCCAAGGCGCTCAATACACTTACCACAACCGCAATCAACACTAGAAAACGGCTGCTCCAGAGGGCTTTTTGAAACGAGTGATTGAAAAAGTCTCTCATGAAATCGCCGATTTTGCGGGAAAGCTCGAGGCTAAATGCCGTGCTCCGCGGGCAATCGCCCGGACTTCACGGCCCGTTGGAGCGCTTCGTGATCCGCTTCCGTCTGGTCTGCGTAGGCACGGGCAAAGCGCGCAAAGGCCCGATCGGCAGAGTCACTTTTGCCGAGGTAGCCCGACAACATCGTGGCGCCGGTTGAGCGGGCGTGGCCCTTGGCCAGCAGGGCACCGCAAATCCGACCGTAGTCCATCAGCGCGGACCCATCCATGCCTTCGATGGTGATTGCGCCCTTCATGTCGCGGAACTGGCGGACGTAGTAGTCGCGTTGGTCCACGGTGGCCCAGCCAAGCAGTGGGTCGCTCACGGTTTGCAGCGTCTGCTGGTACTCGACCACCCGCTGCCCCTGGTGCGCGTGCCATGCCGTGGCCCCATGCACGAACGGGGCCACACACGACCGCCGGGCCTGCTTCATCTGCAGGAACAGCATGTCGTGCGGGCCATTGCCTTGCAGCAGGACGACGAACGCCCGCAGCCCTACACTGCCCACCCCAACGACCTTGTGGGCCGTGTCGATGACCACATACGAGCCGACCACCCGCCGCCAGTGCGGCGGGATGGTCTTCAGGTAAGCTTCCAGTCCGTCGATCAAACGCTGCTTTTCCTCCTCCGGCACGTGCGTCACAAGCGGCGGTTGCTCCACGATGTGGCGTACACCTTCCCGTTCGCGGGTCAGCTTCGGCAGGGAACGGTCGCTGGTTCTGAGCCGTGCGAGGTTCGCCGACCGTTCGATCTCGGCCCGCAGCGACCAATCCGCCATTTCCTGCCGCATCCGGTCAATGTCCATCCGGTCGAAGGACCGGGCCAGCAGCGGCTGACCGGCGAGCCGGCCGATCTGGCGTCGGTAGGCCGCCGCACACCACCGGACGGCGTCCTCGCAGGTCGACTCGGCGAGGCCGATCTGACGGCCGGCCACCCAAATGCTCGTCGCGAGCCGCCACAGGTCCCACTCCCACGGGCCGGGATGGGCCTCGTCAAAATCGTTGAGGTCAAAGACGAGGTCGCGCTCCGGGGAGGCGTAAAAACCGAAGTTGCCGAGGTGAGCATCGCCGCAGATCACCGGCTCGATCCCGGTTCGCGGCATTCCCTGAAAATCTTCCGCCATCAGGGAGGCCGCACCCCGCAAAAACGCATAGGGCGAGACCAGCATCCGGCCAACCCGCACGGGAATCAGGCGTTCCAGCCGGCCCAGGTGCGCCGCAGCAACGAGATCGGCCGGATCCGGCCGATCCGCAGCAGGCCGCCAGCGGCCCAGGTCGCTGCGCTTCACCCGGTCGCGGACCGCCCGGCCCGCGGCCTTTCGCTCCTCCGTCGCCGGCATGGCGGTGCGCAGTTCGTTGTCCATCTGGTCTACAAAGGTCACTTCGTGCGCGCACGGCCCCCGGGCCAAGCTCGCCTACCCAAGCATGCGAACGGCAGGCCAGTCGAGTCAAGTGCCATGGTAAATTCGGGCAGGACGCCGCCTCTTGCCTGCTCAACGTGGTTCTGCCTATAAAGTGTGCGCCAACGAAGTGTGCGCCAACGATCATGCCACGAACGTCCTGCGGCGAGACCCGCCCAGCGCATCAACTTTTGCCCGCGACCGCCCGGGCGTCACCCGCCGTCCATCCCCATGACCGCTCACTCCACCCTCCAGCAGCGGCTCCTCCGGGGAGCGCTTGTCTACGCCGTCCTGCTGGTCGGAGGTTACCTTTTCTTTGTGAACACCCCGTGCGGTCATTGGCTTGACGGAGAAGCCTATTTCGGCCGTCAGGCGCTGAATCACAGAGTCGAAAGGTTCGACCTCCACATCCTTGCCGTGGTGAGCAAGGCCGGGCTGCTGCTGGCCGCCGCGAGCCTGATCATCATCGGCGTCGCGCGCCACTGTGCCCTGGTCGGAGCCGTGGCGGCGGCAGGGTTTGGGTGCGCGGTCCTGGGAACCGAGGTCCTCAAAGATTTGCTCCCGTGGTGGCCGCTGCTGCCTGGCGATGCTTTCCTCGACAGCGGCCTGCAAGCCGACACTTACCCAAGCGGTCACGCAACCACGGGCACTTCGTTCGCGTTAAGCCTGCTCCTGTTGTCTCCGGCGCGCTGGCGGCCATGGCTGGCCGTGGCGGCGGGCGGTCTCAGTGCGACCTTTGCCACCGGGGTCCTGTTTGCCGGCTGGCACCGGCCGTCCGACTCGCTGGGAGCCCTGGCCTGGTCCGGGTGTTGCATGACGCTGGCCGCGCTCGGCGCCGTCCGACTCCGGGGCCAGACAAAACCTGCGAGGGCCCATTCCGGCCGCGCCGCGCTTGCCAGTGCCGGCCTCGCAGTCCTGAGCGCAGGGGCCATGTGGACGCTGGCGGCAACCGCCGCGCCCGCCTACCCTCACGCCGACCTTCCGTTTTTAACGCTGGCGGCGCTCATCATCGCTTGCGCCTTCGCGCTGCCGGCCTGGTACAGTTGGCATTTGCAGGCTGTCGATTGGACCATCGGCTAGCAGTCGAGCGGAAACGTACCGCCAGGGACCGATCAGTCCCTTTGCTGGGAACGCGTTCAGGGCACCGCGCCGCAGCGGCTGTCCAGGGCCGAGAACGCGCGAAGCAATCCCAACCCACTCTGGAAAACTTCGAATTTCTCCCTTGATCCCGTTTAATATAATTAATATAAAACATACTGTAAATATGGAACTCTCCCCCAAAGCTTCGGAGGATCACGGTGAATCCTGACCTTTGCGCGCTACCCCTGTCACACCGGAAACAAACGACTGATCCCCGTTGCTGGACCAAGCTTCGCAAATCCGGCCATCACGGCAAAAGCGTCCTTGCGTGTTCGCTCGGGATTTTTGGCGTTGTCGCGCACGGTGCCGGCCAGGACGTTTCCACCGGGCACAACCAGAACGAACGCTGGGGACTGGACGCCAGCGAGTCTGCCTTGGCCCCGGCAACGGTTTCCGCCGCAACCTTTGGGCTTAAGTTCAACCTCCTGGTTGATGGCAAGGTCGATGCCCAGCCCCTGTATGCAACCTCGGTGGGCATTCCCGGCAGCACCCGGCGCGTCAACCTCGTCGTGATCGCCACGGAACACGGTACGGCTTACGCCTTTGACGCCGACTCGGGCGCACTCGTGTGGCAACGTTCCTTGCTAGGCAGCGCCGAGGTCCCCTCGGACGCCCGTGGGTGCAGCCAGATCAAGCCCGAAATCGGCGTGACGGCCACACCGGTGATTGACCGGCGGGCCGACGGTACCGGGCGCATTTACCTTGTGGCCATGAGCCGGGCCGCGGCTAACCCGATCTACCACCAGCGCCTCCACTCACTCGACTTGGCGACGGGGACCGAAGACCCCGCCGGCCCGGTGGAGATCTTAGCGCAGTACCCCGGCCAAGGGCCGGGCAACAACGGCCGTGGCCAAGTCGTGTTCGACCCCAAGCAGTACAAGGAACGCGCAGCGTTGCTCCTGTTGAACAACCTGGTTATCACCACCTGGGCCTCCCATTGCGACTTCGCTCCTTACACCGGCTGGATCCTGGCGTACGACAAAACGTCCCTGGCCCAGGTTTCAGTCCTGAACGTCGATCCGAACGGCATTCCCGGCAGCAATTTTCTTCCTGACGGATCGGGCGGTTCGTTCTGGGGCTCCGGAGCAGGCCCTGCAGGGGTGCCTTCCGGCTACATCTACCTGATTTCCGCCAACGGACCTTTCGACGTCGGCCTGGTGAACGGTTCTCAACGCGCCGGAGACTACGGAGATACCCTGCTAAAGGTTATCGCTCGAAGTGGCGCCTTGCACGTCTTTGATTACTTCACGCCTTACAATCAACAGGACGAAGCCAGCCACGACACCGACTTCGGCTCCGGGGGTCCCATGCTGCTGCCCATTCTAAGAGACGCGGCCGGCCGGAATCGCTACCTTGCCGTGGGGGCTGGAAAAGACGGTAACCTCTACCTTGCGGACCGGGTAAATCTTGGAAAAACAAACCTGTCGCTGAACAACTCCAACCTTTACCAGGAACTGCCGGGGGCGTTGAGCCCAGGGATCTATGGCGCGCCCGCCTACTTCAATGGTGCAATTTACTATGGACCGGTCGGCGGGCCGCTCCGGCGTTTCGCCTTGCAAAACGCTCGGCTGCTGCCTGCGCCGACGTCCTCGACGGCCGAGCCTTTCGGGTATCCCGGCACCACTCCCAGCGTCTCCGCTTTTGGCTCCACGAGGGGCATCGTCTGGGCGTACGAGAACGCAGGCAGCGGTCAGGCCGTGCTTCACGCTTACGACGCGGCGGACCTTACGAAAGAACTCTATTCCAGCGCTACCAACCCTACGCGGGACGCCTTCGGCGCCGGCAACAAGTTCATGGTTCCCACCATCGCCGGAGGAAAGGTTTTTGTCGGGACAACGAACTCCGTGGGAGTGTTCGGACTCCTGAGTCCGGTGCCTGCTGTCTCCGCAAGTGCTTCAATCCAGGTTGAGGCTTCCTCCATCCGTTTCAATGCGCATTCTTCCCTGTTTGAGCAGACCGTGGTTGTTAAGAACGTCGGTGACCGGACGTTACCCGGTCCCCTCTCGCTCGCGCTCGACGGGTTAACTCCAACCGCTACCCTCGTCAACGCAAACGGCGCGACCACGTTGGATGCCACAGGCGCAAATCCGTACCGGACAATGCCGCGAGCCGGGGGCCTTCTGCAGGGTGCCTCCATTTCCTTTGAGCTCAAGTTCAGTGCACCGCCCGGAACGGTCATCACCCACAAGACCCGAGCCTTCGCGGGTTTCGGCGTCCTTTAAGCCGTCCGTCCCTTGCGGGCCGCGCGTGACCCGTCGAGCCCGAAGGCCCACCCGGTAGGGCGGCGAGTCCCTTCGCCGCCGGGCTATCGGGGGGCATCCCCGGCAGGGTTGCGTGTCCCTGCGTGCCCTCCGGCAGGGCGGAGTTGTGTGCGTCAAGTTCTGCAATAACGGGTTAGCTTGCGGACGGTCTTTTTGATCCTTTGTTACTTCCGTTTTCTGTTTCTGTTTATCCGTTCAAGCTGCCTCCGCGAGGCGGGCCGTGCACAAGGCCCGCCCGCAAACGGTGCGTGACCCGACCGACCGGACGGGCTTGAGGAGGTCACGAAGGGACTTGCCGCCCTGCCGGAGGTCGCGTGGGGACACGCGACACCACCCGACCGGCAATCTGTCCAAATCCTGAATAACTGTCGAAAAGTGATCCATTGAACGAACCGAAGAAGAATACAGACACCTTTTAGAGGAGTCGGGCTTCCGTCTCAGTTCCATTACGCCCACGGCATCGCTGGTAAGCGTTGTCGAAGGCAGACCGATATAGAAAGGCCCGTAGTTTACAGCGCTATAGATCCCGCAACCTGCGCCGATTGAGACAAGGATGAACAATGATAACACGGTTGCCCCCCTGGGCGGGGCTGACGCGCAGCAAGTCACCTTTGACGTCAGTGGGACCTACCCGGACAACTTTGCGGCCTCCAAGCTTACGGCGCCCAATGCGTCATTCCTGATCGAATTCACGGTAAAGCAAACCGTGCCGGCAACACCCCCGAACAGCCCGCTCTACTTCCAGACGCCGCTCGTGAACGCGTCGTACAGCTTTGAAGGCTTCACGCACCCCGCTCCGCCCACCAGTTCGTTCACCCGATCGGACTCCGCCGGGAACCTTGAGGCGATTTCGCTCACCTTTCAGACCGGCACGTTTGTGCTTTCCAGCAACCCGCCTTCTCATGACCCGCTCTTGTCCGAGCGCTCGGGTTCGAATGGCAGGTTCGTGCTCGGCGACCTCGGGGCCAGCCAAGCTTGGCACGTGCAATACACCCCCAATGGCGCACCCAGCGTCAACAACCGCGTCAATGTAAGCGAATTTGTGAGCAGGCTGGCCTCGGCTTGAGGCGCGCGGTGTTGCTGGATAGCGTTGCCGAATATCCTTTCTGAAGTTGCGCCGGCCTCCCGGTGGAAGAAAGGTGCGGGAAGCCCCGGTCTGGTAGGGCTGCGAGTCCCTTCGCAGCCGCCCGTTGCCGCCGTTAAAACGTTTCGTGTTGCCTGGCGTGCGCCAGGACCTCTGAACGGGTCCGGTGCACCGGCCGCAGCGTTTGCGCTTCAAAAAACGGCAACTGGTCGGTAAGGTGGGGCGACCCTGGCCGGGAAGCGTTGCCATAGACGAGCACCGCCCGGGCTTTGGCTCCTTCTGGGGCGAACTCCACGACCTGGATGTAGGTTTCACCGCCATAAGCGAAGGCCTGTTTGGTCCCCTGGAGGGGGTAGTAGTACACCTTGCGTAGAGCCCCGAACGGTTCATCGCTGCCGTTGCCAGGCGCGTTGATCACCGGCACTGCCTGCTGAAAAGCAGGGTCATGGGTGGCCAGCACCACCCGGTTCGCCTCGCCCCAGGCCTCGTCAAGTTGCCCAAATTGCGCTTCGACCTGTTTGGCTGCCTGCACGAGAAACGGCACCGCCCGAGCCGGCTCTTTCAACCCACGGGGCGTCGTCAACGGAGAACGGGTCGAAAACGGGATTCGAAACGCTGGGTAGGAAGGTCCCCAGCGCTCATCTTTCGGCGAATCGGCGTCCGCTACGTAGAGGCGGTGCCACTGCTGAAACAGCACGGCACCCCGGCTCCCGGCATCGCTCTTCTTGTCCCAGCGTTGCAGCACGGCGGCTGCCGCGACGGCCGTCGGGTCACTGGAAGCGCTTCCGGCCGCGATGAGGTCGGGCAACACCCGCTCTGCCATGGTCATCGCGGTGGACATTTTCCCCTTAACGACATCAGAGGCCGTGAATTTGGAGTGCGACAAAAGAAAGGAGGCGCCGTGCTGGGGCCGAAAGTACATCTCGTCCGGTGCGAGGTAGCTTGGGTAGTCCTGGGACCGGATCGTTGGCGGAAACGCAGCGTACCAGGGCGGGTCGTTTGAGTTTTGGACGAAGCCGCCCGGCGGGTCGACGGTGCGCGGCAATTCGTCCCACCTGAGCGTGTCCGTCCAGAGGTTCGCGTCCGAAGTGCCGGGCAGCACACCGGCGTACTGCGCGTACGTACCGCCCGCCCGCCGGGGCTGCCGGCCTCCGAAGACGTACATGATCTTTCCATCCCGGTCCGCGTAAACTACGTTAAAGAAAGGCATCTGAAGCTGACGGCTGGCCCGGATAAATTCCGCCCGGTGCCGCGCAAGCATCATCTCCCAGTACTGGCTCACGACCGAATGGGCATCGAGGCCGGCGACGCGCAACGCCAGGGCTTTGTCGCCGCGCCTGGCGACAACCGGCCCGTGGACGGACGAAAGCACCGTAACGGTATGGGTGGCAAGGCTGCCGTCCGGTTGCCGTACCTTGACCTCCGAGACTCGGGCCTCAAACGGGCGGACCTGACCGTCAAAGAGGTAACCGCCCTCTGCCAGTTGCAGTTCGTAGAGGTCGGCGTTCTTGATGGCGTTGTTCGTGTGCGTCCATCCGAGCCAGTCGTTGAAGCCGATGCCGAGGCAGGGTGAACCCAGGAAGGCCACCCCGGAGGCGTTGACCAGTGGGGCCTCGGAGTCGCCCACCACCAAATGGGCTTCCATCCATTGGTAAACCCCGAGGCCCGGAAGCGGTTGATTAACACCCCACCCCAACTGGGGGTTGCCCATCAGGAGCGCATGCCCCGAGACGGACTTCGAGGGCGCGAGCGCCCAGCCATTTGAGGCCTCATGCACCTTGGCTTGGACGGCTTGGCTGGTGCTGAGCCGGCCCTGCTGCCAGCCCGCCACCAACGAAGCGACGTTCGACTGGTACAACATGAAGTTGAAGTGGATGGTGAACTGGACCAAGGCCAGCACGTCGGTCGGTTCCGCGGGCAGCACCGGTTGAAGCACCGGGCTGATGCCATCCCGGTGAGCCGCCGCATACTGGTTCACACCGTCCACAAAAGCATTGATCAACGAACGTTGCGGTTGGCCCCCCTCCTGGTACCACTGCTTCGCGCGCTCGGGGATCCCATAAGTAACCACCCGCGTGTCGCTCTCGAGGTTTGCGCCCTGCACGCCCGCACCGAAATATTCGGCAGACCGGCCCCGGGCCGCGGCGATGTTTTGCAGGATCAGCTCGGCATGATTCTCCATCTGGGCATAACCGAAGCCACGCACGACGGTTAGAAGGTCGGGGCCATAGATGTGCGGGATCCCAAGTTCATCCCAGAAGATCTCGCCCTGGGATTGACGCGGGGCCGCCGACAAAGCTTTTTCCAGGGATGAACCAGCGGACGCGGAGTGATTACCAGGGAGGGCCATAAGGGCAGCAAACAAAAAACATCCAACCACGCGTGATCCGGTAGAGGATCCGCCCAGAAAATTGTGCTGACGCCCGGTAGCGCCGCTTGCTAGGCTCTGGAGGGACGCCTTTGGAGGCGATCCTAAATACGAAATGGTTTTTGCAATCAGGCTCACGGTCGTCGGTCCCTTGCTTATTTTAATCTTCTGGAATTCGTGTTCAGGAAGCGCAAGGGCGGCCGATGACCTCAAGCTTTATGTGGCTGGCCTCAAGGCTGGTGAGACGATCCCCCAACGGTTCCGCCACCAGCGGCAGCCTTGTTCCGGAGAGGACCTTTCCCCGGAAATTTCGTGGGGAAACCTGCCAAAACAGGCAAGAAGCCTTGCTTTCGTGGTATGGGACGAAGACGCACCTAAACCAGGCGGATTTTACCATTGGGCACTCATCAACATTCCACGGTCCGTTAAGGCGCTTCCGGAAGGCGCCGGCAACGTCGTGATGGGACGAACGCCCCACGGCGCCGTGCAGTTGATCAACGATTGGGGTGAACAAGGCTACGGTGGTCCTTGTCCCCCGGGAGGTAGACAGCACCATTACCATTTTACATTGTATGCGCTGAAGGCAGATCAGCTTCCGATTGACCAACGAACGAAGGCTGCTGACGCCATTGGTCAGATAAGGAACGCCTTGCTGTCCAGTTCCGAACTGGTTTTGGTGGCCGGAAGTTGAACTGCCGGCAAGGCGGCGGTCCTCTCCCGTCCACCCCCACCGCGAATTCAAACGTGGTTGGCGACGCGCATGTCAAGGCAAACGGCACCGGCCCAGGGTGCCGTCTGCGTTGCGGGTCGGGGACCGAACCGGGATTCGGCCGGGTGATCCCGATGTTCTACGCGTTTGTGTCGCGTTTGCTCTCTTCAGCTGCTTGCCCGACGTCGGCCGGCTCGTCTTCCTTACGTGTCGCCTCGCGTTCGTGTTTGGTCTGCTCCGGTGATGAACCTGAATGGGGCTCGTTGCTTGAGGATTTCTGCTCGCTTTGGTCTTCTGGATCTTTCATGGCCGCTGGCACCGTACATGAAAGGGGAGAGAAAATGCCAACGGTACTTTCGTAACGCCGGCGGGCAGTTTCCCCTACGGCAATCCGGTGTTTGGGTCAGCGGCCGGCAGATGTTCCGGCACATCAAGACGCGCCACGCCGATCCGGTCGTCAGCCATTCCGTAATAAACGTCGATCCGGTCCGGCAATCCGAGGTCGTCGCGCCGGTCGATTCCGGTAGGAAATACCACATTGGCAACGAGCCCTTGACGTTCCTGCGGCAACTCCGGCGCCAGCACCGGCTGTGGCGACCGGTAGCGAATGGTCCGTGGATCTTCCGTTGATAGCACCATTACCCCGGCGGAGTAGCACAGGTGCCGCCCAACCTTGCCCGGCTCCTCCATTTCACTGACGCCGTGGTAGAGGATCAACCAGCCGTGCCGGGTAAGAACGGGGGGAGCGCCGATGCCGATCTTAAGCGATTCCCAGGGCGCGACCGGGACGGCCAGCCGGTGATGCGAAGTAAAATGGCACAAGCGGCAGGGCTCACGGTCCGCGATGTCCATGTCGCGGTAAGACATCCAGATGCTTTCCCGATGAAGGTCCACGTCGTTGACCGGCGAACCACTTGCCTTTTCCTCGGGAAGCGTTCCGGGAAAGAGCGGCCGGTGCAGGATCGCCAGTGCAGCCTGGCCCGACGGGTCTGGAACGGCAGTCGGGAAGACACCGGCATCCTTGTTCGCGATGCCATCGAACACGATGTCTTTGTACGGACAAAAAGTGGCCAAACCCAACCGCTGCCATTCAACAAGATTTTCCGATACGGCCAAGGCGATCCGCGGGCCCGCCGACGAAAATGCCGTGTAGCTCATCACATAATGCCCGAGCGGTTCTACAAACGTGATTCGCGGATCCTCGCAACCGCCGCCACCGTCGGGCCGTCGTTCGTAATCCGCTTCCGGTTCAAGGGCGACGCCAAGCCGCTCCACCCCAAACGGGTCACCGGCTTCATTAAATAGTACCCGCGCGATGCCGATTCGGGAATAATTGCCCCGTGCCACGAGCCGTGGAAACAGGTAAAGCTCACCGTCGAGACCACGGATGGCGGCCGGATTCAGGACGCCCTCAACCTCGAGCGCATTGCCTGGCTCCGGTTCCATCAACTGCCCCAGACGCTGCATTTGGAAGCCACTCATCGACTCTTCTCCGTGCATGTAGTGACGGGCTGAACGCCATCCAAATTAGGTACCATGAGCCTTTTCATTGGGTTAATTACCTTCCGGCAGCGAGATTTCCAGCAAGGTCACCTCGCCGTGCGTCCGGCATAAACATGCCCCAACGACGGCCGGCACGAGCAACACGTCCCCCTTGCCAAACTGATAACTTGCACCCCCGTGCTCCAACTGACCGCCGCCGGCGATGCACACCAACACACGTGGGGTTTCCGTTGCACCGACCATAAACGGTGAGTCGGCGCAGAGTCGCCACAAGCCGAAATGTTGACTAACAAAGAGCCGCTCCCTCCGAACTTGCTCCCCCTGTGCCACCTCCGGCGCCACGGGCCGGACCGCGCCTTGCGAAAAATCGATGCAAGCCAGTGCTTCCTCAACCTGCAACGCTCGAGGCCGGCCCGTCCTGGCATCAACATGGTCCCAGTCAAAGAGCCGAAACGTCACGTCGCTGTTTTCCTGCACCTCGAACACCACAAGGTCGCCCAGCGAGTGGACGGTTCCAGCCTCCAGCAGGATGGCATCGCCGATCCCGGGTGTGAAGCTCGCCAGGCAGTCCGGCACCGTGCGGGTCGTAATCGCCCGCCGCACCTCCTCCGCCGTGGTGGCTCGCTTCAGGCCGGCGTAAATGCAGCCGTGACGCCCTGCTTCCAAGACCACCCAACCTTCCGTTTTGCCGCTCTCGCCCGCGGGCAGATAACGTGTTTGCTGATCCGACGGGTGCACTTGGACCGAGAGCGTGTCGCGCGCATCCAGAAACTTCAGCAGCAGCGGGAACCGGTGAAAACGCCCGGCCAGCTTTCCCATAAACTGGTCCGGCGCCTGCTGGAGCAACTGCGCGATCGTTTTGCCTTTGAGCGGCCCACGGGCAACCAGGCTCGCATGGTCAGGGCGGTCGCTCAGGATCCACGCCTCGCCGATTGGACCGTCGCCGGGAAGCGGGGCGGAAAGCAGGTTCCCCAAACGCCGGCCACCCCAGGGCCGGTACTGGTAAATCGGCTCAAATTGCAACGGGTACAAAGGTGTTTCTTTCATGGTGTCAGTTTTCAGGCGCAAGCCCGCGGACCTCCGCCGAAAGGAACACAGTCTCCCGCTCAGAAGGCGCGCGCCAATGCGGACTTTGCTCCCCATTTTACTTGAAGCGCTCTCGGACAAGCTAAATATATTGCCGGAGCGGTTAATACAGGGTTTTTCTTTTCCACACGGTCTCCGTGCGGCTTTTGAGCGGCTCAACCAGCGGGTGAAAGATCACGCCCTGGTGTGGCAGCATCCGGCATGCCTCGGGCAGCAGGGCCAACTCCTCCCGAACGAAGCTTAAATCGATCTGGTCTTTCTCAAAAGCTCGGAATTGCTCGGTTACGGTCAGGTCGAAAAGGTTAGGCGCGACGTCAGGCCAGACCTCGCCAAGGCACCGAGGCCACCGGGCAGCAAATTGTAGTGGAAGCGAGCGCTCCGAGGCGGAGTTTTGATTCGAAGGTTGCAACACAACTCCCCTTGTGGGTCTCGGCGCGCGGCAACCCTCCCCGAGGGTTGGGCGCGCGCTCACCCCCGTTCCGTGGGGGTTCTCGGGAGGCGACCGGCGCACGCCCGGAACCGAACGAGCGACGTTTTGCGCCTGGCGGCAACGCCCCGCTGCGCCACGCCCGGTCGAATCGCACACGCACGTCCCCCAGCCGCAGCGGCCGTTGCGGCAAGTGCTCCAGCATGGATAGGCACAAGCTTCCGGCTTCCTCCTCGGCCAGTGGTTGGCCGATCACGGGCCGCAACTGCCCCACGAAGGCTTCGAGCCGGCTCAGGTCCTCCAACAAGGCCGAAACTTCCTCATCAAGCGCGCCCACCAGCACGATTTGCCCAGGCACACCCTTTGGGAACAAGGCCACCGTCGGGCGCAGAAAGGCTGGAGGGCGGCCAACGCTCCCTTTCAGAACCACTTCGGCCCAGCTTGCGGGTGAACCTTTCCTTCGCGCGCCCGGAAAGAAGGCCGCCGGGTGGCCTGGGCCCGGTGCCTCGGGGGCGCGACCTCCACGAGCTTTAACGCTTCGGGTCCGCCTTGTTGTTCCACTCGGATTGCTTTCATAACGTGCCTCCTTTTCGCCCGGCAATCGGCCACGGACAAAAGCCAAGAGCGTGAATCCATGGTCGGTTCGGTTGGTTGTTCCTTTCAATTCGATGCCATCGGCGGGTAAATGCGTGGCCGCGTCGACGCGGCCGAACGGCTTTACCGACTGATGGACGGCCGTTTTTGCCTGTCCTTCTTTTGGCTGACATCTAACGGGACAAAGCGCCATGTCCTCGCTTGATCAGCGGTCGCAGGCGGTCGCCGTTGCCGACCGTCAACGACGAAAAAACAAGCAGAACCGTGCCGCCGATGAACGTTGCCGCGACCGAGACATGGTCCAGGAGCAATCCCCCGAAGGCCGCGCCCAGCATGACGGCGAACTGGATCGCCCCCACCATTAACCCGCCGCCGCTTTCCGGTTCGTCGTGGATGCCTTTCGAAAGCCAGGTAGACCATGCCACGGGGATCGCCGAGTTCACGGCACCCCAGGCCACGAGCGCGACGGCCACCGGCCAGTACAGGTGCCCGACCGCCACCAGGCCCAGCGTCACCGCCGCCCAGATCAAAGGCAGCCAGCGCAGCAAGCGATAGAGGTATTTGCCAGCCAAGGCGCTGGCTCCATAGGTTCCGATGAACCCCGCCAATCCCAGGCCCAGCAGGAGCAGCGACAGACCTGGCACGTCCACGTGCGTCGTGCCTTCGAGGAACGGGCGCAGGTAGGTGAAGACGCAGGATGCGCCGACAAAGGTGAGCATCACCCCGGCCATGGCGAATGCCACGTTGCGGCGCTTGAGCAGCCCGAGGAGCTTGCCCACGGGGTTGGGTGGCCCCGGCGGCATGGACGGCAGGCTCATCCACTGCCAGACCAGGTTGAGCACGACGATGGGGGCCAGCGACCAGAACACGCCGCGCCAGCCGATCAGGCCGCCCACGTAGCTGCCGATGGGACCCGCGAAGGCCATGGCCACGGCATGGCCCGTGTAGACGACGCCGAGCGCCTTGGGCACGGCGTCCGCGGGCACCAGGCGCATGACCGTGGCCGTAGCCAGGGACCAGAACCCGCCGATGACCACGCCCAGGAGCGCGCGGGCGACCATCAGCACGGCGAAGTTGGGCGCTTGCGCGATCAGGACCAGGGAGGCGAGCATCACGGCCGTCAGCCCCAGCAGGACGTGGCGGCGGTCGAAGCGGCCAGGCACCGTCGCGATGAACAGACTAGTGACCACCGCAAAGAGGCCGGAGATCGAGATGGCTTGGCCGGCCATACCCTCGGTGGCGTGGAGGTCCGCGGCAATCGGCGTGAGCAGGCTCACCGGCATGAACTCGGAGGCGACGAGCATCGCCACGCAAAGCGCCATGGAGCCGACCGCGCTCCAGGTCTGCCGTCCTACAATAGCGGCGGGAGGCTGCGAAACGTTGGCGTCAACTTGGGTGATCATCTTTTATTCTTTCTGGTGTTCACGTGGTGGGTAAAGGCAGTCTAATCCCCCGTGAAGAACGCCAAACTGGTTTGTGGCCCGGGTGGCAAGGAGCTACCATCGCTCGTGCCGGGTTTCGCGTGGGCTTTAAGGCGGAAAATCATTGAGCAATACTTCCCCTCCCCTAAGCGCCCGGAGCCGCTTCCTGGCCAGAGAGCCCCGGATAATCTCCCACCCGTCAAATTCAAACCTTCGGTGTTGAAGCCGGATGGTTGCGGCGCTTCGCCCGCACCCTTGGCTTGGCCGGCCACCCTTTAAGGAGTTGGTCCGAGGGATGGGCCGGTGCTCGGCCTTCCGCCGTCAACGTCGGCCTCCGGCACAAACGGCCTGCTTCCCACGGCGTGGGTCCCGTCCATTTATTCCGTGGCCTCGGTTGACGCGGCGCGCCGGTCGGGGCGGGAGGTCACTGCATTTTGCGTTCGGGAAGGGCTGCGCCCTTCGGAGCGCAAAAACTTGATGCAAGGACCGCGACGGCTACGTCAAAAAAGGCGAGAAGGGAACACCCCATCATGTTCCGGACACCGGAGAGGAAAAGGGGCGCGGGACATTTCGCCAATGGATCGAAAGGAGGAGTCGTTTTCGCCCTAAAGCTGAGGTTCGATGGCGGCCTTGTCTATGACCGACCATACTTTCTCGATCCGTTCGCCGTTGTAGTGAACTTCCTCATGAACGAACCGTCCCAGATTCAGGGTAGGCGGGTTGCCCCAAGAAGCTGCCTGCTTGAGCTGACAGAGTGTTCACGAGCATCAAGGAAATCCTCGAGGTGTTACCGAAACTGACCCAAGAAGAAAAACGGCAGCTCTGGAACGTCCTCGATCACGGGCTTCCTCCAGATGCCAAGGAAGAGCGCCCGGCACTCTTGGCCGCCTTCAATGAAAGCATCCGCTCTTTGGAGAACGGACTTGAGTCGTTGGTTTACCATGGATCAAAAGTTAAAAAGCGTCCCGGCGTCCTGAAACTCGTCCACGGAAATTACCTGATTTACCGCCGTGTCAACGAGGCCAAGAAAACCGTTGAGGTCCTCAGCTTTAAGCGCGGAGCGAAGGTGAAATAGGGCAAGGGGGGACGGCAAATGCGCCGTGCGGGTGCATTCCGACGTTGTTCCAGACGCGCAAGGAGGGGTGGGGAACACCGACTCCGCAAAGAGCGCGTTCGCAGGCCTCTAACAGTTGAAGAGTCAACGCAGCGTGCGACTGACTTCACCGAATCGCGTGAACCGGTCCAGTACAAACCAATGCGCTGGGACATCCGGATGACATGTCGACCTGCCAGAGTTGGTCCCGTCAAGTAACAGGTTCCCCAAGCCCCGTCATTCTGTCCCGTTGGTTGGGCGTTGAGGCCGTGCTACCTTGCGGGGTGGGCACACTGACCGAAATGGAAGCCGGCGCCGAGGCGCTGCCGCACGAGCAGAACGAGCAACTCCTGGCTTTCCTCGCGGCCAAGCTCGGACGGACCTTAGAGGCCATCGGCACCGTCACCGCAAGCAAGGCACGGCGTGCGGGTCTGCACGCGCGGGCATGGGACGTGGGGCAGGATTTCGATGCGCCGCTGCCGGATGCGTTCTGGCTTGGTTGCGACGCCTGAAGCTCCTCTTTGATACGCACGCATTCCTAGACCGTTGGAAGGGACATTTTATGAAAGAAGGCTGCGAAAACATTCCGGGATACTCGTACGGGACTGCCGAAGTTCCGCCGTCGCCGATCTCAATGCAGGAACTAAATGAATTGAAAATCAGCACCGGATTTACGGAAGAAGACCAGCGCTACCTACGGCTCGCGGGTGAGGTGCTTGCAGACCAGACCAAACAAATCGTCGACCACTGGCGCAACGGCATCATCGCGAGCATCCCAATCCTCGCCAGGCACTCTCGGTCGCCAGAAGGCGACGCGATCCCCGAGTACCTGGCGAGCAGCAACCTGCGTTTTCAGCAATGGATTCTGGACACCTGCCTCCGGCCCTACGATCAAGACTGGATCAACTACCAACAAGAAATCGCCCTGCGCCACACCACTTTGAAGAAGAACAAGGTCGACCAGGTTCAATCGACACCGTACGTGCCGCTACGCGACATCATCGGGTTTATAGCGATCATGAACGAGACCATCAAACCGTACCTTGCGGTAAAAGGGAATTGCGCCGAAGAGGTTGACAAGATGCATCGGGCATGGTGCAAGTCAATTCAACTTCAGTTGGCGCTTTGGGCTAACCTGTACACCAGGCAGGCACCGAACGAGTGGTAATCGAATTTTTTTGTAAAGAAACCGCGTTTGTGCCTTAACGGCGCTAACGCCAAGTACGCCGCGCAATCGACCGGGGCTCGCGCGGACCCAGCTGATCCAGCCGGGCCAAAGGTCCCCCCGGTTCGGCCAGCCGTTCCAACGCGCCTCCAATTCGCAGGCCACCACCCTCTTGGCGGGATCCACCGCCCCCTGCCGACTCCGCCAACGGCGCCTCGTAGCGGGCGGCCTCCAATTATTCCGTGCCGCCAGAGCCCTGGTGCGTATGCTCAAGAACGGCTTGCAGGAAAAGCCGAGCACCGACCGGCTCGACCGCATGATAGCCAGCTTTCGGCTGGACGTTCACCAGCAGGTTGCTGGTTTCCGACTCCAAATCGTTTGGCTCTTGGTCGCCTCCCTGCTCAGCATCGTGGTCACCGCGCTCTCGAAACACCATCCTTGCAGCCCAGGCCCTTCACCCGTTTCGAACGGTCGCCGATCCGGAGCGCCTCGAAGCAGGTGCCATTCTCTACGCGCTCGTCGGAGGCGGTTCGTCAATAACCCCTGTTCTCGGCCACTAACTTCCTAAGTGACCGGCAACCGAACGGGCCGGCCGACAGGTTAGGATCGTACCAACCTCCGCCGCGCCAGATCTCGACCCTCCCTGCCGCCCCTGAAGCGCGAGGGCGTCATTCCATGTAACGTGTGGCATTGAATGATGAAAACGTTGCGATCGATCCTCCTCCTGGCGCTTGCACTCCTTGCCATTCACACGGGGCATGCCCAGACCTTGGCTTCCCCCCTCGAAAATACCAGCATCGGTCAGCCGCAGAATGTTCATTGACCCAAGTTCGAGCAGCGTTGCTCTGGGCAAGGCCAAGCTGACCGTCAGTCCGCTCGTTCAACAAAGGGCCGTCTACACCGGCGATTACCAGCTCAAGGTCACCCCCTATCTTTTCAAACGTCAGAAGGGAGGCTTGGTCCTGGCATCGTCAGGAGATCTGGTTGCTCAATTAGCTCAAGAAAACGCGGTGGAATTTACGGGAAAGGCAACCAACCTCGCCGACGGCACGAGCAAGGTGGTTCGAGGGAAGGCAACCCCCTCCACGCCTGATCAGGGCGCGGTTACCTTCTCGATTTTGACGGACAATGGCGAGATGGTGTTTAACACGTTTTACCACCTCGGGACTTAGCCATTCTGGACCGCGGCCAAAGCCGGCGCGAGGCGGAGCTTTAACCCGTACGTTGCGGCGCGGCTCATCGGGAAGCGCTGCACACTATCCTTGAATCAAGCAGCGGCAAAAGAATCCGTGTTCCAGCGCCACCCGCGCGTCGTTCGGAACGCGCGACTGTTGCCGTAGTGGCCCACGCGCCGTGGTTTCAAACGCCAGCAAGGGGTGAAGCCAAGAGGCTCAAAACGCGCCCAGCGCGGTTTTGTTGCGTTCCTTCATGGTCCCAGCAGCACACCAGGGCGGCGGCATCCCAGCAGGTTTCTTTCTACGACAGGTTGCGGGCATCCGTTGGCTCGGTACGCACGGTAATCGCAGAGGTTCGCTTAGGGCCTTACAATACTTAAGATACTTAGAGGAATTGACACCCTGAGAGTCCGCTTTCTCGACCGCGAGATTTCTTATCTTCGATTTTTCTGCCAAAGGCCGGTGCCCTGCCAGCTTGTTTCTCGTACGCCTGCGAGGTAAGAGTATTTCTCTCGCTTAAGTTGTGGAAAGCCTGATGGTGACCACAGAAAGGAAATCACCGTAGCCATGGTGGCCGCCGGCCAAGGAGGGCCGACGGTTTTTCTCCTTTCCGGCACGGGGTTATGAACCGGCTTCAGCGCCATGTTGCCCGACACGTAGACAACGGGTGGCCTGGCCATTGATCATGGAGGTTCCGACGCACAGGAACACGATCACGTCCGCGATGTCCTGCGGCGTACAGGTGCGTTTCAAAAGGGCGTTATCAAGGACCCATTGCCGCGTCTCTTGCCAACTCTCCGTCCATCCGGTGTCCACAAAACCCGGGGGCGACCGCGTTGACGCGCGCCTCTGGCGCAAGGGCGCGAGGAAGCTTCTTGGTTTGGTTGATCAAACCGAGCGATGGGTATGCGGGGTCAGGGATTGATCAGCCCACCTTCCTGTTTGCCTCCCTATCGGTGGAGTCGAGTTCGAGTTGGCCGATGACGGCGTGGACTGGCGCGGTCTGACCGAGCTTCCCGATGACGGAGCGGTGTTGGTCCGGCGCGACGGGCTCGTGGCTGACCGCTCTGACGAGACGATGGAGCCCGCATGAGCTACCGTGTACCGCATAAGTGAAACAACCTCTTGCACGAGGTGCCTAAGCTGGGCGCTTTGGGCTTTGAGAGCTTACCAAATGACCAGAGACTTACCCGCCGCCCCTTCTCCCGCTCCACACGGACCGTCCGACGAAACCCGACCGCTTCTTCGCCAACGCGCCACGGCCGCCGAAATTCGGCTGACCGCCGCCGAGTGGGGCTTGCTCTCCGTGCTGACGTTGATGCAGTTCTGCGTCACCCTCGACTTCATCATCATCGCGCCGCTGGGCCCGCAGTTGATGCGTGTCTTTGGCATCGACACCGAGCAGTTCGGCTACACCGTGGCGGCCTACGCCTTCGGCGCGGGACTGGCCAGTTTTTCGGCGGCCTTCTTCCTGGATCGTTTTGATCGCAAACGCGCCCTGCTCGTGCTATTCGCCGGGTTCACGGTCGGCACGTTCGGTTGCGCGCTGGCGCCGGGCTACCATGCGATGCTGGCGGCACGCTTTGCCACCGGCATCTTCGGCGGGGTGTGCGGCGGCGTGGTGCTGGCCATCGTGGGCGATGCGATCCCGGAGGTGCGCCGCGCCACAGCGATGGGCACCGTCATGAGCGCGTTTGCCCTGGCATCCGCGCTCGGGGTGCCCGCCGGGCTGTGGATGGCCGAGCGCGGCTGGCACTGGCCGTTCCTGATCCTGGGCACCCTCAGCGCGGTGATCATCCCCTTTGCCCTCTGGCTGTTGCCGCGCTCGGACCGCCACCTGCGCCGGGCGGCGAGCGCCGAGTCGGCCGGCGCACGGATGTGGGCGGTGCTGGCGAACGGCAGGCACCTGCGCGCCTTCAGCCTGATGGCCGCGCTGACGACCGCCGGGTTCATGGTCGTGCCCTTCATCAGCACGTTCATGGTGCGCAACGTGGGCATGACTGAATCGCAGCTCAAGTTCAACTTCCTCAGCGGCGGCCTCTGCACCTTGTTCTCCATGAACCTGATTGGCCGCCTCGCCGACATGTACGGCCGCTGGCGGCTCTTTGCGATCATGGCGATCCTCTCGTCGGCGGCCGTGCTGTGGCTGACCCACCTCACTTCGGAGCCACTCCTGGTCGCCATTGGAGTGACCACGGTGTTCATGGTCACGATGACGGGGCGGTTCGTGCCGGCGATCGCGATGATCACCGGCAGCGCGGAGGCCCGGCACCGGGGCGGCTTCATGAGCCTGAACTCCTGCGTGCAGCAGACGTTCTCGGGCCTCGGGACGAGCCTGGGCGGTTACCTGATCATTGACCAGGCGCACCAACCGCTGCGGAACTACGGGCTGATCGGCTGGATTGCCGCCGGAATTGCCATCGGCTGCATCGGGTTAGCTTCTCCCATGCGTCGGCCGGAGACCGGGCCAAACCGGAGGCAACCGCGGGGGGGCGATTTCGGTTCCGGCCAAAGATGATTGCGGAACTTGCGAGCCTCCCGATCACTCGTTGCTCCCGGTGCCTCGTCCTTAAGAGGTCCGCCGCGGGCCGAATCCTCCTCCCGTCAGGTCACGACGCCTAAAATGCCCGGGAGGAGGCGGATGAAAATCAAGGTTCAAATTGCGATCCAGTCAGACCAGGGCCAAGCGGAAGTGGTCCAGGCGGCGGCTCATTTGGAGCGCGGCGGGTTTGCGACCCGATACCCTTCGCCTCTCCTGGACGAAGCGCGCTCGATTCTGGTACCCCGGGATGAACGCAACGCCTCGGCTGAAGGCCGCGTAGCCCCCGTTTTGTCCCGGTCTCCCACCCATCCTGCTAAATGTATGCATTAACTCGACCCTCCCGTCCGTCAAGGAAGACCAGCGCATACTAACTGTATGTTTAAACCCGCTTGAAAGACCCGCTTTATCTTGTTTGTATGAATGCAGGTGGGGCGATCGCTCGGCCTGGCACGCCCAGGGTGAAGGAACGGCCAGCCGCACCGAAAAGTCCGCCACCCGTTCGAGGCCAGTGCGGGCGCCAGAAGGCATAGCACCTCCTGGCGGAGGAAAAAAACCCTGTAAAGGTGAAGTCACTCCAGAGAAGATTATTGAGATGTTGATAGGGGACCCTACTTTGCAACGAGACTGAAGGCAGGCGGAAGTGCCCACTTTTGGGGTAATGTGTAATAGAAACTGTAGATCACGGTTTGTTTCTTGTGGGCCACGGGGTGTAAACAGGAAACAAGAGTTAGTTAGACGGCAAAATGGCGGACGGGTCAACCTCGAGCATTTGGAACCGCAGCTTGGACCTGTATCAGGTGGTTTACGGATCCTCAGCTTCTGATTGGTGAGTAACTCTCATGAGCAGCTTCCCGCTCTCCCGTGACAAATCCCCCTCCCCGCCTTAACTGAGGCCGACAATAATGTTTAAAAGAAGTACTGCATACGCTTGCGAAAGAAGGGACCTATTCTTATGATCTGGGGCGATCTCGACAGGCTGAACCGCTGTTTTTCTTCAGAAAAAGAGCCTCGGCAGGTGCGCGGCCCCGAGTTCACAGGAATTCCCGGGCATCGGCCAAACCGGTTACGAAGTAACCTAATTTCGAAGAATCTATTTTTATGTTTGGTATAAATGACGCACTTCGCGAGCGCGAGTTAGAGGAAGGTCCAATCCGGGTCGCTATTGTCGGCGCAGGGACGATGGGCGGCTACATGGTGCATCAACCGGTGACCGCCACGGGTATGAATCCCGACGTTGTGAAAGCGCTCTACGATGAAGCCGATGCGTTCGGTTTCGAGATTCTTGCCGCTGGAAGACACGATTACGGCGGCTTGGATATCAAATAGAACAAGAATAATGCCCACGAATGCTTAAATCGGTTCAAGGCAGCCTCTGTGCAGGGTAACATCGCGTTATTTGCGTCGTTCATCGACGGCTCGAAAACGAACGAAGAGTGCGCGATGATCGCAAACGCGACGGGCCTTTCTCCTGACGTGCGGGGAATGCACGGACCGGAAGTCTCTTTCGCAGAGTTTCCGACCCGGGTGCCGCAACTGTTAGACGCCAAGAAGAATGGTGGAATCCTTCATCAGACTGGAGTGGCCGAGCGGATGCTCCCTGCCGCGGGGCCGGACGCTCAACCCGTCTGGTGTTTTGTGGTCGTTCGCGCGGTGAATGAACTTCAGCGTGTCTACATGAGTGACATGGCGGTGAGTGTGTTGCCGGACGCGTCGATAAAGCCCGGGTCGTACGGGACGGAGGCTACCTTCCGTTCGGCCTCGCTTACGGCGCCAGGGTTCTCCGAAACATCAACGCGGGAGAATACTTGCGCTGGGACGACGTCGCTCTGCGTGACGACCGAGCGTTGATAGTCCAATTGCGCAGGTTACAGGATACTTTGTTCGAAGTGGCCTACCCGGTCAGAGTTTCTCAGGAACCGACGTCATGGCAAAAAGCCCCAGCGTGGTGATTCACCAAAGGGCGGAGCCAGAGGTTCCGGGTGGTTGATGGTACCGACGATGGATGTACCCCGGCAGGGATTGACTTTGGTAACTTTGGACCCCACGCCCTGTGGGCCACCGCTGCCACCAACGCCTTCTACCGCAGCGCCGACTTAGGAAAAGTGGCTTGGCCACGCCCGGCAGGAATATCGCGATCGCGGCCCCCACACCCTGGTCGACGGACAGAACAAACACTTTTCCCGCGTTGCCCAGAAACACCGCAAAGCCACCGTTCCGGGCCGCCACGGCGCGCACCGCCCGGCTGCCGCGAGCCGTCCCAAACGATCAGCAGCTTTTTCCCGATGCGGCCCCGCGGTTGCTGGACGAACTCGATGACCTGCGGCGCGCGGATCGTGCCCTCGTGCAGGGCAAACCAGAGTTCATCGAAGCTCACCCCCGCAACGGCCGAGATCCGGGAGCATCGCAAACCCGTTCCTCCGGAAAACATGCCCGTTGCAACTCGCTCGTGGCTCGAGTATGCGACCTTTAAGATGAGCAGCGAATCGAGAAACCGACGCCTCCTGATGAACAAGGGCCGCGGGATCACCCCACGGCTCAAATCGTCCATCGAATCAGCGTTTCAGTGCCGCATTTACCGCGGCTCAATCCCGCATGGCACCGACCTTTTCATGGACCTCGGCCAGAGCTTTGGGATCGAGAGTTTCCGCACGGTGTTCGACATCGGCGCAAACATCGGACAGTCCTCGCAGACCTACCTGGAACGGTTTCCTGCGGCGGACATTTACGCGTTTGAACCGGTGTCCACAAGTTACTCGAAACTGATGGCGCTCAGCGTTGCAAACACCCGGCTCCACGCCTTCGGTTTCGGTATGGGAAAAGCTCCAGGCGCTTTTCCAATCCACGTTAATCCGAACAGCAAACGAAATTCGCTCCATCACGCCTACGCGGAAAGCCACCTGGAGACGATTCAAATCAATACCACTGCGGCCTTCTGTACGGAAAACGGAATCGACCGGATCGACTTCATGAAAATCGATACTGAGGGTTATGAGCTTGAAGTCCTGGAGGGTGCAATCGAGCT
>DASWVC010000327.1:0-1757 GCA_036401335.1 Chthoniobacterales bacterium
TCCTTTCCGGTCCGGCGGGAAGCACTGATCCCCAAGCATTCACTCAAGGCGAAGGTGCTGGGTCCAAACGCCCTCCGAGGGACGTTGTCCGAAGTCCGTTCCGCGAAGCCCTGCTTCAAGGAGAAGCCGGACGTAGGAGCGATCGTTCTCCGGGGGGCGCCACCGATACCCCGGCGGCGATGGGACTCGCCGCCCTACCGGACCGCCGACCCGGTTGGCCCCGTTACGCCGACACGCTCTCTAAAACGGGCTCGGCTTGGCTGCCGGGCTGGAAGTGGGTGCGGGCGCCGTTTGCTGCCCCCCGGTGCCCGTTGTCGGCATTGTCAGGGTCGAAGAAATCATTTGGAAGATCCGCAGGTCCATCACCATCGGGACAATCGGCGGCACGACTTTGCCGTCGAGGAGGTTGGGATCGGCCTGAAGCATGACCTTGCCTGGCGGCGGCAGGGTGGGCGTCCCGCTGGCCCCTGCGGCCCCGCCGGCCACGAGGGATCCCGTAACGGTTACGCTCGTGGTCACGCCGGGGTCAAGGATCCGCATCGGGTCGGTGCTGCTGCCGGAGATGAGGGCGGCGTTGATGGCAACGGGAGCGGGTGGAACGCCGTAGCTGCTGAGCGTGATGCTGGCCGAAGGCGGGTTCGCCAAGGGATGGGTGAAATCCTGGTTAGTGAACGTGTAGTACGGGTTGGGCACGAGCGTCAGCGTCAGGATCGCCGATGGCAGCAGCGTGAAGACGGAGGCAATGGAGATGATTTTTTGCCCGGTGCCGCTCCAGTCGCCTGGGGCCAGCTGGACGGTGCCGGTTTCGCTGTACACCGAAACTGAAGGCGTCGCCGAGGCCACGCCGGTGCCGTTGTAGCTGGCAAAGTAGCGCGACGTGGCCGGTCCGCTCAAAATGAAGGACAACGGGAAGGATGCAGCCGGGACGGGCCCGGCCAGGTTGATGGTGAAGGTGCCCGGGGCGCCATTCCAGGTCGCAGGGCTGTAAAGGACCGAGACGCCGATGGCGGGCGGGGAATAACCCAGCAGGGTGACTGATGCCGTCACGTTGGGCCCTAGCGTGTACGTGAGGGGAACAGGCGGCGTCACGAGGGTAAGGCCGTAGGTCTCGGCGATCGTCGGACCGGCGTAGCCAAGGTGGGGCGTGGCCTGGACCGTTACTACAGCCGAGCCTGCGGGAAAGTTGACGAGGAAATTGCCGGTGGCGTCGGTCAGGACGGGGCCGCCGGTTGAGGTTACGGACAGGTCGTAGGTGGCAGGAGCGACAGGCGTCACGCCGGGGTACCAGACGCCAAGGTTCGAGCCGGAGCCTGGTGTGAACCAAACGTTTTGGGTCTTGTCCGAACGGGTGCGGGTGATGGCAAACACCGCAGTCTGCGGATCGGTGCGGCGCAGTTGGGGGGTGGGGGGCGAGACGACCGACGTGGCGAGGGAGATCGCATCGGGCACGTCCGCCAGGGTAAGTGACGCCGTGCCGGGGTTGCCCACCAGGTAAGTGGTCAAGGTGCCGGTAAAGGGACCGTCGGGCATCACCTGCAGTCGAAGGGTGGGGTTGTTCTCGATCAGCGCGTTATCGACCGTCGTGACGGTGAACGTCTGGCTCAACGAGGCGTTCGAAAACGGCACGAGGATCGGGGACGCCGACGCCCCGGCGACCGTGTAATCCGTTCCCATGACGGCCCCGGTGGCCTGCACGTAAACCGTCTGGCCCTGGCCGCTGCGGGTGCGGGTGACCGTAAACGTCGCGGTGCTCACCG
>DASWVC010000328.1:0-11031 GCA_036401335.1 Chthoniobacterales bacterium
ACCCCGGCACGCCATCAATGCCACAAGCGGAAAAATCAAAGGGTGCCAAAAACGGCAGAGCCAAAGCAGGACCGCCGCTCGCGGCTGCTGAACCATTCGTGGCACTTTTCGGTTCTACCATTCGTGGCGTTCGGTTTTCACCGGCACCCTCTGTTACTCCCTCACCTGGCCGGAACCACGGACCAGGTATTTGTAGGTAGTCAGCTCTTCCAGGCCCATTGGCCCCCGGGCATGCAAACGGTCCGTGCTGATGCCCACTTCGGCGCCGAACCCGAACTCCCCCCCGTCGTTGAAGCGGGTGGAAGCGTTCCAAAGCACCACGGCGGAATCGACAGCGCGAAGGAATCGGTCAGCCGTTTGCTCGTTGTCGGTTACCACCGTGTCGGTGTGGTGCGAACCGTACTCTTCGATGTGGCGGATGGCGGCCTCGAGGTCGGACACGACCCGAATGGAGAGGATCAAATCGAGGTATTCGATCCGCCAATCCTCCTCGTGGGCAGGCCGGGCGAGTGCGCCAAGGATTCGGCAGGTCGCGGGGTCGCCGCGCAGCTCGACGTGGCGCTCTGCCAATGCCTGCGCGCACCGGGGAAGGAACGTGGGCGCAACCGCCTCATGCACCAGCAACGTCTCCACGGCGTTGCAGACCCCTGGCCGCTGCACCTTGGCGTTAAGGACGATCTCCTGCGCCATCTGCGGATCAGCGTCACGGTCGACGTACACGTGACAGATGCCGTCGAAATGTTTGATCACCGGCATCCGCGCCAGTGCCGTCACCCGCTCGATCAGGGACCGGCCGCCCCGGGGAATCAGCAGGTCGACGTAACGGTCAAGTTCCGCCAGCGCCTGAACCGCCGCGCGGTCCGTGGTGGGCACGAGTTGCACCCCATCGACGGGCAGATCCGCGCTCTCGCAGCCTCGGCGAAGCGCCTGGGCGATCGCCATGTTTGAGTGAAAAGCCTCGGAACCGCCCCGTAAAATGATGGCGTTACCAGTTTTCAGGCAGAGCGCCGCTGCGTCGCTGGTCACATTTGGGCGCGATTCATAGATGAAACCGATCACCCCGATCGGAACCCGCACCTTGGAAATGCGGAGACCGTTCGGCCGGGTCCACTCCTTGATGATTTCACCGACGGGATCGTGCAGCAGGGCGACGTTGCGGATGCCGTCGGCCATGGCTTGCAGCCGCCGATCGTCCACCCGGAGACGGTCGATCACGGCGACCGCTGCGCCAGCGAGCCGGGCAGCCTCAACGTCGGCGCGGTTGGCCGCCAGGATTTCCTCCGCACGCTCCTCGATTGCGCCAGCCATGGCAAGCAGCGCCGCGTTCTTCTGTTGGGTGCTGGCCTGGGCCCAGACCCGGCCTGCCTCCCGGGCCCGCTGGCCCAATCGCTCGACGTCGCCCTGTAAAAACGTCATCATCACTTTAAAAGAAAACGCGTTCCGACCCCCTCGCCGTCTGCAATCCGCCGGAGCACACCGGGTTGAAAACCACTCGCCACCACCCCTGGAATTCCCGCCGCCAGAGCCAGCTTAACGGCCTGCAACTTGGAAACCATTCCTCCGCGCGAGTAAACGCCGGTCTTGCGGTTGGCCAGGTCGGCCACGGCGTCGACGTCCCGCACCTCCGGAACCACGACGCCTTCGGAATCCAGCAACCCTTCAACGCTGGTAAGGATCACCAGCCGATCCGCCCGGCACAGGATGGCGACCTCCGCCGAAAGCCGGTCGTTGTCGCCGAACCGAAGTTCCTCCACGGCCACGGAATCGTTCTCATTGATGATCGGCACCACCGTTCGGAACCAGAGGAGGCGCTCCAGGGTGTTTCGGGCGTTCTGGTAACGGGTACGGCTGTCGAGATCCTGATGGGTCAGGAGCAGTTGGGCAACGTGCAGCCGTTGCCGGGCAAACACCGTCTGGTAAAGGTGCATGAGCCGGGATTGCCCGATGGCCGCGCAGGCCTGAATGGTCTCAAGGTCCTTCGGTCGCTCGGTCAAGCCCAGCCGCATCAAGCCTGCCCCGACCGCGCCACTGCTAACCAGGATGCATTCCAACCCTGCCTGGACCAACTCCGCAACTTCGGCGGTCAGGCGTTCAAACTGCGAGATCGCCAGGCTATTCCCGGACGGCTCCGTCAAAATGCCGGTCCCAAGTTTGATCACCATTCGTTTGCGTTTGTCCGACATCGCCGACCGCAAATATGGTCACGGGTTGACCGGAATGCCAGCCCGGGCTCATACGTATCGGAGTTAGTGAACATCTTTTCTCTCATTCGTGAACAGGCTCAAGCCCAGCCCGGCCAGCTTGCGTACCGTCAGGCAGGGACGCCGGACGCGGGACTGACCTACCGGGACCTTGTTACCGCGAGTGAGGCGTTTGCCGAGCGTTTGCAGGGCGCCGGGTGCCAACCCGGAGAACGGTGCGGGCTATGGGGGCCGGACGGCCCCGAGTTTCTGGTCAGCGCGCTTGGCATTCTTGCGGCCGGGCTGTGCATCGTGCCGCTCGGGACGTTTTTGCCTCCAGCCGAGGTTAACCTGGTCGTCGGTGCTGCCGGTTTGCAGCACCTCTACGCGATTCCCCCGGGGCGGTTGCGCACTTTTCCTCCGCCTTCCGCGGTCGACGGCGAGGACGACACCCGGTTCCGGTCGCTAAACCCGGCCTACATCCGGTTCACCTCCGGCACAACCGGATCGCGGAAAGGCGTCCTGCTGAGCCATGAATCCATGGAGAAGCGAATTTCCGCCGCGGATGAAGCGCTCCAGATCGGCCCGGGTGACCAGGTCTGGTTCCAGCTTCCGATGGCCGACCATTTCGTGGTTTCCGTCCTGCTTTACCTTACCCGCGGCGCCACCGTGGTCAGTGCACCCGGCCATGAGCCGGCGACGTGGCTGCAGCTCATCCGGGCGTGCCGGCCCACCATCATCTACGGCTCACCGGCCTTCTACCGTCAACTGGCGGAATCCAGCGTCGGTCCACTCCCAGGTTTGCGCCTGGCCATTTCGACGACATCGCACCTGCCGCACAAGGTTCAGCGCCGGTTTCAGGAAAGATTCGGCCGGCCGTTGAATGCCGCGCTTGGGATCATTGAGGTTGGTTTGCTTACCCTGGACCGGTCTGCCAGCCATCCCGGGTCGGTCGGGACCGTACTACCGGCTTACCAGGCCACCATGGTGGGACCGGACGGCCTGCCGGCTCCGCGCGGCGAGCTGGGCGAGCTGCACGTGAACGGTCCGGGATTGCTCGATGCCTACCTGGCCCCCTGGCGGCCCCGCGCCAAATTGCTCGGCAAATTCGGTTTTCCCACGGGTGATTTCGGGCGACTGGATGCCGCGAACAATCTCTACCTGGCGGGACGGGGTCACAGCCGGGTGGAAGTGGACGCGTTTGTCTTTTTCGCCGAAGAAGTGGAGGCCGTCCTGAACGCCTTCCCGGAAATTCACGACAGCCGGGTGTACCTGGACCCTCGATCCGGGCTGCTGACAGCCGAGGTGGTGCCGGAGCCCGGCGCGACGCTGCCCCAAAGGCTGGAACCCACGTTGTTCTTGGACCCTCGCCTGGCGCCCGCCGTGGTCACCGAGGTCACGGCGCTCCCGCGCACGCCGAATGGCAAACTCCGGCGCGACGGAATGGTTTAGTTGGCGGCGCAGGGACTCTCCGCTTTACCGGACCGTCGCTCGATCCGGTGACCCTATAAGGCCTGAAGATCCTGATCTTAGCGCCATCAGGCTGTTGCCCGACAATGTTTGGGCAGACGCGGTTGCAAACGAGGGCGGGGTGCAAGGCCTTCAACTCAGCAAACAGATGCGGTATCTGTTGAAATTATCGCTCATTCTGGATAACCTCAGTATTTTCCGTGTTCGCCATTGCTGCATGCGGTCGGTTTATTTCTCCGGACACCATCGGTGCGGCTCTCCCTCGCCGGCCGCTGGAGGAGGAGTCGGCCGTCCCCGGAACCCTGGCGAGCAAGGTCCCCGGCCAAACCTTTCCCGATGACGCGTTCCCCCGTTGTTTCAACGGTGCCGGCCGAACCCAACCTCCCGAAAGGTGAACCATGCGAGAACTTGTTGCCATCACCGGGGGGGCCGGGTTCATCGGCTCACACCTGGTGGAAGGTTTTGCCCGGAACCGGTACGCCGTCCGCGTCGTTGACAACTTCTCGACCGGTCGTCTCACGAACTTGGCTCAGGTCGAAGGTCCTGTCGAAGTTCGCCAGGTCGACGTTCGTAACCTGGACGAGCTGACATCTTCCTTCCAGCAAGCTTCGATCGTGCTGCACCATGCCGGGTTGGTATCCGTCCCGCAAAGTGTTCGAGACCCAAATTATACCTACGAGGTCAATGCGACCGGGACTTTGAACGTCCTGCGGGCAGCCGTTCGCGCCGGCGTGCGCCGGGTCATTAACGCCTCTTCTTCCAGCGTGTACGGCAATGACGGGGCCGGGCGACAACAAGAAACGGCAATCCCCTGTCCCCTGTCGCCCTATGGCGTTTCCAAGTGGATGGGCGAACTCTACGCGGCCCAGTTTGCCCGCGGCACTTCCCTGGAGACCGTCTCGCTACGCTATTTTAACGTGTTTGGACCTCGGCAGGATCAGGATAGCGGGGATGCGGCCGTCATCCCGCGCTTCCTTCGGAACATTGCCGACGGCGTGCGGCCGACCATTTTTGGCGACGGCCAGCAGACCCGGGACTTTACGTTTGTCGAAAACATCGTTGCCGCCAATTTACGCGCAGCTACTGCACCATTGGAATCAGGCACGACCACAAACGTCGCCACTGGCCGCGGTTTCTCGCTCCTCGAACTGATTCGTGCCTTCAATCAGTTTTTCGGGTCCGACCTCGAACCGGTCTATGAACCTGAACGCCCCGGCGACATCAAGCACTCCTGCGCCGATGTGAGCAAATCGGAAGAGCTGCTCGGCGCGTACCAGGTCGTGCCGTTTCATGAGGGTCTCAAGAAAACGGCCACGTGGCTGCTGTCCGCGCCGGAGCGGCCCGGGACCGCTCAAACGGACCCCGCAAAAGAGCCGCCGACCGTTTGCTGCCGGGGTGCTCTTGGGCGTACGGGAATGTCTCCAAACGCTTGACCGGAGCACGGATAGACCACGAACCGCAGACGATCGCTCGGTGATTTCGGGCATCTGCTGGTTGCGGTGGCTGGCGACCGTGGTAGGGTCGCCCCGTGCTGACTACCGGCTTGCTGCGGTCGTGGCAAGACCAGGCGGCGATCAACCGGCGGGTCTGGTCGGGGTTGCTTGCCGACTCTTCGTATGCCGAATGTCCCGAGCGCGTGGAAACCGATCGAGAAGGCCGGGCAGTCGCGAGCCCACCCCCTTCTCATCGCCACAGTCGACGCCAGTTCCGAATCGGTAACCTCCTTGAAGCGTTGATGCCGAACGGGTTCGTCCTGACCGAGTGTGCGGTCTCGACGTTGCACGGGGTTAAGGCCGCAGACGTCGCGTGGTACAACCCTTCGAGGGCAGCGGAAGCGGATGCCGCCGAACTACCTGATGGAGCGCCGGATATTTGCGTGGAAGTCGTTTCACCTTCGAACGCAACAGAACAGCTCGAGGCCAAAGCAGCCGCGTACTTCGCGGCTGGGGCCAAGGAGGTCTGGGTGTGCGGGTTAAACGGGCGCATGTCTTTCTTTCGGCCCGACGGTCCCATCGAACGTTCACAGTTGTGCCCGGATTTCCCCCTTACCCCGATTTCGGACAGGTAGGCCGTAAAGGACTGCCACCAGCAGGTCGGGACGATCGCTGTTTACCTTACCAACCCGCCAAGCGCGGCCCAAGCCTGCGGCCAGTTGTCCATGGCGGCCGAGATGTCGGAGGTCATCACGTTGAAGTAGACGGGGCAGCCTGGCATTTTGGTGATCGCCGTCAGGACCTTGAGCGCTTCCGGTTCCCTGCCCTCCGAACGCAGGATTGAAGTAAGGTTGAACGCGGCGGCAAAGTCGTCTGGATTTACCGCCAGGGCAGCCCGGCACTCGTTTTCTGAGGAGTGGCTTCGCGCCGGGTACGGCACCGGCCGCAGATTCCGCCGAGCAATTTCGTACGCTTCCTGGAACTCCTGCTTCGCGGCCAGTTCGCGAGCTTTTGCCAACGCAACGATTCGCTGTTGTTCCGGATCCAACGAGAACCCTCCGGTTTCCAGTCCCTCCAGCGTTCTTGCGTCGGAGTGACCGCTCTGCACCGCGACGAGTGCGAGTTCCGCGTCGGCATCGGCAAGGCGCAGCACCGCCTCGTGCAAAGAAGAAACTGGCCACGCAGCACTCAGCATCTCAGCATACAAGCCGGGCCGCTCGGAGGGCAGGCTTCGTCCAAGCGCATCCGTCCAGAAAACCATCACGAGCGAAGAACTGGCACCGATCCACGCGCGCCCTTCGTCGAAAGAAACGCGTGCCAGTTTCGGTTCCAGCGTATCCACACACCGGAACTCCCCCAGCGCCTCCAGCCAGCGGTGTTCCCGAACCTGCGCCCACCCGCGGGCCTCGTGTAAAAACCAGTCCAGCGGTGTGCGAACCAATGCTTGGGACGCAGTTCTCTCGACCGCCTCCCAATCCCCCGCCATGAGCACCTGACGGAGTTCGGCCGCCGCTGCCTTTTCCCGGGCCAAAAAAAGCCCGAACAGGACCAAACCGACGCCCAGCAAACGACTTAACCGAGGGATCCATTTACCGCCATCTGCCAACAGCGTGGAGCGGGTGCAATTCGCCGCGACGAGCATGAGGGGCAGCACCGTACCAAGCCGATGTCCCGGCACGTCGATCACCGAATGACCCAGGAAAGCGGACACCCCAATCATCCCCGCGACGAGGACATCCTTTTCTCCCCGCGTCGTTGCCCGAACCGGCCGGGTGAGCAGCCCCGCGATGGCCACACCGCAGCAGAGAACGGCCGGCAAACCCATTTCGCTGGCCAGCCACAGCCAATCGCTTTCGGGGTGAATGACCCGTTCGAGACTGAGCGAATGATCACGAACCAACGGAAAAAGCACGCCGAAGTTGCCCAGACCGACCCCTTGCAGCGGGGCCGAAGCGACGAGGCGGAATGTATCCTGGTAGATCTTGCCCCGAAAGCCGAGCCCGTTGGCCACCAACTCCGGCATCCGGCTTACCAGGCTTGCACCCATCGAAAGCGCTACGGCAGCAATCAAAGCCATCATGCCGCCGGCAAGGGCCAGTCCTTTGAGGGAAAGTTTCAACCGCTGCAGCAGCCAGCAAACAGTGCCCAGCGCGAGCAAGCAGAGCGACGCCCGCGAATTGGCCAACAGAACCGCGGTCAAGCAGAGGAGAAAAACGCAGCTCCAGAGCGGCGCCCTCCAGTCCCGTTTCCGGATGGCGCGGGCCATAAAGGCAAGCGCCAGGATTGCCCCCAACGCCATCAGGCTCCCGGTCTGATTGCGGTTCGGGAGCGGCCCAAAACCTTGGCTGGGCTGCCAGCCCGGGACGGCAACGCCCCGGAAATGGGCTGCCAGGGAGACCAACGCCAACGCGGCGATCCCGACAGGCAGTAACTGAAGCGACGCGGTCCGATCCGGGGGACGCCACTGGATGAGCCAAACGCCAAAAAAGGTGGCCGCGAACATTAGCCCGAAACCTTTCAGACTTTGCCACGGTTGCAGGCTCACCGTGCGGGTCAGCCCGGGAACAGCCTCGTGAACTGCGGCGTGCCAAGCCGGTTCTCCAAACCACCGGACCGGCATAAAGCTGACCAGTCCGCACAGCAACAACCCCATCACGCCCAGCGATACAATCCGGTTCGGCAGCGCCTTCACCGGAGCAAAGAAAGCCAGCAGTCCGATGCCAATAAGCGGAAGCGCTTCCCCCCACTTGGCGGTGTCGCCGCCGAGCAGCGCGGCACTGAGCGCGATCCCGGTCACGAACCACCGCAGGAAGAGCGTGTCGGCGTGTCGGCGTGTCGGCGTGTCGGCGTGGGACACGGAGGAAGAACGTGTCGGCGTGTCGGAATGAGGCATGGAAGGGGGTGTCGGCGTGCCGGCGTGAAAGAGTCTCCCGGAGTGCCGGAATGAGGCATGGAGGAGCGTGTCGGCGTATGTGTCGTGGGGTGCGGACTAAACTTCTGTGGCGGTTATCCCTGAGGCCCGGGGCGGCTTCAAGGTCCACCGGGACGCCTGATCAACCATATTCACCAATTGGGCAATCACCTTCTCGTATGCATCGTCCATCGCCGCGAACTCCTGATGATTGATGTAGTGATTTCGAAAAGCGACCTCCAAGTGTACCTGAGTTTCCGCGGCTTCGGCCTCTGCGTCGGTCAGCTTCGCGATAAAGGAAGCGCAATACCTCCTTTTCCTCCACGCCTCTGCCAGGTTCGCGCATACAGAGCGCGACGACCGCCGCACCTGGTCGGAGAGGCCAAACCTTTCATCCGGCGGGAATCCTTTACTGACCAGGAACACCCGCGTCACGAGTTCCATTGCGCCTTGATACACCTCCAATTCTCGAAAGTGTTTCGCTATGCCCATGCACATTTATAACACTGTAATTTCCTGTTACCAATTAAAAGGCCCCCCCGCCAACATGTTCTCCTCTCCCACGCCGTCACGCCGTCACGCCGTCACGTTCTTCCCCCGGGCCATTGGTCACGCATTCGACAAACCGTTTTAATATTTTGTTCCATTGAAATTGGTCACTGAACTGTCTGGCAGCGACCCCCATGGGTTCGAGTTGAGTCGGATCCTCGGCAAAGAAGTCCAGCGTTCGCGCAATGCCGTTCACGTCATCCGGTCGGATAACGACGCCACAGCCGTTTGCCGCAACGACCCCCGCAAGTTCGGAATCGGGATCACAAAGCGCCAGCACAGGTTTGCCGGCCGCGCAGGCGCTCAGCAATTTACTCGGAAAAAACGAATTGCCCGCACCGGACTGAAGCGAGACCACCATCAGGTTCGCATCGGCTAGCATCTTGTGGTAATCGTCGACTTCCAAAACGCTCCTCACCCAGAGATTGGAGGACCCATCGGCCATGGTCTGCAAGAGCCGTTTTTCGGACCCTTCTCCACATAACAACAGGCGCACCGCAGCATTCCGAACGCGGCGGCTCGCCTCGACAAAGTGCCGCAGCCCCTGCTTCACCCCGAGGTTGCCGGCATAGACCACCAGGAAGGTGTCGGCGCCGAATCCGTTCGCCTGACGAAATTGTCCTCTCCGCACCGGCGTGAACGGGTGGGTTCCGTTTGGAAAATACATCAGCTTTTCTTGCGGCACGCCCCGGCTTTGAAGAAGTTCCAGCATGCCGGGGCTGATGCCGGAAATCCGCCAGGCTCCGTGGTAAGCTGCCATTTCCAAGCGCTTTAAGGCGCGGATAACCGCCGTAGACCTTACCATGCCGAGGTTGATCGCGGCATCCGGCTGCACATCCTGAACGTGGAGCACACACCGACGGCCCGCCCAGGAGCAAAACCAACCTGCCACGGCTCCGGCCAGCAACGGTGGCGAGGCCACGACGAGCAGCGCGGGCCTTGGCATCAGCAGTAATCGAACAAAGGAGAATGTTACGAAACTAAGCTCATGCAAAATTCGCTTCCGGGTGGTGACCCGTTTCGGCACGTAATGCCAGCAGCGTAGAATTCGGACGCCGTTGATCCGCTCCGATGCAACGAGGCGCCTGTGATCCGCCGTTCTCTTTTTCCACTCGGGATAGTAGGGAAACGCCGTCAACATCGTCACGTCGTGCCCGCACTCCGCAAGGTATTCACACAGCGCCACATTGCACACCCCGATGCCCGTTTTCTCCGGTGCATAGTTAATTCCCCAGACGACGATCTGCACGGAGTCTCCGTTCGTAAGTCTTGATGACCGACATCCATTCGTAACAGGCGTGGAGTTGCGAAAAGTAGTAGCCCTCTACCCCATCCAGAAACCCGCGCTGGACAAAGTAGACGTAAGAGAAACGGAGTAGTGGACGCATCGGGAATTTCCTCGACCAGCGTTTCAGGCGACGACGAAAATTCACGCGTCCATGTTGGAGCGAAGCGCCGCATTTGCGCTGCTCCAGTTGCAACTGCGCTTCCCAATTGGAGTACCGGTTGTGTTTTTCGATAAACGCTTCGATGGAGGGAAACGGGAAATGCTGGATCTCGGTCGTCAACCGTCCCGTGGAACCGTTGACGATCACATGCTCATGGATTTCCACGTCGCCGCTGTTGGTCTCGCCTTCGACCAGCCTTTCGAAACTCCCGTGCGCATGTTTAAAAAGACGCAAATTCCAGTTCGGGTAGTAAGCGTGACGCAACCATTTACCCAGGAACATAAACCGGCGGTTGATCCAATAACCCCGGAGTGCGTCACCAGCCGCTACTGCGCTGCGGATCTCATCTTGCGCGTCGGCCATGAGGATTTCATCGGCGTCAAGCAAAAGCACCCATTCGTTCTCCAGGGGAAGCGTTCGGAGCGCCCAGTTCTTCTTCTTCGGCCAACCGCCATGATAATCAAACTGCACCGTCTTGGCCCCGTGGAGGCGCGCGATTTTACAAGTTTCGTCCGTGCTGGCGGAATCCACGACGTAAACCTCGGCGGCCCACCTCACGGATCGCAAACAGCGGTCCAGGTTGTGACCCTCATTCCTGGCAGGAATGATGATGCTGACGGGAACCTTCATCGGCGAACTTCTTTGACGATCCGCGCGGGGTTGCCCACGCAAACGCTGTGCGGCGGCACGCTTCTGGTAACGACGCTGCCTGCGCCGACCACGCTCCCTTCGCCGATGGTAACTCCCATCAACACGATTGCCCGAGCCGCGACCCAAGCGCATTTTCCAACCACGATGGGACCTTCCACCAACGGAAACGCCGCCGTCGCATAATCGTGCGAAGCGGTGCACAAGAATGCCCCTTGGGAAATGACCGCTCCTTCACCCAACACCACCCGCACGGTGTTGTAAATTTCCGCTTCATCTGCGATGCAGGCAGACGAGCGGCATTCCAGGTTCCACGGGGCCCAGATTTTGGCACAGGCGTAGATGTGGCAACCCCTCGCGATCTGTGCGCCGAAACAACGGAGCAAAAACGA
>DASWVC010000329.1:0-3869 GCA_036401335.1 Chthoniobacterales bacterium
GGGCTGAGGTGCAAGGCCCTCAGGCCGATGACCGGCAGCAAGGCCGGGATGGCCGAAATCAGCAGCGCAAACAGAAAAGCCCGGAGCAAGACAATCTGGATGCCACGGGTGTAACGGACGTAACGAATTGCACCGACAAACGATTCGACCAAACTTTCCACGGGCACGTCGGACTTTTCTTCGGGCCGGCGCCATCCCTGGATCGCGGCAATCACAAGAAGGAAGGCCGCTGCGTTCAGGGCAAACAGGGTGTTGGCGCCGACCAGCGGAAGCAGCAACCCCCCGAGCGCAGGCCCGATGATGCCCGAAAGGTTCATCTGCACGCCGCCAAGCGTGAGGGCCGACGGCAGTTCTTCTTTGGTCACGACCTCCGGGGTAACCGACGTCCAGGCCGGCGCGTTGCAGGCAAAACCGATCCCCAACAGGAAAACGGCCCCCAGAATGATCGCCGGGTTCAACAGGTTCAGACCGCCAAGCACCGCGAGCCCGCCGGCTGCCACAGCAAGCCAGACGTGCATGGCGCACAGCAGCTTTTTGCGGTCAACCAGGTCGGCAAGCGCCCCGGCGGGAAAGGTCAAAAGGAAGAACGGCAGGGAAGCAGCCGTGGACAACAAGGACAACAACAAGGGGGAGGGCGTCAGTGAGTTCATCACCCACGTCGCCGCCATGTCGTGAGCGGACACGCAGCAACCGGACACGACGCTGGCCAACCACAGCTTGCGAAACACCGGGTTTCTCAGCGCGGTCCAGGTCGAGTGTTCGCTCATAAAAGCGAATGCCAGGAATCAAAAAATGCCACAAATCAAAGCATTGAGGAACCGTGCAGCGGGCCGCATCCCATGGGCTCGTTCCCGCCGGTGGCAACGGATAAAAGTAGCCACCGATTAAGGAATTAGAAGAAGGCAGAAGCAGGCGAGGAACTTGCTCCCATTCGTGGCCATCGTCGGCTTTTTGATTTGTGGCATTTTCTATTTCTCGATTCGGGGCATTTGCTCTTCCAGAAATTCCGCCCGCAGGTAGTCTTCGGCCTGGGTGAGCTCAAACTGGTCAATCAAGTAGTACCGGCTCCGGAACTGCTCCCGTTTTTCCCCGATCAACAGCGGGTCCAGCAAGGCGGAAGTCGGGACCGGCAGAAGGTCGCTTTTCCACCGCGTCTGCTGGTCGACGACCAGGTACAGCTGGTCGAACAGGTGCCTGGCTCGGCGCGCTTTGTCACGGGTTTCTTTGGGAAGAAGGCCGTCAAACGTCGCGCTCAGGGAAAGGGTTTTCGGCGGGAAAAGCGTGTTCACGATCCCGGCGGCAAGGAGACCCGTAACTAGCAGCGCGGCGACAAACGTCACACCTGAAGAAGCCAGGACCTGAACGATGGCCTCTGCGGTCCGCGGTGACGATGCCAAGCCCGGACCGTGCAGCAGGCCGGCGCCATCCCTGAGCGCGACCGCAACGGCGGCTGCGGCGGCAAGCAGAACACAGCCCAGACCGGCGATCCGCCAGGCGTTGAGGTTGCGGTGATTGAGGGTTTCAAGGAACTTTTGGGTTCGGGCAAAGGGAAGGTGGTTAGCCAGTCGGAGCGTGGGGCCAAACGAAGTTTTGCGCCGGGCGCCAATGTAGGCGTGAAGTTCGGGGCTGCCTTCCAGGTTGAAAACGGCAAACACGGGCAGTTCTGCGCCGGTCTTTTCGTCCCGGTAGGATTGGTTGAGGCCGGACGGATCGAACTCGGGGTAAGGAAGGTTTTTCCGTGGTGCCCGGGCCACCAGGAAGCGCCCTTGGCGGGTGTATTTCTCGAGCGTGAAAAGGCCGCTGTCCACCTTCTCGGTCAGGTTGGCAGGGCGGCAATGCTTCTCACTCAGTGCGGTCAGCGAGTTGCTCATCGGAGTGTTATCGGTTGAAGTCTAGTGGTCGGGAACGCGTCCCTGCCGATGACGGCCGGAAAGGTTCGCGCGGCCTCAGAAACCGCACCGACTTTTCCAGTTCCACCGGCGGATCTTGCCTGGACTGAACGGTTTTCAGCATACCATGTGGTCCCGGAGATGAGAAGCGGATTGCTCCAGGCTGCGCCCGAAAATATCGGCTGCCTGGCCCGTGCACCGGGAAGACGGGGTGGCTGCGGCATTCCTGCAAACGATTCACATATTTTATAATTTCTTAAACTGGAGTTTGAGTTTGCCAACCCTCACACAGGTGTTAGAAATGTCGCGTTTGCCAGGAGAATACCCTCTGAACAGAAGGACAGCACGTAACACAAAATAAATGCGTATGAATCCGTTACGAATCATGGGAGTGGCAGGTTGGCTTGGGCTGACCGGCGTGGCCGCTCAAGCAAGTGTGGTCACGCTTGATTGGAACAAGGTGCCGCAAGGCGCGCTGACCAAAAGTGGCTCCTCGTACGTCGAGGCGGTCAATGTGGCCAGCGGACAAGTGGACGTTTCGGTGACCCCGAAAGGGCCTGTCACCGTGAACCGTTTTGGTCCGGATAACCTGCGGACGCCGGCGGTCACCGACACGATCTTCCAAGGGGGGTTAGCGTCCAATTTCAGCAACCTGTCGACCGTGGCGAGGTTCAGGCCGGCGACCGGCAGCGATCCAACGATCACATTTGGAATCAAGTTCGTCGGCTACAAAGCGGTTCGCGACGTGAGTTTTTCGTTGTTTGACGTCGATGCCGACGGCAGCCGTTACGTCGATCAAGTGACCTTTCAGACGGCCGGAGCGAGTCTGACCGGCGGTCTCGACAATGTGGTTTCGGGCAGGACCGTGACCGGGTTCACGCCGTCACCCAACCTCGGGGCAGGGAGCGGGAACGCCAACGTCGGGGTGAAGTATGCAAGTTTGCCGTCGGAGCAGATCGTGTTCACTTACCACAGCCCGATCAGGGGTACCACATTGCAGGGCATCGGGGTCGGCAATGTGTCGTTCACGGTGGTACCCGAGGTCAATCAGCTTGCGGTGGGCTTGGCTGCCTGTGTGCTCGGAGCGTTGTGCCTGAGGCAAAACCGGCGAGGCCTGAGAATGGAATTGTAGGAATTGTATTAAGGGCGGGAAGTGGCTGCAGGTGGGCTGGGTAACGGGGATGGTGCAATGGCACTGCATTAAGGGCTTTTGGGGCACAAAAGGAGCCCTCGTCATGGGGCGTGCGCCTGACCGGGGGCCCGGTAGGGGTGCTTGTCCTCAAGCGCCCTCGGCAGGGCGGCGAGTCCCTTCGCCACCGGGGGGGCGACTGCCCCTCCGTCCGGCCCCTGCCTTGAAGCAGGCTTCTTGGAAAGGACTTCGCACCACCCCTCCCGGAGGGCGTTTGGGCACCGCACCTTCGCCTTCCGTGAACGCGGGGGGGCCGGTTCTCCCCGCCAGCCGGAAACGAAGGCCGGCGGGTAAGGGCAATCGCCCCGGCCAGGCGGGTGGGACGGGGGTTGCCATTCCACCCCCCATACCCCGGCGGCGAAGGGACTCGCCGCCCTGCCGGGCCTCCCGATGCCCCGGTCGGCAAGGGACTCGCCGTCCTACCGGGCCCATGCTCCGACCGGCAAGGGACTACCGGCCCTGTCGACCGGGCCGCCGCTCGATCCGGTGCCCCGTTACGGTTTAAAGGTCGTTACCTTGGTGCCATTGCGGGGACGGTGCGGCAGGCCACGGTAGGTCCCCGCCAACCGGTACAGAAAACGGCCTTGAACGAACGCTTGCGGGCTAGCCGACCCTGAGAGGTACCTACTCCGGTTCGTGTGGCAGTCGGCAGTGATGCCTTGGCCGGAGAGGAGGCAGGTCTGTTTTCCCACGGGTTGCGCCGTTCTTATATGGCGAAATCTTAACGGACGCCCAGCCGTTGCAGGCTGGCGTTTGAGGGGGCGGTGACGAAGAGTGCCGCCTCATGAAAC
>DASWVC010000330.1:0-1884 GCA_036401335.1 Chthoniobacterales bacterium
CTGGTGCTGAACTGTGTCCATAGCCGCGCATATCCGGAGCAATTGCTCGATATCCGGCTGACGCGATGGCTTTCATCTGTCCGCGCCACGTATAAGAAGTATCCGGAAACCCGTGGCAGAAAAGAACGGCTGGCCCTTCCCCTTGCTCAGTTACGTGCAAGGAAACGCCATTCGTATTTACGTTGTATTCTTTGGGGCCCTCGGCGGCCGAGGTGATCGGGGTGGGCATCGTTCTTTCCTTATCCGTTCCTGGTATAATGAAATGACAGCCCTCTCGTTCCAATCCACGAACGGATGGCTTCGACGCTTTCGGCCTTGCGTTCGAGCGGCAGCCAGTGGCCGGCTTCCAGGTTCGTCACGGAAAGGTCCTGGCAGGCGCGGCGAATGGGCGCTCCGAGGCGGCTGCGGGTGATGTCGCAGAACGCGTCCCAGTTGCCGTTGATGAACAGCACGGGCTGGCGCAGGCGGCCGCCGTCGGGCGTGGCGCGGGCGTAGGCAACGTTGGCGGTGTCGTTCAGGTACCAGGCGTTACATGGGCGGAAACCGGTGGTACGGAACGCTTCGACCAAGGCGTCGAAGTCGCCGGCCGGCCAGAGCGCCGGATCGGGCATCGTCGGCTGAGCGCGATGCGCGGAACCGTAACGGCCTCCGTGGCGCGTGATCAAGGCGGAAGGGGAGACCTTGCCCACGGACGCAGGGTTCCCAGGCCGATAGATTGACGCAAGCGTCGCCGGGATGTCCGCGTTCATCTCGCTGACCGTCTGGTCGACATGTCGACGATGATTTCCTTTAGCGCATACCCCTCGGAGTCAGCCGGTGCCGATGAGCCGCCGTAGCCGCGCATGTCGGGCGCGACGCAGCGCCAGCCTTCGGACGCAAAGGCCTCCAGGTGGGCGCGCCAGATCAGGCCGATTTCGGGCCATCCGTGCAGGAAAATCATCAACGGCCCGTCGAGGGGGCCGGCCTCCCAGTAGCGCGTTGTATCGCGAGGCGAGCTAAAGGTCCGGCCAGTTAGCATGAAGGACCTTCCCAACGCGGCGCCAACCCGGGCCGCTGCTGTAGGACTTTTTGTTTCAGAGGGTTAACCTAGTGCATCTTCAAGGTAGCATTCAATGGTGCTAGGTTAACGCTTAATGTCAGCCAAAATGCACGTGGTGATCCTGGGGATGGAAGCGCGCGTCGAGTTGGAACGGGCCGCACGCTCCATCAAACGGTTGCTTCGCGAGCGGCAGCGTGCCCGCATCCTGCAGGCGGCCCACACCAGCCAAAGCGATGCGGCCATCGCTTAGGCCGTCCGGGTGCACGTCAACACGGTGGCCGGTTTGCGTCCGATGGAGGCAAGGCATCCGTGCGCCGGGCGGAGCAACTGAACCGCAAAGCCGACGTGCGCGCACCCTTGCCGCTGGCCTCGGGCCAACCGGAACGGGTCGACTACGAGGCTCAAACTCAAGCCCCTTTACCCTCAGACACTACCTTGACGGAGCACTGGAACGTCTCCACGACGCCCGTCACCAGCTTACACTTGTCGACCCAAAAAGTTCCCGTTTGGAGGGAATTCAAAAGTTCCACGACAAAGCCGTCGATCACCACGCCTGGCCCGGGAATGTCGTCCTTCTTGCGCGTGCTGCACCGCAAAAACAGGATGGCGTCACATTATGAAACTATTGACCCGAGAGGGAATAGCCAAGGTCTGCACCACAGACTTCACCCCGAAACGCCAGCACCTCCAAGGCGATTGCGGCCGCGCTTGTCCGTGTCTCCACGTTCAGCTTGCTCGCAATGTGTTCCATGTGCTTACCGACGGTGCGGTTGGAGATGCCGAGGATGATGGCGATCTCGTCATTGGTTTTCCCGCGGGAAACCCACAGGAGGACTTCGGCTTCC
>DASWVC010000331.1:0-2210 GCA_036401335.1 Chthoniobacterales bacterium
GTTGGAGGTGGCCCAGGCGGGTACGGCGGACGGAACTCCGGTGGACATCTGGGCCGATCACCTGGGCGGCAACCAACGCTGGATCATTGCCCGCACGGCGGACGGTTACTGGACGCTGAGCCCCGGGTTTGAAACCGGCAAGGCGCTTGAGGTTCGCGGTGGTTCTAACCAGAACGGGGCGGTCATCGACGTGTCGACCTGCACCGGCAGTGACGCGCAGAAATGGGTCTTGCTGCAGGTCCAGCCGTAGGGGGGCGTGGGCGACCGGTTCCGTGACCGAGGGCAGTACCGGTGGTTGGAATTCTGTTCCAAAATGAGCCTGCGCACCTGGCGGAACTTTCGTGCGCACCCGGGACCTTACGGTGCCGTCCGGGCCTCCACGCCGACGCTTTCCCGCCCTGGTTGGCGCGAGCGCATGGTGCGCACGGGCCGCCGAGACCCCTTCCAGGTGAGGACGGTGGGGCATTGCGCTCCTTTCGTCTGTTCCGCTCGCAGAGCCAAAGCGCGGATGATGCCTACAAAGAATAAACATGTTGCAATCCCGCTGAGAACGGCCACAATAGAGTCATGGCAGCTTGCCCGGCAGAACCCAGGGTTGCCCACGGTGCCGGGAGTTTGCTAAACATCGTTCCAAACATTTTGCTAACCGTCCCCGACCGTCTTTGACAATCCCCGTTATGGCCAATTTGAACCGTGTTCTTTTGATTGGAAACCTTACCCGTGACCCTGAACTTCGGCACACGCCCAAGGGCACAGCCGTGGCCGAGATTGGCCTCGCGGTTAATCGCGTGATCCCGGCAGATGACGGCGGCGAACGGCGTGAGGAAGTCACTTTCGTGGATGTGACCGTCTGGGGCCGCCAAGCTGAGGTGGCGCAGCAATACCTGACGAAAGGGCGGGGCGTTTTCATTGAAGGCCGGTTGCAGCTGGACACATGGGACGACAAGCAAAGCGGTCAGAAACGGTCAAAGCTCAGGGTGGTGTGTGAAAACTTGCAATTGCTTTCGGATCGAGGCGGCAACGGTGCTGGCCAGGAGGAATCCCGGCGTCCCGCAGCTTCGGGCAAACGCGCGGCGCCGGCCCCGCGGCCGCAACCGGTGCGTGAACCTGACCTGGGCGCCGAGCCCGACGACATCCCTTTCTGACCCTTGTCCATCCGAAACCTGAGAAGAAAAAGGCGCGCCGTCGTTGCCCCCGGAAGCTTGACGCGGGCAGGTGTGCGCACCTGTTTAAGAAAGGGCTGATTTGACCGATAACACTGGCACCATGACCATCGCCAAGGCTTGCGAGCCGGTCTTTTCTCCTGCCTCTTCCGCCACGTTCTCCAACCCGTTGTTGCCCAAACCTTCGCAGGATCCGTGGGTAACTTTTCGTGACGGCACTTACCATGCCCTCAACACCGACGGGCGGGTATTGTGGCTGCGTCGCTCCTCCAGCGTTCGTGACCTGTACCACCAAGCGCCGGTGCCCGTCTGGACCGCACCCATGCAAGGACCGCACTCCAAGCACCTTTGGGCGCCTGAACTCCATTTCCTGAATGGGAAATGGTTTATCTATTATGCCGCCGATAATGGACGGAACCGCAACCACCGCCTCTGGGCGTTGGAAGCAGAAGGGGCGGATGCAGCCGGCCCGTACCGTCACTGCGGTATGCTGCAAACGGGTACCTGGGCCATTGACGCGACCGTCCTTCGCGACCACCGGGGGGAGCTTTACATGCTCTGGTCGGGTTGGGAACGGGTACAGCGGGGCCCGCAGAACCTTTACCTTTCTTCAATGGACAGCCCCACCCGCCTTCGCGGTCCACGCGTCCGGCTGGCCGAGCCCGTCGAGCCGTGGGAAAATTGCGGGGCGCCGGTTTGTGAAGGACCGGCCGTGCTGCAACGAAACGGATTGACGTGTGTGATCTACTCCGCTGGGGCTTCCTGGATGGCCGATTCCTGCCTTGGGTTGCTGGTCAATCGGGACGGCAACTTGCTCGACCCGCTTTCGTGGGAGAAAACAGGCCCTGTGTTTGCCCGGACGGAAGAGGTGTGGGGCCTTGGCCATTGCAGCTTCGTGAACAACCATGACGGCGATCCGCTGATGTTTTACCACGCTAAGACACGCCTGAATCATGGCTGGAAGGATCGAAATGTGCGCGCTCAGCACTTTACCTGGGGCCCTGATGGCCTGCCGCACTTCGGCCGACCCGTTGCCGTCCCCTCGGC
>DASWVC010000332.1:0-14411 GCA_036401335.1 Chthoniobacterales bacterium
GAATCGGGCCGCGCGTGTGGCGTCCGGCGCCTCCAGGCGGCCTTAGCTGCTTGGCCAGACGGCGTGCCGCCGTTACCCTCCACCAGACTTAAACTCCTCAAACGGCAGATGTACGGACGCGCAAATTTCGACTTACTGCGCTGGCGGGTGCTCCTGGCCGCCTAACCCCGATGCTCGACTAAAAAGGCGGTTTACGGATGCGATGCCAAGACAGGTCGCGTTGGTACGAAACCACGCAAAGCGGGGGAGAGCCGCCCCCCCCGGGGGAGGCTCACTCGTTGGGGCTCACCTCCAGCTGCAAGTCCGGACCCGAGTGCTCAGCGGGACCTGGCGGGCCACCGTATCGCGATGGCATCCCGGAATAAAGCGACCGCCTGAGGTGAAGGCCGCGTAGCCCCCGTTTTGTCCTCGTCTCCGCGTGAAGCGTGCCACAACTTTTTGTGCTCCCGTGGCCAAATCGATTTAGGCCTTAACCATGCACGGGTTTCGCCAAATGGAGCTTTCAGTTGTGATCAAGCGTGACGAGGTCTTTCTGGGTGGCGTCAGCAATAAAAACTGCCAGCAACTTTGCGGGCTTGGTGCCACTCGCGTTCTCGCTCACGATGTGATGAACGCCCGGATTCTCCGTCCAGCTTTCACCGGCATGGAACACCTGAGCGTTGCCGTTATCGATTCGGCTGCGGATAGCCCCTTCCAAGACGTATCCGATGACGAAAGCCTGGCCGTGGCGATGCGGTGGTGTTTTGCCGCCCGGCGGATAGGTGACGACCAGCGCGGTGAGCACTCTGCCGGTGACGTTCGCGAGGGTATGGGCAAAGGCCGGAGTGATCGTCTCGCGCGGCGCTTCCGGGCCTGCGGCCAAACCAGCAGTCGGGACGCCGGCAAACACGAACGTTACGAACACGGTTGCTAGTGCGATTGACTGGATCTTCATGGTTTGGTCCATACTTGACAATTCGACCATAAGAACCAAGCCCCGAGCCAGCGCTCGAAAGGCCGGCAACCACCGGCTGACCGGAGAAAGGATCGTCCTCGACGACGTCGTAAATTCCGGGCGGCACGATCAGAGCGGCGGTGGTGGCCAGAGCCGCGTCCTTGAGGTGAATCCAAGACCAGACCCTCTGGCTTTGTCCGACAAAACGAATTTTGCGCCAGAACCGTTCTAGGGGTCCGCACACGGCACGACGCGCCGCCGTCATGGGGTTGAGACTTGGAGAACCGCCTTGCCACGGCTCGGCTTTTTGGAAGGAAAATACGCCCGGGCGCCCTCCTCTAGCGGGAGCACGTCACCAAGAATTGGCCGAATGGTCCCTGCGTCGATGAGCCTGGCAAGCTCCGCGAGTTGTTCCCGGTTGGGCTCGACGATGAAGAAAGCCCCTTTTACCTGAGGGTCTTCACTGGATTCCGCGTCCGTGGCCACCGTCACCACGCGCCCGCCCGGTTTGATGGCCCGGAATGAGCGCGCCAACGTCTCCCCACCGACAAGGTCCAGGATGAGGTCGGCAACGGCCGCCGCCCCCTCGAACCTGGTTTTTCGGTAATCGATGGGCTTGTGGGCGCCCAAGCTTCGGACGAATTCGGCATTCGCCTCTGAAACCGTCGTCGCCACAAATGCCCCCCGCCAAGCCGCCAACTGGACGGCCATACTGCCCACGCCCCCTGCGCCTCCATGGATGAGGACTTTCTGGCCGGCCTCCAGTCTTCCACGCACGAAGAGCGCCTGCCAGGCCGTGAGCGCTGAAATCGGCACGGCGGCCGCGTGCAGGTGATCGATGGCCGCCGGCTTCGGCGCGATCCCGGCGGGTGACGCCACGCAGTACTCGGCGGCGGCGCCGTCGCTGAACCAGTCGTTTAACCCGTAGACAGGCTCGCCCTTTCTTAAACCCACGACCTCCGAGCCGACGGCCTCAATCACCCCGGAAAATTCGTGGCTCGGGATGGGGTGCGATCGTGGAGCACCCCCTCGAGTATGCCAGGTCGGGTACCAGTCAAGTTCGCCGGGGGTGACGGCGGTGGCGTGGACCCGAATCAGGACTTCACCGCTGCCGGCTGCAGGCAGCGGTGCCTCCTCGAGGACCACACCTGCGCTGCCGCCAGAGCGATAGCATCGAAGGCCATTCATCGCTTCAGTTTACCACGGATCAATTTCGGGCCGCTAACCCTGTTTGCATGCCGCCCGAAGGACGTGAGCAACGCAACGAATACCGCAAACTACGGTACAGAACCCGCGGCTCGCACTCGGAGTACATCTGCGCGGTCGCGGCCACGTCGACGCTTGCCTTGGTCGCACATCAATTTCTTGGCTACCCACTTTAGACCGCGTGCTCTCTTCTCAGCGGATGCGAGGCCTATCACGAACCGGTTCGCCCTCCGCGAAATGCTGTTCTTCCTTTCCCAGGGTTAGACTAACCGCACGGCATGATTGTCAGGACTCCTTTCGGAAAGACGCTCCTCCAAGAGGGACGAGACGAAGCCGGGGCTTTTGGGGGCAAGTTCCCCTACCGGGGCGACACCTGCTTCCCGGTCGGCAAGGGACTGCCGACCCTACCGGAGGGCACGTCACGTTTCCCGGCGGCGAAGGGACACCCCGACACCCGGCGGCGAAAGGACTCGCCGCCCTACCGGCTGACTTCCACGCCGTTACGCCGAAACATTTTTTTCCCGGTCACCACGGGGTGGTCCTTCCAGTCGGTTCGAATGTTTTTCGCCCGGCGCGTTCACGGAACGTGGAAGCCGGAGGGCGGCGATCAAACCGAGTACGGCTGCAAACGACATCCAGAGACCCGGCACGGCGCGGTTCCCGGTTGCATGAATCAGGTAAGTGCAGATGGCCGGGGTAAACCCGCCCAACAGAGCGGTTGCGAGGCTGTAGGCCAGGGAAAAGCCGCTTGTGCGAACTTCCACCGGCATTACCTCCGTGAGGGCTACAACCATTGCGCCGTTGTAACTGGCGTAGATAAATGACAGCCAAAGTTCGACGGAAAGCAACCGCAGGAAGGACGGTTGCGCCGTCAACCAGAGCATGGCCGGGTAGGCGGTCAGCAACGCCAAAAGCGTGAAGGCAAGTAGGAGCGGTTTACGCCCGAACCGGTCCGAGGCGGCGCCCATCACGGGCAACCAAAGGAAGTTAGAGAGTCCCACGCACAGCGTCACCACCAGGCTCATCACCGAAGTCAGGTGCAGTTCGGCCACACCGAACGTCGGCGTGTAGGCCGTGATGAGGTAAAAAGAAACGGTCGTCATGGCGACCATCATGATGCCGATCAGCACGATGCCCCAGTTCGTGACCAGCGTTCGCGCGATTTGTCGGATGGCCGGGTGGTGCTGCCGGGCCTGAAAAGCTTCCGTTTCCGCCAGCGACCGTCGTAAAACAAAAAGAAATGGGATGATGAGACAGCCAACGAGGAAAGGAATTCGCCAGCCCCACAGGTCTATCACGGGGGGTGAAAGCAGTGAGCTTAATGCCACCCCTAGGAGCGCCGCAACCATCACCGCCACTTGTTGGCTGGCGGATTGCCAGCTGACGTAAAAACCTTTGTGGCCCGGCGTGGCTATTTCCGACAAATAGACCGAAACGCCCCCAAGCTCGACGCCGGCCGAAAATCCCTGCAGCAGTCGGCTCAAGAGGATCAAAAGGGGAGCGATCAACCCCAGCTGCGCGTAGCCGGGCAAACAGGCAATCGTCAGCGTGCCCACCGACATCAATGCCAGTGTCAGCAGCAATCCCGCCCGCCTGCCGAACCGGTCGATGTAGGCGCCGAGCACCACCGCCCCGATCGGTCGCATCAAAAATCCCGCCCCGAAGGTCATGAAGGACAGCATCAACGAAGCGTACGGGTTCTGGACGGGGAAAAAGGTACGACCGATCGGGGCGGCGTAATACCCGAAAACAATGAAATCGTACATCTCCAGGAAATTGCCGCTGGAGACGCGGATCACATTCTTAACGGCCGCGCTCCGGTCGCCAGCGCCTGGCCGGCTCGTGGGTTTCATGGTGCCTGGATGGATCGGCGAGGAGAAAGCGTGTCCCGGACCGATTCTCGTTTTGCGGAAGGCCGACCTCAGGGCTGACGACTCTCGTCGACTTCGTAAAAGTCGAAGAAGGTCACGATGTCGGGACGGTTTCCCAGACCATTGGCCTCCTTGTGTGCCTCCAAGGCGCGCGTGCCGCCGTCGCGATCGTCGCGCCACCCGCGCTTTCGAGCGAAACTGCTGAAGATGTTTATCTCCTCGTCATTTGGCCTCCGACCTTGCTCGAAGCACCACTCGAGAACCTGCTCATCGGTGCCGCCCGCCAGGACGCGCTCGACCAGCGCAGCATAGGTCACCTGCAAAAACCGGCAGCAGCGGCCATCCGACCCCCGGCCGAGGTGCTCGAGGTAGTCGGTGGAAAGCATGCCATCGGCGTGGCGGCGGATCTTGTCCAGCATCCGTGCAAAGTACACCAAACCGCCGGTGTCCTGGTACGCGCTGCACGGTGCTGGGTGACGTCTGGTTTCATCGAAGGGCACAAGCTTTCCTTTGACCTTACCGGCAGCACACTGACAAGGAAATAACAGCGAGCAGGGGGGGTATCCTCCGCCGCCGTAATCTTCGCAGGGCTTAGAGCTCCGTAGCCTGCGCTCGGGCGAACGCGCGGCCAAGGCTTTTGAAATGGCCGTGCTCGCGCCGGCAAAGCGGCCCTTGGGTGAAGACCAGGTTCCCTCTGTCAGGCGTTCGTGTTCATGTTGTGCATAGGTTTCTCGACGTCGTCGCCAGGGACTGCGTCCGCTACCGGTCCAGCCGCGCTGGAAATTCCTCCTGGGACACCTCGCAAACGGCGCGTTTCGTCTTGGCTCGCCGTTCCAGGTACCACGGCACGCTGATGATCACGATACGGGGATGGCCATTGAACAGAAGCAGCGTTCGCAGCAAGGCTGCCCGCTGATTGTTCAGGAAACTGACGTACCAGCGGTCCACCAGTTCGGGAATCACCACGGCGATCAGGCGGCCCGGGTTTTCACGTTCCAACTTCCAGACGTGTTCCAGAATCAGGCTGACGACACGCCGGTAGGGAGACTTCAACAACACAAACTTTGCGGGCGGGAGCCTCGCTTCCTGAACCGATTGCTCCGCCGCTTCAAGCCAATCCCCGCTTGGTTTTTCCGGGTCGTCTTCGTGCTCAACGTGGAGCAGTTCCACCTCGGGCGACAGCGTGTAGGCAGTCTGGAGCGCCTTTTGGGCCACGCAATCCCAACGATCGACAAACACCACAGCAATCGGCGGCTCCGACGGCTTGAAGCTGACGTGCGGCGCAGCCGCGATTCGCCGGGCGATTTTTGAGGCATGCCCCTTGATGCCGAGCATCACGGCGTACATGCAGGGCAGAACGATGACCACCAGCCAGGCGCCTTCGGTAAACTTCGCGACGACAATGATGACCAGCGCAGCCCCCGTGGCCGCTGCGCCCAGCCCATTAATGAAGACGCTGGCGTGCGATCGTTTCCCTTCCTTGAGCCAATGCCGGACCATGCCCGCCTGGGAAAGGGTAAACGTCCCGAATGCACCCACCGCAAAGAGCGGGATCAACCGGTCGGTGACCCCGTTGAAAAAGACGAGCAACCCGGCTGTCACGAGGCTCAGCACACAGATGCCCTGGGTAAAAACCAGCCGGCGACCCCTCAGCGTAAAAGCATAAGGCAAATAGCCGTCGTGAGCGACCCGCTGGCAGAGACGTGGGAAACCTGCAAAGGAGGTGTTGGCCGAAAGGCTTAAAACCGCCAGGATCGACGCGATGGTCAGGTAGTAGAGGGGTCCTCGACCCCAGATTGCGCCGATGACGAGAGAAAGCAGGCTTTGGTAACCCGGCTGACCCGGGTCGGTGGCGACAAGGCGATAAAAAGGCAGGATGAACGCAACGCCGACCAACAGAAATGCCAGGATCGCCACGATCAGGGTCAGGCAGCGCCGGGCGTTGTCGATCACGGGTTCTTTAAAGGCCTGAATGCCATTGCTGACCGCCTCGACCCCGGTCAGGGCGGTGCATCCTGCGGCAAAGGCACGCAGGAGCAACCACCAGCTGACCTGCTCCTGGGGAGGCGCCGGGACAGGAGGCGGAGTGAGCGCCTGCGGGTGGCCGGCCGAGAGTATGATCTTGATGATGCCGGTTACCACGACTGCTCCCAGGCACAGAACGAAGACCGCCATCGGTGGCATGAAGGCCCGGGCCGATTCACGAACGCCACGCAGGTTGATGAACGTAAGCAAAACCAGCACCGAAAGGCAGATCCACAGCGCGTAAGGCTGCAGCGGCGGGACGGCCGAGATGAGCGCGTTCACGCCCGAAGAAATGCCCACTGCCGTGTTCAGCGCGTAGTCAATCATCAGCGCGACTGCGGCCAGCAGTCCGGCATGCTCGCCCAGGTTCTCCTTGGCTACCGTGTACGAGCCAGCCCCGCTCGGGTAAGCCACGATGGTCTGCCGGTAACTGAAGTACACAATCAGCAGCAGCGTGACCACGAGGCCGAGGATCGGCAGACAGAAGCCGAGGCCGGCCAATCCGAGCGGGAGCAGCACCGTCAGGGCTGCTTCCGGCCCGTAGGCGGCCGAGCCCAGCCCGTCCAATCCGAAGACGGCGACACCGGCAACCGGACTGACTCGCTGTTCTTTGTCTTCCGACGAAGCCAGGCGCCGGCCAAGCAGAACATCAATCAAAGCCATACGTGAGGGAAGCGAACCGCTCGTGCATGCCGCCCACGCACAAAGGGCATGGCAGCATTGGCTTTAGGCCTCGGGAGCTTGACGGCGGCGGCGGCCGCTGAGCAGGTAAACCGCGGCGCGGAATTCGAGCAGGGGGTCCTCGGAAGGATCGATGCCGTCCACTCGCGGGATCGGGTCGAAAATGATTCTTTTTTGTGCAGGTACGCTGTCCGCGACCACCGCCGTCAACGTGAAACGGCCGAGCGGGTGCAGGTGCCGGTCTTCAGGCCAGTGAACGGTGGCATCGTCGAACGTGTCGTCGTCGTTTGCGACCTGCACCAGAACCTGGAAACTGATGGGGCCGGCCGCGATGCGGGCGGTGAGTTCGTCGAAAAGGAAGTTGGCATCCTTGCTCCGCGCACTGGCGTCGTCCAGGTGTTCTAGGCCTGCATCCGGAATGATCCGGTACCGTCCGTGGCGGCTCACGCCGTCCTGGTTGGTGAAGCGCAGTGCCGTAACCCCGAAATAGGCCTCCCGGGCGAAGCTGGAAGGGGTTGGTTTAGGCGTCTGCACGTAAGCGAGCGCGGCCGGGTGAGTGCCCAGAAAGGCCTCTACGGGCGATGGGGACGGTTTGGAAGGGTCGCTCGCCGCAATGGCGCGCAAAAATTCGAGAAATTCCTGGCCGGTTCTTGTCGGAAAACCATCGGCGGAGTGGGCCACGATGTCGGTATGAACCCTTTCCGCCAGGTGAAACCGAAGCGCGAGTCCGCGGGGATTGGCGTTCGGATCGTTGTCGGGCATCAACGGCAATCCGGTGGAGTTGGAGAAGCGCGCGGTGACCGGGGTTGACTCGCGGGTAAGGTGCGGCGCCCGGCTCAGGGAAGCCGCCTCAGGGGCCGGGCTGAACGTGCCGCTGAGCATCGTCCCTCTGGCGTGAGCGGGTCGAAATCCGGGGTGCAGGCCGAAGATGGCGTCAAACTGCTTCAGGATGTCCTCGCTCGAGGCGATCAGTTTTTCGTCAGAAGGAAGTGGCATGGTAGTTTTCTAGGGTAACCGGTCAGGAGGCCGAAAGCACAAAGCTCCGCAGTCGGCAACAAAAGTCGAGGCTCAGGTTTTCGGGCCGGTGGCGCCATGATGGCCGAAATGGAACAGCCGTGCCTCATGCGGGCGCCGCCCAACGCCGCAACGCAGGGTCGCCACGGCGAGCGCGGCACCCAGCAACGGGCCCGCCCAGTAAACCCACCAGCCCTGCCAGGACCAACTTGCCAGTTCCGGTCCAAATGAGCGGGCCGGGTTTGCGCTGGCGCCGGAAAGCGGCGCCTCGAGCCAGGTTAGCACGGCGAAAAGCGGAGGATTGACCAAGGGCGTGAACCGCTGCGTGCTTTTGTGCGCTGCACAGGTGAAGATCAAAAAAACGAGCAGGAACGTGCAGACGGCCTCCGCTGCGACCGGCAGCCAGTCCGGCACGCCCTGCGCCGGCACGGAGGCACCCCAGGCAACGCTGGCTCCCATGCCTCCCCAGACCGCGAGCGCCCAGGCGCCAACCCCGGCGCCTGCCAACTGCGCGAGGGCGTAAAAGCCGGCGTCACGCCACATCATCTTCCGCTCAAGCCAGAAAGCGAACGTCATGGCGGGGTTGATGTGCGCCCCGCTCATCTTCCCGATCGGTGAAAAGGCAATGGCAGCACCGACGCTGCCAAACAGGAATCCATTCAGAAAGCGGCGGGCGCCGGGAGAAAGCGGCAGCCAAGCCAGGGGCGCGTCGCGTCCCCACAGCGCAATGACAACCGAAAGCCCCACAAAAACCAGGAACGCCGTGCCGGCCAGTTCGGCTGCGTACATTCGCGGGTGCAGTTGATCGTGCGGATAGGGCAGGCCGCGCAGCGGACGATCCTCCCTGATCCCGGTGGGCTCGGCCGCGGTGCCCGCATTGTAGGTGCTCACGCGGCTCGACTCTATCCTATTTTCAATTTGCCACGAGGGAATAAACCGGCTGGAAATCACCGGACGGAAGACGCAACGGCAGAAGACCGACATCCTGGAGATTGCGCCCGAGCGGGCCGTAAGGTAGAACACCTGTAGATCGCCCCGACCGGCACGCCGCACACGCCATTGGCGCCGGTCCGCGCGAGGCACCCGGTATGTTTTTCGTTGAAGCTGACTTGCCTAACCGATTGCTCGTGCTCCGGTGGGTGCAACGCGTGCGAGCTTTTGAAGTCAGGCAGGCCCGAAAACAGGTCCGCGACCTGTTGGGGGAGGTCAAGCCGGGTTTCCGGCTCTTGGCTGATCTGAGCCGGCTGGAATCGATGGACCTCTCCTGCGCGCCCGAAATCGGGGCGATGATGGACCTTTTTTCCGAGAAGCAGGTTGGTACAATCGTGCGGGTAGTACCCGATCCGCACAAAGACATCGGTTTGAACATCATGTCCCGGTTTCACTACGGATCCAACGTGCGGTTTATTACGTGCGAGGACCTGCCGACGGCGCTCCAAAAACTTGCCGATTGAACCCGTTCCGCGGCCGCAACCGGGGCACCAGCCCTGCCCTCGGCCTCAACCCTCCAGGGTCACGCCGCTTCAGCGCCCACGGGTCGTTCAAAGCGTCTGCCGAACGCGAAAAGCAGCGGATTGAGCGTGATTGAGATCAGCGCACCCGCGACAATCAGGCTGACGCCTTCCTTGGGCAGAAGCCGCAGCGACAACCCCAGTTCACCGACAATAAAGGAAAACTCGCCAATTTGCGCGAGGCTCGCCGCGATCGTTACCCCAACGCTTAGCGGGTAGCGAAAAACGATCACAAGGACAAAGGCCACCAGCGACTTGCCCGCCACGATGACGGCCACCACTGCCATCACCTGCCCCGGCTGCTGCACGAGGATCGCCGGGTCGAAAAGCATACCCACCGCTACAAAAAAGAGCACACCAAAGGCATCCTGGAGCGGTTGGAGGTCTCGGGCCGCCCGGTGCGAGAGGTCCGAGCCGTTGATCACCATGCCCGCAATGAAAGCGCCTAAAGCGAAGGAGACACCGAAAAGTTCCGCCGAACCGTAGGCTACTCCCAAGGCGATGGCTGCCACCGCCAGCGTGAAGAGTTCTCCCGAACCGGTTCGCTCAACCCGGGCGAGCAGGAAGCGCAAGACGCGTGCGCCGCCTGCCGCCATGAGGGCGGCAAACGCTGTCACCTTGCCCAGCGTCAGCCCGATCGTTAACAGCAGGTGGGAGCCCTCGCCATCCGCCGCGCCGGTTTGGCCGCCGAGCACCCCGGCCAGGGTCGGCAAAAGCACGAGCACGATCACCGTGACCAGGTCTTCAACGATCAGCCAGCCGACCGCGATTCGCCCATTTTCCGACTGAAGGGTCCCCTGGGCTTCTAGGGCGCGCAGGAGCACCACGGTGCTCGCGACCGAAAGCGCCAGCCCGAAAACCAGGCCCGGTCCGAATCCCCACCCCCAGAAATGCGCCAAAACCGCCCCCAGGCTCGTGGCCGCCGCGATCTGTACCAACGCGCCGGGCACGGCGATCTTCCGCACGGCCAGCAAGTCCCCCATTGAAAAATGCATCCCGACGCCAAACATCAGCAGGATGACGCCGATCTCCGCCAGTTGCGGTGCGAGCGTCACATCCGCAACGAACCCTGGTGTGAACGGGCCCACCGCGATGCCGGCCACCAGGTAGCCGACCAGCGGAGGCAGCCGCAGACGGGCGGCGATCAGGCCGCCGATCAAGGCGTAGACCAAGCCGACGGCAACCGTAGAAATCAGCGCAGTGTGGTGAGGCATGGAAACAACCCCTTAGCGCACCGGGGCGCCTGAGGCTACCGGTGTCTCGACCGGGCAATGCGGGCTTTTTGCCTGGACGGCGGCGCCTGACCGGGCTGGAGGCGCGAAAGGGGAGCGGATCGTCACCCGGCAGCGGCTGATTCCGGAAATGTTTAGCAAAGAAAGGCGTTACAGCTGAACGCAGGCGGTTAAGGCAAAACCCCAGGTTGACCTTCTACAAGAAATATATAATTAATACATTCCATAATGTACTGGTCAAACGAGTGCGCGGCTGCTTGTCATGCTGGGTGCGTCTTCTCCCTGGGGAGGGGTGCCACCAAGTGCCGCCATCGGCAAGGCACTGCCTTGAAAGGTGGGTGCTCAACCCGCCGAAGGTTTTTGCACCCCTCCGCCATGGACGTTTTTCATGGCGCCTGATGACGGAACAGGGGGAACCATGAGCGAAGCCGTCGATCTGAGCGCCTGCGAGCACGAGCCGATCACCATTCCAGGCTCGATCCAGCCGCACGGCGCGTTGCTGGTGCTTCGTGGCGCCGGCCTTGTGGTTGTGCAGGTAAGCGCCAACGTGGCTCATTTCCTGGGTGTTGCCCCGGACATGGCGCTCGGCCGGCCCGTGGGAGCGATCCTGGAGGAGGCGTCAACCCGTGCGCTGCTCGAGGCGGCGCAATGGGACGATTCCGGCATGGCAAACCCGTTGTGCCTTATCGGGCGGGCTGTCCCGTCCGTCCGTTTTGACGGCATCCTGCACCGCTGCGAAAACGATCTGATCCTGGAGCTGGAACCCGCGCAAGCTGGCGTGGTCGCGCCCTCCGTGCGGGGCGCGCTTCCCTCACTTCAGGAGGCAGTGACGGAGGCGGACGTCTGCTGGCTGGCAGCGGAACAAGCGCGCCGGTTGACGGGTTTCGATCGCGTGGTGGTGTACCGTTTCGCAGCTGACTGGAGCGGCGAAGTGGTTGCGGAAGCGCGGTCGGCAGAAGTGGATTCCTACCTGGGGACACACTTTCCCGCCTCAGACATTCCCAGGCAGGCCCGCGACCTTTACACCCGCAAGCTGCTGGGTCTCATCCGGAGTGTCTCTTACTCACCGGTGCCGCTGCTGGCCTTGGAGGAGGGCCCGCCCCTGGATATGAGCCGCTGCGTGCTGAGGAGCGTGTCCCCGATCCACCTTGAATACCTCCGGAACATGGGCGTGGCGGCGACGCTCACCATCTCGCTCGTGATTCGGGGCAAGCTGTGGGGCATGATTGCCTGCCACCACAACACGCCATGGTTCCGCCCTTTTGCGGTCCGGCAGGATTGCCAGTTTCTCGGGCAGGTAACCGCGATGCAAATCGGCGCGCGAGCCGCGGCCGCCACGCAGGCGTACCGGTTCAAGCGCACCGAAATGCTCGCCGGGTTCCTGGAGCAAATCGCCGCCATCGGCGATTTCGCAGGCGGGTTAACCCAAAAACACCTTCTGGACTTTGTGGCCTCCGCGGGTGCTGCCGTCCTTTTTGACCAGACCTGCACCACCGTGGGCAGCGTTCCAAGCGACGCGGCCCTCATTGCCCTCCGGGACTGGCTCGCTGCAAGCTCCGGCGAACCGATGTTTGCCACGCACACGTTGGCGATGATTTACCCCCCGGCCCGGGAATGGAAGTCGCGGGCCAGCGGCTTGCTGGCGGTGCAGATCCTGCCTGCCCAGGGCTGTTATGTGTTCTGGTTCCGGCCGGAGGTGATCCACACGGTTACATGGGCGGGCGACCCCACCAAACCGGTTTCCATGGAGCAGGGAAAAGCGAAGCTTGGGCCCCGCAAATCATTCGACGCCTGGAAGGAGACCGTCGAGCTGCACTCGCAGCCCTGGACGGAAGCAGAAATCGACAGCGCCACAGAGTTCCGCAACACCCTTTCCGGGGTCGTCACCGGCCAGATCGAACGCGCCCGCACCGCTGAAGTGCAGCGGCAAGCCAACGAACAAAAGATTGCCAAGGAAGCAGCCGAGGCGGCAGCTCGGGCCAAAAGCGAATTCCTGGCCAACATGAGCCACGAAATCCGGACGCCGATGAACGGGGTCATCGGCATGACGGGTTTGCTGCTCGACGGCGACCTGAATCCGCAGCAGCGGGCGTTTGCCGAAACGATCCGGGCCAGTGCAGAGGCCTTGCTGACCATCATCAACGACATCCTCGATTTCTCAAAGATCGAAGCGGGCAAACTCATGTTTGAAACGCTCGATTTTGACCTGGTCGAGACGGTTGAAAGCACGTTGGACCTTTTGGCGGAACGCGCTCACGCCAAAAAGGTGGAACTGGCCGGCGCGATCGCACCGGACGTGCCCGCGAGGTTGCGGGGGGACCCGGGCCGGCTGCGGCAGATCCTGACCAACCTGATTGGCAACGCCCTGAAATTCACAAGCAAAGGGGAGGTCGTGGTCCGGGTTTCGCGAGGGGACGAAACGCCGACGCATGCGCAGATCCGCTTTGAGGTGGAAGACAGCGGCATCGGCATTTCGCCCGAGGCGCAAGGCCGCTTGTTCGAGGCATTCAGCCAGGCCGACGGTTCCACCACCCGAAAATACGGCGGCACCGGCCTGGGCCTGGCGATCGCCAAGCAGTTGGTGGCGCTCATGGAAGGTGAGATTGGCGTCCGGAGCGAGCCGGATAAGGGTTCCACCTTCTGGTTTACCGCCCGATTGGAAAAGCAGACCGGCGAGGCAGAAACGCGACAAGCATCAGCCCGTGACCTGCTGCAAGTGCGGGTGCTGGTGGTTGACGATAACGACGTCAACCGGCGCATACTGCGTCACCAGGTTGCAGCGTGGAAAATGCAGGTGGGCAGCGCAGCCGGCGGTGCTGAAGCACTTGAGCAATTGAGGGCCGCTGCCGCGGCAGGCCGCCCCTACGAGTTGGCGCTTTTGGACGTGCAGATGCCCGGGATGGACGGCTTTCAGTTGGCAGCGGCGATCAAGTCCGACCCGGCCCTGGCCGACACGCGTCTGATCGTGCTCACGTCCATGGGCCATTCCCTCACTTCAGCCCAATTAAGGGAACGGGGGATCGAGGCCTACCTCGTCAAGCCCGTCAAACAATCCCGCCTATTTGATTGCATCATCAGCCAGGTCCGCAGCAGGGAAGGGGCCGACGGGCCCGAGGTCATTGCGGTTCCGTTCACGGCGGCTTCTCCGTCCGGCACTGAACCGGAGTTCAGGAAGGCCCTTCTTCTTCTGGCGGAAGACAATTTCATCAATCAAAAAGTAGCGTTGGGCCAGCTGCGCAAGTTGCGTTACCGGGCGGATGCCGTGGCCAACGGGCGGGAGGTGCTCGAAGCATTGCGACGTGTCCCGTACGAACTGATTTTCCTGGACTGTCAGATGCCCGAAATGGACGGTTATGAGGCGGCCAGGGCCATCCGCGAACAGGAATCCTGGTCAGATCCACCGTGCCCGTGGAAAGCGCCCATCCACATCATTGCCATGACGGCACACGCCATGCAGGGAGAACGCGAAAAGTGCCTGGCGGCAGGGATGGATGATTACCTCAGCAAGCCGGTCCGCCCGGCTGAGCTGCAAGCCGCTTTGGAGCGATGGCAGATCGCCGTGCACAACCCTCACCGGCCCGCCCCGGACGCCGCTCCCGCCCCGATCTGATCCGCCGGATCCGGCGGCGGCTCATCCAGTTGCCGGTCACGCTTTTCACGAGCTTAAGAACCTGTCCGGTCAGACGTTAATGACCGTATGGACACCACGGTAGACGTTCGCGGAACCAAATTGAGCGTCGATCCGATCGCCCGGCTCCGGCTCGGGACTGCGGCCTACCATGCTGCGCTGGAACGAGAATTGCCGCTGCTGGCCGATAACCTGGACCTGTTTACGTACCGGTCAGTCTTGGAATGTTTTTTCGGACTTTATGCGCCCCTCGAAGAAGGCTTGGGCAAGCTGCGCCCCTGCCTGGCCGAACTGACCGACCTCGAGCAA
>DASWVC010000333.1:0-4156 GCA_036401335.1 Chthoniobacterales bacterium
GAGGTAATTGGGGTTATGATGTTCCGCAAGGCTTTTGAAGCCTTCAGCATCGGATGGACGTCCGGCGTGGCGGTGATCACGCTGCTCACGGCCATCTCGTTTACGGCCATTTTCCTTTACCTCCTGAACCTTCACCGGCGGAAAAACCCGGCATGAACGGGCGGGCCTGGAAAACCTACGTTTACTGGGGAACGCTCTGGCTGGTGGCGCTGGCCTATTTTTTCCCGGTGTTCTGGATCATCCTATCGGCCTTCAAAACCAAGCAGGACCTGCTTTCAATTCCCCCCCAATGGTTCTTCACACCCACCCTCGCAAATTTCAGCGACTTGTTCCATCGCGAAGCGTTCTGGCCGACGTTCGGCAACAGCCTCGTGATTTCGTTGCTTTCGGTGTCTATCGCCATCGTCATCTCGTTTTTGGCGGCCTACGCCCTGTCCCGGTTCAAGCCGTACGGAACGGATTTTATCATGTTCCTGATTCTCTCGATCCGCATGGTGCCGGGCGCAGCCGTGGTGGTGCCGGTCTACCTGATGTACGCGGCTTTGGGATGGAAAGACGGTTTCTGGCCGATGACCTTGTTTTACGCGATGTTCAGCATCCCGTTCTCGCTGTGGATCCTGAAAGGGTTCATGGATGGGGTTTCTTTGCGTTTTGACGAAACCGGGTTGGCCAACAACGCTTCCCGGTTTCATATCATTTTCAAAGTGATCCTGCCGCAGGTTAAACCTGGCCTGATTGCGGCGTTCGTGTTCAACCTGATTTTCGTTTGGAACGAGTTCCTTTTTAATTTCATTCTTGGAGGAAAAAACACGACGACCATCCCCACGTTGTTGGTATCCAATTCGTACCAGGCCGGCGGGGTTGACTGGACGTTTGTGGCCTCGCTCGGCACCGTTTACCTGGTGCCGCCGGTCGTTGCGCTCTATTTCTTCCAGAAATACCTGCTCGTGGGCATGACCTTCGGAACGGTGCGCGGGGAGGTGTAGGTGAGCAAAACCAGAATGCGCGCCATCCCCAACCCATGAAATTTTTTCGTCTACCTTTCGCCAGCAAATTGCAGATCGTGCTGCTGGTTGGCATCGTGACCGGCTTTGTCCTGGTGGCGCAAAACCAGTCTGCCGATGTTTATCGGTATGGCCTTATCCTGCTGATGGGATCGGCCCTGCTTCAAGTGGTGGCCGGCAACATCCCTCCCGAAGCCAACCTGATCAGCACCCTGGTCCGCTTGGCCGTAGGGTTAGCCATCATTGCCGCCGTTTTCGGCATTGGCATTTGGCTGGTGCCGATCCTCGCGCGGATCGCGGCTAACCCCAATGGTTCTTAGGAAACCGCATGGCAGAAATCGAGTTGGTTAACGTAAGCAAATCCTACGGCCCGCACCGCGTGCTGCACGGGGTGAGCGCGGCGTTCGCCAGGAACCGTTTCTCGGTGGTGTTAGGTCCCCCCGTTTCCGGCAAATCGGTTCTGATGCGGTTGATCATGGGGCTCGAACCGGTGGGGGCGGGCACCGTGTTGCTGCGCGGCAAAGACGTGACCGGAGAGCAGGCGGGCACCCGCTGCATCGGTTACGTGCCGCAATCCTTCGCCCTTTACCCCCACCTCCGGGTAGGCGACAACATTGCTTACCCACTCACGCTCGCCGGGCGCAAGCGGAGCGAGGTTCGGCCGCAAGTGGAGACGTTGGCGAGGAAGTTGCGCATCACGGATCTGCTGGAGAAATACCCGAACCAATTGAGCGGCGGCGAAAAGCAGCGGGTCGCCCTGGCCCGCGGGATGATCAAAGAGACGTCGGTGTTCATTCTTGACGACCCGCTCGTCGGACTCGACTTCAAATTGCGGGAACAACTTTTTGTCGACTTGCGCGAGATGCTGTCCGAAGTCGATGGCACCTTCATCTACACCACTTCCGACCCGCTTGAGACCCTTGCCCTGGCCGATCATGTCTTCATTCTGGATGAAGGCACCCTTCTGGAGCAGGGCGAACTCAACGAGCTTTATTACCGCCCTCGTCAGGTGCGGACCTTGCAACTGCTTGGGCTTCCGGCCGCCAACCTGGTTCCAGGCGAGTTGCGCGGGGGCCGGTGCCGGACGGCGTTGGGAGAGTTTTCCGTGCCCGGTTTTCCGGGAGGCGTGCAGCGCGTCGTCGTGGGTTTCCGACCCGAAAGCATTTTGTTCGGCGTACCGGCCGGATACCAAAGCCTGCACGGCACCGGGCACGCCATGCTGCGGGAAGATCTTGGCGCTGAAACCCTGATTTATTTCGAAGTGAACGGTGTCCGTTTGGTGGGGGCATGGTCCAACGGTCAGGCAACGCCCGTGGGCGGCGACACGGTGCCTTTCGCGGTGCCCGTCGAAGACCTGCTCTGTTTTGATGCCGATACGGGCGAAAACGTCTTCTCTGCGGATTCCCTGGCCGCGGCTGCACCGACCTTTTCCCGGAGTTAACCCATGTCCGAAATCAGGCTGGTCCACCTCACCAAACGTTTCGGTGGTTTACAGGCAGTCAAAGGGGTCAGTTTGCGTTTTCTTCCCCACACGACCACGTGCCTGCTGGGGCCTTCTGGGTGCGGGAAAACGACGATCCTGCGCATGATCGCCGGCCTGGAGGCGCCGACCTCCGGCCAGGTTTGGATCGCGGATCAGGACGTGACAAACCTTCCGCCGCGCCGGCGGGACATCGCGATGGTTTTTCAGTACCCGACCATTTACCGCGGACTGGGTGTTTTCGAGAACATCGAACTGCCGCTTCGGGAGCAGAAACTCTCTCCAGCCGAGCGGCGTAAGCGGGTGGAAAACGCGATTCAGCTCCTTGGGTTAAACGGCAGCGTGAACAAAGATCCGAGCCGTTTTGACAACGGCACCCGGCAGCGGGTCGCCTTTGCCCGCGCGGTGGCCCGGCAATCGTCCATCCTGCTGTTTGATGAGCCCATCACGAACGTCGACCCGGAATCCAAATTCCGTCTCAAACAAGACCTCAAAAAGCTGACGCAGGAGTTGAAACAGACCATTGTCTACGTGACGCATGACCAGAATGAGGCCATGACCCTCGCTGACCAGATCGTCCTGATGAAGGACGGTTCCGTGCTCCAGCAGGATGCCCCCCGCCAAGTCTACAATCACCCGAGCCACCGGTTCGGCGGTTGGTTTCTAGGGAACCCCGGGATGAGCTTCCTTGATCACCCGATTCCGCCTTCAGGAGCCGGCTTGTTGCGGTCGGATCTTTTCCCTTACCTGGTAAGGCTTTCCGGTGAGCTTCCCATGGACGCGCGGCTCAGCCATAAAGTTGTCCTCGGAGTCCGACCCGAACAGGTTCAGCTTCGGCTGGACGCCAGCGCCGACGCGGTTCCCTGCGAAGTTCTGCGCAAGTTTCTCGGCGTGGCCGGTCAGTACCTGGCGGCGGTGCGGCTTCGCGAGCACACCGTCTGGGTGAAATGCAGCAACCAGCTCGGCCGTAAACTCGGCCGTCAAGCCTACCTGCGGTGCAGCCCGGGAGTGGTCACGGTCTTCGATGACAATGAACGGGCCTTGTCCGTGCGCCTGGTCCGCCACGAGGAGTTAGTCAAGCCCAGCCAGCCCAGCCCCGAAGCCATGGGGATCTGAACCGTTATGGCTATCGGTTTTCGCCATGGGGCCCTTGGCGAGGATGGCGAGCTGGCCTGATCTCCTTGCACCCGGATCTGATCTTCATTGCTGTTCATTGTTCATTGCTGTTCATTGCTGTTCATTGCTTCACCATGGCCTACCTGCAGATCACCGACGTCGATAAGCACTACGACAGTTTTCATGCCCTTAAGAACATCAACCTGGCGGTTGAACGGGAAGAATTTGTAGTTTTCGTCGGGCCGAGCGGTTGCGGCAAGACCACCCTTTTGCGTTCAATCTCCGGGTTGGAAACCGTGACGAGCGGCCGCATCGAGCTTGACGGACGTGACATCACGACGGCGCACCCGTCCAAGCGGAACATTGCCATGGTGTTCCAGAATTACGCCCTCTTCCCGCACCTGAACGTGTTCGACAACATCGCGTTTGGCCTGAAGCTGCAGCACCTCTCCCGGGCCGAGCTTCGAAAACGCGTCGATCAAGCCTCGCGCCTGCTGCACCTGGACGAACTGCTTGACCGCAAACCGAAACAACTTTCCGGCGGCCAACGGCAGCG
>DASWVC010000334.1:0-44907 GCA_036401335.1 Chthoniobacterales bacterium
GCCAGCATCGGTGTTGAACTGTCAACTCCAATAACCTGAGCCTGCGGCCAGCGTTGGACCAGGAGGGCTGTGCTGTTGCCCGTGCCGCAACCAACGCCTGTTTTCCTTCGGGCAGTATCAACCACCCTCTCGCAACAGCCCCTAGCCACCCTGGAACGTCGCTTTTTCTTCCACGCCCTCCCATAACCCCACCCGGACCCGCAGCTTGGTTTTGGCATGCCGGCGAAGCGCTTTCTGCGCGCGGGGCCACGACTCGTTCGGGGCCAGTTGAGCCACGGCCACCACGTCGGCGCACATTGGTTTCAGGTAATGCATCGTGCTCTTCTGGATGATCACCGATGCGTTCTCGTGCAGATCCTGCAATTTAAAAAACAGGAGAAGCCATCCTGCTAAGGTGACTATCGCTGCCGCGCTACCCCCGAAGAAAGCTCCTTGGTGGTTCCGGTTGGCCTCCAGCGGCGCCCACAACCGCAGGGTCTCGCCGTCATAAAAGACCGGTCGCGCCTCGAAGACGGCTGACGCCGGGATGGCTTGCCGGAAATGGCGTTCTGCCGCCTGCAAACGGGCCTCCATGAGGCTGCCTGAAAGCTGTTCCGCAGATTCCTTCTGCGTCATGGCCACTTGCGGACGTAGCGGCCGGGCGTTGCTTTGCACCGCAAGTTCAGTCTTCTCATCAGCAGGTTTCGGACATCGTTGCCGGAGTTCCCGGCTATCCGTTTGCGGGCGCCGGTTGGGTCAGGTCTTCGTACGAACTCACCAATGATTCAAAAGCGGCCCAGGCCGTTTTGAACGCTGCCGGGTCGCGCGCAGACAGGGTGATGAAATGAATCGAGGATTTTCCTTGCACGTAAGCAACCGCTTCTTCGGTGCCCGATTGGATGCCGGTAATCTGGTACACCTGGGCTTTGCTGGCATCCTGGGTGGTAATAACCCGGAGAAGGCGTGCTCGGGGAGTTGCCTCGCCATGCTGCCGCAGGTTTTGCAAGGTGTCCTGCACCTGATCTTCTACCCGGCGTACACGGTTATCCAACGTCCGCACCTGGACGTAGCAAACCGCGGGGGAACTGTCCCACGAAGTATCGCGAGGGTAAAAGACCACCTTCAGCCCTTGCTCATGGGCGGCGCCGTCATCAAGGAACCAGCCACGGGGAGCTTTCAATTCAAAGGCGAACCCCGTGCCGCTTACCGTGGTAAATCCCTCCAGGATCTGTTCGGCGGGACTTGACCGACTGGAAAACGCAAGCAAAAGGATGAGCGCAGCCACCGTCCGCATACGGACGTAATCGATCCCAAAGGCCTCTGACTCAAGTGCCGACGTGCAGTTCTTCCAGATTCCGTTCACCCTTGATTTCCAAGCTTGGATCGCCACACTCTCCGGGCATGGGGTTGCGCCGAGTTTGTCACCAGTCCGAGCTTAGACCGGGAGGTGTGAAACGCCTCGATGATGTCGACGTTGCGGTCTTCAACGTAGACGGCGCCTTTCTGGCCATCAAAAACATCTGCACCCACGCGGATTTGCCGCTTTCAGAAGGTGAACTCGCCGGAGAAACCCTCATCTGCCCCTGGCACGGCGCTTGTTTCTCGTTAAGAACCGGGGAGGCGCTTACCTTGCCGGCCACCGAGCCCGTTGCAACGTTTCCCGTTGTCCTGCAGGGAGACGAGGTTTTTGTCGAGGTACCGGCCTGAGCCCAGCAGCCGGCATCCGGGTTGGAAAGCAGGGCCTAATTTTCTGTGCCGGGTCCGGTTGCTGCAGCCACCAGAAAGAGCCTCGGCGCGTCGGCTTCTGGCTGGGATCCCATCCACTCCGTTACCTCGACGCCATCCTTTTCGGCGAGAGCCGCCTTTACCGCTTGGTATTCCTCTTCGCCATCGAGCGATTTGCGGTAGGCAAGGATCGTGATGCGTCCATGTGATTCGAGGTGGGTCACTGCCGCATCGAGGGCAACCAGGGTGGTCTCAGGACGCGTCGTGATGCGTCGATCGCCCCGGGGCAAAAAGCCAAGGCTGAACGTGCAGGCCGCGATTCGTCGTTCCGGGGCAAGGAAACGGCCCATCTCGGCGTGTGAGCTGAGCGTGAGTGTCACCCGGTCAAGCAGCCCGGCGAACCGGAGCATCTCGGTGGCGTTGGTGAGCGCGCCCTTTTGCACGTCAAACCCGAGCACGTGACCGGCAGGGCCAACCCGGTGCGCGAGAAAAAGTGTGTCGTAGCCGTTCCCGACGGTGGCGTCGACGGCGAACGCCCCATCCCGTAACACTCCCTCCAGCCATTCCGCCCCCTTGATGGTCAGGCGAACCGGCGTTTGTTCCATAGCGATACCCGGCATACGTCGATGTGTGGGTGAATGTACTGGTTTTCTTCCAACTTGGCGATCAACTGTTTTGCGGCAAACGGAGCCTGCAAAGCGCCCTTTGAACCAAGGCCGTTGAGGATGGCCAGGCGGGGGTGGGCAGGGTGCACGCCGGTCACCGGCCGGTTATCGACGCGAATGATTGGACGCACTCCGGCTCGCTGCCAAATGACGCGGCAGGGTTCGGTGTAGAACTGCCGCAACCCATGCTGGATCTGATCCCGCGCGCCATCGGTCGGTTGTTCGTTGAGGGCATCCCAGGAATACGTGGTTCCCGCCAGCACGCGGCCATTCAGGTTGCGGAACAGCCATTTACCACCTTGGAAAATGCGGTCGGAGACGAACGACGGAGCCTCGACTCCCAGGATTTCTCCTTTCGCCGGGTTGAGTTCGATGGCGTTGAACGCCGGGTTATCCGTCATCCGGTAGCCTTCGCAGAAGATCACGAACCGGCAGCGAACGTCCTGGTACCCGGCCCCGTTCTCATCCGCCCAAACGGCCGTGTGCTCAAAGTGCCCTTCGCGCAGGCATCCGCCGGCCCGAAGCAAGCGCTGAGTAGCGGCGAGGAAGGCGGGCACGTCCAGTTGGGCGGCCGTGGCGATAGAAAACGCGCCATGATCCGATCGCATCCCGGGCGGAAGCGGGTCGTCCGGTTGGCCAAGATGACGGCGGTACTCCGGGTCACCTCGGCGTTCTCTCCATAACCTGGCCTCTGCCTCGGACACGAGCATCCGCTGGACCACGCGTCGCGCAAAGAACCGGGCCCCGAGGAAACGCTCCAGGTCTGGGTAAGTGGAGTAGGCGTGGTTTAACAGGTCGTCTACCAACTGCGGGCGGGTCAGCCGTTTGCCGGTGATCGGGTTGATGATGCCAGCCGCCGCCAGCGAAGCCGCCGTGCGATGCCCGTCGTCGATGACCAGCACGCGCCGTTGCCTTTGCAGAAGCAGGCACGCCAGGAGCGACCCGGCCAGGCCCTGGCCCACGATCAGGTAATCAACGTCCAAACCAATGAGGCGAGGGAAAAAGGGCGGTTACAGGATTTTGCCATGCTTAATGATAGATGTCGTCCGGTACTTGGAATGCATTTCGGATCAAGCGCACCTCAGGCTTCGGTTGCACCACCACCTCGACCACATCGAAACGGTACAGCACCTCAGGTGAATTCAACAAGCGAAGCCAAGCTCTCGCGCCCTTGATGATCCGGCGCTGTTTGGCCCACGTGACGGCAAACCGAGGAGCGCCGAAGGCATCGCTTGCACGGGTCTTCACCTCCACGAAAACGAGCGTGTTCGCTTTGCGATCGCGACAGACCAGATCGATTTCGCCGCCGAATTTGGACCGGAAATTCCGGTAAAGAATCCTGAACCCGTGCACGCGGCGCAGGTGGCGGGCGGCCAGTTTCTCGCCCCACCGGCCGAGGTCAAGGTGAGACCGGGTTCGGGTTCTTGGGACAGAAAGACGGCAAAGTCTGCGCCACAGGCGCAAAAGAACGGCGGTGGATCGGGCAGGGTCCATGGCGGCGCAACGATTCGAAATGATCCCTGGTCAGGTAACCTTTGTGGCGGTCAAAACCGTAGACCGGAAAGCGCTGGTGCCAGCCTTCCATGAGCCGGTCACGGGTGACCTTGGCGATCACGCTGGCGGCCGCGATGCTGAGGGACAACGCATCGCCTCCAACCAGCGCCGTTTGAGGGTAGGGCAGGGAGCGGACAAAAAGCCCATCGACCAGGACATGTTCCGGGTCTGCGGTGAGCGTTCCAAGCGCTCGCAGCATGGCGCGGTGCGCAGCCTGCAAGATGTTGATTTCATCGATCTCCGCCACCGACGCAAACCCCACGGCATGGTGAACGTTCGGGTTGGAGGTGAGCCGCGCAAAAAATTCTTCGCGAACGGCCGGGCTCAGCTGCTTTGAATCGGTGAGGCCTCGCAATCGAAACGTGACCGGCAGCACGACCGCCGCGGCGATAACGGGTCCGGCAATCGGACCCCGGCCCACTTCGTCGACGCCAGCGATGCAACCACAGCCCGCTTTACGAAGCCGGTTTTCGTACCGCAAGCTGCAACGACGGGATCGGGGCACCCCGCGACCCTGCCTGAAGCACCGTGATGAAGCAACTAAAAATTAAAGTGTTTTAGGTGTAATGCTCCCGCAAACGTCGGCGATGCCCGGTCAACACGACGGTGTGGGTTTCTTGACGTTTCATGGTTCATCATGATACACTGCAAAGATTGAAAGCAGCATCGTCATGGCCCGAGAAAAATTCGCAACGCAGGTCGATCCGAACATCCTTGCCGCCGTCCGCGCACTCGCGCGAAACGAAGGCCGCCAGCTTCAGGCGCTTGTCGATGAAGCGCTTGCCGATCTGGTCGAAAAGCACCGCAAGGCCCGGCCCCGTCCTCACGTCATGGGCGCGTATCTTGCCAGTCATGAAAAATTCGGCAGCCTCTACAAGAAGTTGGCTGAATGACCGACCACCTCACGTTTGTCGAAGTGCTCGCCATCCATGACGACCAGATCGAGCGCTACGGCGGTTCTGGCGGCGTTCGCGATCCCGGCCTGCTCGAAGCCGCCCTTTTCCGGCCGCAGACCGGTTACTACGCCGACTTGATCGAGGAAGCGGCTGCCTTGTGGGAAAGCCTCGCGCAGAATCACCCTTTCATTGACGGCAATAAAAGGGTCGGGTTCGCCGCAACTTATACCTTTCTCGCGATTAATGGCGCCCGTATCACGGCCGGCTCCGAAGCAACCTACAGCTTCATCGCCGGGCTTTACGAGGCCAACGACTTTACTTTTCAGTGTATTGCCGCTTGGCTGCGGGCAAATGTTACGATGGATCGGCAGTCCTGATTGATTGGTTCGCGCTCAGAGGGCTTCCCACGCCTCACGAGCCAAGCCGAACCGCCAGGCTCGTGGCGTGCGGCACGAAACCGATCCGGTACGCGACGGCCATCGAGGCCGTATTTGCTTCGAGCGTCCGGTATTGCGGCACCAAATGCCTGGACAGAACGGCGCTGGTCAGTGCGGCAACCGCAGCAGTCGCCTGGCCACAACCGCGGAACCCAGGATGGGTGACGACGGACAGGTGCGCGACATAGTGGCCCCAGAGCTCATATCTTGCCAGCACCTGCGCCGTCTGGCGGTTTAAAGTTTCCGGTACAGCCGAGGTACTGCGCCCAACAGGCGTTTACCCGGTCGAGACAGCCAGGGTCCAACGGAGTCACGGCAGAAATCATGCCGATTTGACTCCTGTACCAAGCTACCTTTAGGCGGCTTTTTCTTTTACGGTCATTGCCTGCTTGCCTTTGCGGCCCCGCAGGTAATTCAGCTTGGCCCGGCGAACACTGCCCTGGCGTTCCACTTCGATTTTGGCGATGCGCGGCGAATGCAGGGGGAAAACGCGCTCTACCCCTTCTCCGTAAGAAATGCGCCGCACGGTAAAGGATTCGTTCAAACCGGTGCTTCGTCGTCCGATGACGATGCCGGTAAAGATCTGGATTCTTTCCTTATCGCCTTCCACCACCCGGGTGTGCACCCTGATGGTATCACCCACTTTGAAGGGAGTAATGTCAGGCTTAAGTTGTTCACTTTCGATCTTACCGATAATGTGCATGGCAACCTCCCAGGATTCGCGGGGAGGACTTAGGTAGCCCAGCCAAGTCAAATTGCAAAGCAAAAAGATCCCGGCAAGATCAAACCTCAGGCCTGCAATCCTTCCAGGAACGCCTGAGCGCTGTCCCGAACCTGGCGTTTTTCCGCCTCCGGCCGGTTGCGCCAGCCACGCACCATCATGGACACCCGGGGATTATCTTGGAGCTCGTCCTGGTGACGGTCGTAAAAGTTCCAGTAGAGGTAGTTGTAGGGGCAGGCATCCGGGCCGACCTTCACGGTCGGTTTGAAACGGCAATCCCGGCAGTAATTGCTCATTTTGTTGATGTAGCTGCCGCCCGCCGCATACGGCTTGGTCGCCATGTAGCCGCCGTCAGCGTAAAGGATCATGCCGAGCACGTTCGCGGCCATCACCCAGTCGTACGCGTCCACGTACATTTCCAGGTACCAGCGTTCCGCCTCCTGCGGAATCACGCCCGCAATGAGGAAAAAGTTGCCGAGAACCATGAGACGCTGAATGTGATGGTTGTAACCGAGGTTCAATACCTGCTTGATGACCTGTCGCAGGCAGTTCATCTCGGTGTCGCCGGTGTAAAAAAACCGGGGCAGGGGCAGTTGCGCGTTGAGGTAGTTTGACTGTTTGTAGTCGGGCATTTTCAGCCAGTAGACGCCGTTGATAAATTCGCGCCACCCCAGGATCTGCCGCACAAAGCCTTCCACGGAATTGAGCGGTGCTTCCTTCCGATGGTAAGCGTCGATCGCTGCCTCGATGCATTCGTGCGGGGTGAGCAAACCCAAGTTCAAGAGGGGCGAAAGCACGGAATGAAAATGAACCGGCTCGCCCTGAACCATCAGGTCTTCAAACGAACCGAAACGGATCAACCGGTGACGGATAAACCCATCGAGCCACTCGAGGGCGTGCTCTCGGTCCACCGGCAGCCAGAACCCTTCGGCCCGGCCCGGATTTTCCGGGAAAACGTCCTCAACCATTTTCATCACCCCTTCCGTGATCGGGTCCGGAAGGACGGAAGGGGGTTCGGGACGTGGTTCCGCCTGCCGGTGCCAGTCGGCATAGGTGGACCGGTTGGAGGCGTCGTAATTCCATTGGCCGCCCTCCGGTTCTCCGTCGTTCATGAGGTAGCCGGTTTCGTTGCGCAACCGCCGGTAATGCATTTCCATCAGCAACCGCTTTGATTGCCCGGCCCATTTTTGAAAGCCGGCGCGGGTCGAGATAAACTGGCCCGTCGGCACCAGGCGGACGGGAAGTTGTTTGGCGGTTTCCATCATCGGCCAGTCGTTTGGTTCCGTCAGGAGAACTTCTTCTGGCGCGAACGTCTCGATGTGGCGCTGCAAGCCGACGCCGAACTCGGGCGTGTCCGTAAGGGCGTGGTAATCGACCTGCCAGCCCCGGTCCCGCAGGTCGCGCGCGAAATGCCGCATGGCCGAGAAGATGAGGACCAGTTTTTTCTTGTGGTAAACGACCCGTTGACTGCGGGCCTTGGATTCAACCATCAAGACCACCGACGTTTTCTTGTCCGCTTCGTTCAGCGCGGCGTTGTGCAGCGAAAGCTGATCACCGAGAATCCAGACGGTTTTCATACCTCCGGTACGTTCCGGTTCGGCCCAGCGGTGCGTCCGATTGTTTCCCGGCGCGATCGGGCGGCTAAGCAGAGCGTAGCCAATTCCTCACAACCAGCTTCAGTTACCCATGCTCTCGCTTTCTTCCAAAGTTGGTCTCGTCACGCGGCATCGGTGCAGCCATCGCCCGGCACCTCGCCGAAGCAGGCGCAAAGGTGATTGTGAATTTATGCGGCCAGTCGCTGTCAAAGCGGTCTTTTATGCGTTGCGCGAGGCCGGTCGGCAGGCAGCTTTTGCGGGCGGGGAAAACCAAGGAAGGCATGGAGCGGTTGGCTGCCATGGCCGCCCTGGGACGCATCGGCGTGCCCGAGGACATCGCCCGGGTCGTGGCCTGGCCAGCGCCGAGGCAGGCTGGATTTCCGGACAAAACCTGGGTGCCAACGGTGGCGTGGCCTGACAGCATTGCCTTCGCAACGATCCGCCCCTGCAATCAAAAAAAGGCCCCTGCGCGGACGACTGTTCGCAGGGACCTCGGGCTGCAGGCAGTCGGCATGTTTCGCGCCTGCCGTGAGTTCCGACACACGCCGACTAGTGCGCGCCAATCGTGCGGTCGTCGGCCTCAAGCCAGTCGAACAGGGTGTTCTTGGACGGGTCAAGCCCGATTTTAGCGCACTCGCCGGAAAACCATTCCCTACGCTCCGGATCATCGTACGGCCGGGCGCCTTCAACGCCGGCGGCCCAGGCCTTGATCTCTTCAGGGCTCTTGGAAGAGCCGTGGCTGTCGAGCCAGCTCACCACTTCCTCGTCCGAGGCACCCTTTTCCAGCAGTGCTTTTACATCCTCGCCTTTCACGCCCTTGAAGCCGAAAAGCATGTTGTCGAGCGGACAATCGAAATGGTAGTCGCCAACGGTTCCGGCCAGGTCGGCGCGGCCTTTGTCCAGCGCACGGGCAAGGATGATGTACGGGCCGAGGTGTTCACGCGGGCTGCGGGGAGGTTCTTGGGTGAGGTCTTTTGCGTTTTTCATAGGTGGTTTGGAGGTTGAAATGGTGAGAGGACGGGCAAGCAGGGGTAAGGAAGGGTTGGGCACCCGCACCCACAAAGGCAATTTGACGGATGGGTGGTGGGCACGTTCGTCGGTCAAACCTGCGCGCGCGCTGCGCCGCGCACACCGGTCGACTGGGTGCGGTCGCTGGTGATCACGCGGTCCACAGAATAGGCGCCGGCACCGCGGATGGCAAGCCCGAGAGCGAGCGCGATCGCGAGAAGGTGGTACTCGAAGCCCTCACCCTTTTGCTGGCCGAACCAATTCATGAAAAAGCCGTTCGAGGCATGGACCATGAAAATGGCACCCAACATGAGTGCGGTAATGGCAAGGCCGGCAAGGCGGGTAAACGCAACCAGGAGCAAGCAAATGGACCCGAGAAACTCGGTCAAAATGACGAACACGGCGAGGGCCGCCGGCATGCCCATATGGGTAAAACCTTGTACGGTGCCGGCAAAACCGTAGCCGCCGAACAAGCCGAGGGCTTTTTGGGCGCCGTGGGCGAAGAAGACGACGCCGAGGAACAATCGCAAGAGGGTAAAGACAGCATCGTCAGGGGTTTGGGTCAGACGTTTGATCATAGGTAAGCAATGCTAAAACCGAGAATATATTGATATCGATTATTTATATGTCAAACTAATTCTATGCGCGAGTCTGTCGATCCTTTGCCTCAAGGTTCCACCCACGCGGGTACGCGCGGCGTGCACGTCTGGCTGATCCTGATGAAAGCGCACCGCGCCTTGCGGCGGCACGCCGAAGCCAGCCTCGCTGAGCTCGGGTTTGGCCTTTCCGATTTCGGCACCCTCGAGGTCTTGCTCCACAAAGGTCCGTTGCCCGTCTGCGAGATCGCGCGCCTGGTGGGATTGACGCCGGGGTCCGCCAGCGTGGCGTTAGACCGGTTGGAAAAGCGGGGCTTGATCGAACGCCAGGCCGATGTGGCCGACCGGCGCAACCGCATCATTCACCTGACGGGTGCGGGCCGCCAACTCATCGACCGTGCCTTTACGGATCACGCTCAAGCCATGGAAGCAGCCGCTGGACCGTTGGCTCCTGAGGAACGGGCTACCCTGATCCGGTTGCTCAAGAAATTGGGGAAAGGCGCGCAAGCCCAACGCTCGGCGGAGGACTGATGCTAAGGCGGCAATTCCGGAGCCGATGGCCCGTGGCTACTTCGCCTTGATGCTGAGCGGCACCCCGATTGCGCCGGCATAAAACACCACCAACTCCGCCGGTTGGTCCGCCGTGTAACCACGGTGAACGGTATTGACGGATTCCGCCAAGGCCTGCCCCGCACGAACCACCTTACGGACGCCCGTGTCTTTCTTTTCCAAAACGATCTCCCCGGACAGCACATAGCCCGCATTGATCACGGGATGTTCGTGCCAAGGCAGGGCCGTGTGGGGCGGCACCGTGATTTTGAGGATGGAAACTTGCGGCTGGCCCCCGGGATAGGCCGTGTACCTGGTTCCATCCCAGGAGCGGGTCGCCTGAAGCAGTTGTTGCACGCGGATGGGGGCACCTTGGGCGCGCACGTCATCCGGCGCGCAGCACGCCCAGCCCAGGTTCGTCAGGACGACCAACGGCAATAACTTTTCAATCATAAGCGGTGAACCAACGTCCCATCCTGCCACGCATCGTGGCCAACGTCCATGTGTCCCGTGCTGACCGTGCGCACCTCCATCGGAAAGAAAACGCCACCCTACCCGTTAGCGATGATTTCAGTCACTCCCAAAGATCTTTCGATTAGATCGGCAGCGGCACAGAGTCCGTTGGCGTCAGCGATCGCCCGCTGTAGTTTACGTGCATTATCTCGATAGGTAGGGTTGATGCGCACCTCGTTTAACAAGGTGGAGAGGTGGTCAGCGGTTAACTTGTCCAACGAGGTAGCCACACCCGTTTGCTTGTCGGCGATCCTCGCGGCGACACCGGGTTGATCATAGGTAACCGGGATTGCGACTTGCGGGACACCTTGAGCCAGGGACTCCAGTACCGTGTTCAATCCCGCATGGGTGATACAAACTGAGGCACGTTTCAGCAACTCCAGCTGTGGCGCGCGCTCCACGATGATGGCGTTGTTCGGAACCGGCCCGATCTGCCTGGCATCGACCTGATCGCCCAGCGAAAGCACGAGTTGCAAATCTTTATGCCTCGCCAGGGCAGCGACAATGGTGCGAAAGACGTCCACCTGGCCATTCAAGATCGTCCCCATCGAAGCGTAGACAAGCGGCTCCCCGGTTAACCGTTCCCAGGGGAAGTTCACCTGCTCCCGGCCCTGCCCGTCGTGGAACGGGCCGGTGTGGTGGAACTGCGCAGGCCAATGGGAGCTTTCAAAGTCGAAAATCCGGGGAACTTGGGTGATCGACGCCCAGGGGGAAAGGGTGGAAGCGAGGTCTTCCCAATCAATGTTCAGTCCGGCACCCTTCGCGTACGCTTTGATGCCCGCATTGCTTGCTTGCAGCATGCGAGTAAACCTCGCCACACCCTCTCGGTTTCTGGCCAGAGCTGCAGGGGTTGTCTGGTGCGGCCAACGGTATATCGTAAGGGGAGTGTAACCAGAAAAGTCGAAGTGCAGGGCGGCTGAAACCTGTAGGTACGGCAGGCCCAACTGCATTGCACCCAGTTCCGCATAGAACTGAACGCTGTCGAGGACCAGCGCCTCGACCCCGGTCGCCTTCACGGTTGCCGGCAATGTTTTCAAGATCTTCTCTGTTTGGGCCAGCAGCATGCGCAGGGAGAATTGCAGAGCGTCCTCTCCCCGCATCTTGCTTATCGCGGGCATGTTCTCGTTGATGTTATCCTTTTCAGTGGCCGGAACGAAGGGTAGGCCGGCAGCACCCGAAGAATAAAGGAAGACAACCTCATGGTTGCGCGCCTGAAGTTGACGCGCCAGCGCAGTCATTGGGTTGAGGTGACCTGGCAGGTTAGGACAAATAAAGCCTAGTTTCATGAATCGTGTATGAATTGCAGATCCGACAGTCCGGACCGGTTAGTCTGGCTGAACGCATCTAGTCAGGAGTTAACAAAGCCGAATACGGTGGAAACTTGCCGATCCTTGTTTCGGCTGCCGTAATCATTGTCCGGACGGCGGAACCGGTCTTGTCGTTCGACTAGCACGTCAGGAAAAGCGGATGGCTGCCCGGCTTCAAATATTTAACGTGGTTCCGAAGCCGGACGCGCTACTCTGATCCTGAAGCATGGCACGAACCAAGAGCCCCGAGAAACGCAGCGCAATCCTTCAGGCGGCGGTGCAGGAGATTGCCGAAGCCGGACTCGGTGCGCCTACGGCGAAGATCGCCGGCAGGGCAGGGCTGGCTGCGGGCACGCTGTTTACCTACTTCGCGAATAAGGAAGAGCTGCTGAATGAGCTTTACCTTGAACTGAAGATTGAGGTCTACAGGAGGGTGAATGCCAACTTTCCGCGCGGAGCGAAGCTGGAGCGGCGGGCAAGGCACGTATGGTCGAGATCTCTCAATTGGGCTATCGAATTTCCGGAGAAGCGTAAGGTTTCGATACAGCTAAACGTGTCCGACCTGATCACGCCGGAAACGCGGATGAGAGCGGCGGCGGAGCGCGGCATGATCGAGGTCACCTTAGGTGACCTGGAAAGCCGCAGCGCACTGCAGGGCTTGCCGGCGGGATTCGCTTCTGCGGCGATGGGGGCGCTGCAAGAAGCAATGATGGAGTTTGTCGCGAGGGAACCGAAACGGCGCGACGAGCTGATTGAGCAAGGATTTCAAGTCTTTTGGCGCGCATTACGGCAAAGGTACGCCGGTTGACAAAGGAGCTAAAGTGAGCAACCAGTCAGTCATTTAACAATCGAGGGGAGCTTTAAACAATGGCAAAAGTCTGGTTGGTTACAGGAAGCGGCAACGGGTTGGGACGGGACATCGTGGAGGCAGCGCTGGCTGCCGGCGACAGTGTGGTGGCCGGGGCCCGCCGCCCGCAGGAACTGGAAACGCTGGTGGCGCAGTACGCTGAACGGGTGAAACCGGTTGCCTTGGAAGTTCGGGACGAGGCTGCCGCGAGAGCGGCCCTGCAATTGGCGGTGGACACTTTCGGCCGGTTGGATGTGCTGGTCAACAATGCCGGCTACGGCCAGTTTGCGCCTTTTGAGCAAATGAGTGCCGAGGATTTTAAAGCGGTGGTGGATACCTGCTTTTACGGAGTGGTCTACACAACGCGCGCCGCCATACCGATAATGCGCGAGCAGAAAAGCGGTCACATCTTTCAAGTGTCTTCAATTGGCGGCCGCCTGGCCATCGCCGGCAACACGCCGTACCACGCGGCGAAGTGGGCCGTTGGTGGGTTTAGCGACGCTCTGGCGATGGAAGTCGCGCCGTTCGGGGTAAAGATTTGTACACTGGAGCCGGGCGGTATCCGGACCAACTGGAGCCGGCGGGCAGGACAGGCTGCGCCGGAGTTGCTGCCCGACTACGAAGTTTCGGTCGGCCCGATCTTAAATTTCCTGAAAAGCATCGACGGGCGTCAGGAGGGTGACCCGCGCAAGATCGCAGATCTGATTGTGCAGTTGGCGAACCGCGATGAAGTTCCGCTCCGGCTGATTCTGGGTGTGGATGCGGAAAACAGGGTGCAACAGGCGGAAGCTAAACGTGCGAGCGAGGCTGAGAAATGGCGGCATCTCACTGTTTCAACGGTTTTCGAAAATGCAGCACCGATTCCTGAACTGCTAAACCATTAGGACTACTCCGTTGCCTTGAGCCGAACGGAACGCAAGCGCCCCGCGGGTGGCCGCACCGCCCATTTTGTTCTTCCTCCAGACTTTGCTTGCGGGCGCGGACGTTGACGGGTACACGCATGGAGGATGCAGGCGACGGCACTGACGGATCGCATCCTTTGCGGATTGGATCGCGCAATGGCGGGGCAGCCCCGGACGTTGCGGGTGCGGTGCACTGCTTCGGGCGGGTCTGCGCCATTGTTGGCGACAGTCGAGTACATCGCCGGTTATCCGTGTTTGTGGATTGCGTGCTTTGGCCTCTGCCGCGAACCGACCGCGGCGTTATTGCAAGCCATCCGGCGGTGTCGCCAAAGCGGGAAGGTGGATGAGATCGAGTGTTGCCTTCGGCACGCACTGGAGCCGGGGCGCAGCCGGGTATTTGATTGGCTGGTGGACGCAGGGTTTGCGCACACCCGTGACGGCCAAAGACTAATTTGGCGAAGTCCCCGCGTGGCTTGAGCGTGCGACGATTCTCGCGTCAGAGGTGCCTTTTCCTTTGGGGCCTGAACCGGGTCCAAGCGCCCGGCGGCAGGCAAGCGCAGGTCAAACCGGGGGCAAACTGCTGGTGCACGGCTACGTGGATCGTCCATCAACTGTCGAGACACCACCGCCTGCAGTTCGCCCAACTGCCCTGAAGGGTCCAGAATGATGCCGGACGTCCGAAAGCAGCTGCCTGCAAGCCCAACAGGGCCGTCAGCCCGGCAAACAGCGAGCCGGTCAGCAATTCTCGGCGTGATATCACGGTCATTTTCGTATGTACCCGGTTTAACTTTAGTCCAAAAGCGTGGGGTTCAGGAATCGCACCATGAGCTCCTCGTCGAAGTAGGCGCCCCTGTGCTTCAAGAGCCGCTTCTCGACCCCATAGAAAGTAAACCCTTCTTACGGCAAAAGTGAACGGCCCGTGCCTTGGCCGTCACCACGGTCAACTCGATCAACTCCACACGCCCGGAGGCTTGCGCGATCACCCGTTCGACCCGGGCCGCAGCGGCGCCACCACCCCGGGTAGTTGGTGTGAGGTACATGCCCCATGGGTGTTCAATGGCGGACCGAGTCGGCGGCGCGCGCGTAAGCAGCCGCTTGCGCTCGGTGCCACTCCGGATTTTCTGCGTCCGGTCCACCCCGCCGAACGTGCTCGTTAGCGGCCGCATCAAGCCGGTCGGCCCGACATTCCATGCGCATGCGTAAGGTTTGGTCGCCCATTCGGAAACCTTTAACGCGGCGTTGCTTGTCTGAACAGTTGGGTGCTCATCACGGCTTTACCCGGGCTAATTGATGAAATACCAATCGCCTTTACCACGGCGACGGGTTTCGTTGGCGGCGTTCGCGCGATGGGTTGTCTCACGCAGAAATCAACACGATGGGTTTGACGCAAGCTGGCCGGTGTACTCTGAGAACCCTGCGCTGCCAACCCGGTACGGGCTGCACCGCCACCCGTGTTAAATCGCGGAGGGAGCAGGTTCCATTTAGGCGGGCGTTCATTGCCGGCGAAAAGCACCCTAGCCAGCTTAGGGGGCCAAGGGCGGCCTGGTTTCCGTTCTCCAGCAATTGCTTGTAAGTTTTTTTGCCCCTCGGATGATGACCACGGACCGGACGCACGTCCAACTTGGCAGGAGAACCTGGACCCGCCTGGCAAGGGTCGAACGTTAAAAAAAATGGGACTTTTAACATGAAAAACTTGTCTTTCGCCGTCCGCGTTCTTGCGTTGGCGTTGGGCGTGCTTGTCACTCAGTCCTGTGAGGAAGCAGACACTCCGCACGGGCACTACCATGGCGATCGCTATGATGACCACCCGCGCTACGCTCCGGATCATGAATATTCGGAGGGCCGGTACAGGCCGCCAGATCATGAGTATTCGGAGGGCCGGTACGGGCCACCAGATGCAGACCGTCGGCGGGGAGGGTACGACGAAGAAGACGAAGACCGTCAGCCCTCGATCGTTATTCCGGTGCCGGCCTATTGACGCGCGCTCACCGCCCGTTAAAAAATGGCGCTCGGTTCCTGCTTCGCCCCTGCGGTGCGCGCGGGTGTGCCAAGCGGGCGGTGACGAATGCGCTCAGCACGTGCTGGCGCATTGCGACCCCTGCACCCACACGTGCCTTGCCTGCGCGCGAGCGTGCCGTTGGATGATCGCCGCCTGAATCGTCGAATGCGGGCTGCCAACGAGGTTATCAGCCAGAACAGGCGGGCCGCCCACAAAGTCTGTCGGCACCCCAAGGGAGCAGTCGCCTTGAGGTGGTTCAACGCAGTTGCCCTTTGCCGTGGCTTGCGCTTGCGCCACGGCTCACCCGGTGTCCTTAGCGCGTGTTCGAGGTCCGCTCCGCCACATTCACATGGGGCGTTCGGCGTAACAATCCGGCAAGCCCGGCCAGCCCAAGCAGCCCGATCCACCCGTAATCGTGATGTTCTTCCCGCTGTTCGGCCGGGGTGGCGCTCGGAGAGGGGCTGGCCGTCTGGGCCGACGCGGCAAACGGCAAAAGCAAAAGGCCCGCGCCCAGGGTGAGCATCGCCGTGTGTTTCTTCGCGCTAGGTAAGTATTTCATTCTGCATCCAATCGATCCTGCCCCTGCAAATGGATGTGCCCGCCCGCTGGCCCCGGGTGTTGGCCAAGCAGGTCGACGGGCCGGCACGCCCCTTACCGAAAGATGGCCGACGACACCCCGCCCGCTGAGGAGGAACCCGTTGACGTTCTGCTTCTTAAAGCGTGCGCCGGGCGGCCTTGGCGCACGGTAAGAAAGTGCCCGATGGGCCTCGGCAGGACCCGATGCAGGGGGGACAGGCTGGAAGCAGATTTAACTACGAAAAGGTTAGGTTTGCTCTAGCGTCTTCACCTGGTGTGGTTGTTTGACTCTGCCCGTTGGCGCGGCAGCGGGCCTTCCCGTAGCCATGTGGCATGCGCGAATCGGTTCCTTACGAAGCGGCCCGGGCCGGGGATGTCATCGAGGAGGGAGGCCACCTTGGGGTGGTGCTGAGCGTCAACGAGGGACAAGACGGGGCGAGGACGATTGAGGCGTTGGGCGCCGACGGCACGCCCCGACGGCTGGAGTGGCTGCGGGGCACCACCTCCGGCCGGTTGGGCCGCATGGGCAAGCGCTGCCGGCCCACGCTGGAAGGATTGCGCGACTTTATCCGCCGACAGGTAAGCTAGCGTCGGCAAGGTCGCTCTTGGCCTGAGATTGCCCGCAGGCAAGGGCGTCTTCATGGGGAGTTCCTGAGCGCCCGTTTTCAATCCAAGAGGTGGCCCTGACGAAAGAAGCGTACGGTGCGAAGCACGGGTGGGTGAGACCGACCGGCTGCCGATTCGAACGGTTGCTTTTACCGAAACGGCGACCCGTCGGCAAGCCTCAGCGCCGGGCGTTTTCTGGACCATCCCGCGCACGGTGGAGGCCGGTGACGATGAAGAGGCCCGCACGCTTGCCTTGGAAATCCTGCGCAGGGCGCAGGGGTCGACCGGGCCAGCTGAACCGTAGGCGGGGTCCGTGCACGAACGCCCGCTTGGGATGCGCTATGGTCCCGACCGGCCGCCAACTCGGGAGACGGAACCCCGAACGTGGACGGCGCCCGTTGGCGGAACCGGCGTTCCCCTTAACCCGGAAAGAACTCAGAATGGCTTGCGCAAATATTCCGGCTGGGGCCTTTATCAGGTAGAACCCACTGATTGAGAGGGCTGCGGAGGCTCGGGGCCGAGTACCCCTCGCATGGCCCCCCTGTTCTTTGAGGGCCTTTTCGTCTGTGTGCCTGATGGCCTTTGCAGCCACATTGACCAAAGCGCCCCTGCCCGCGGACTGACCCTGCAACGCCGGCTACGGCTGGAACACGCCAGCTTCGTGCCGAAAGGGCGGAAGGCCGAGGACGGGCGCATCGACGACCGGTTCCAACTGACGGAGTTGGCCACTACGTCCTACCCGGCGCAGCGTCCGGGAAAGCGATGGCACGCTAATCTGGATTCCAGGATGGAAACCGCTGCGCGCCTCGCGGCGTTTCTCGATTCCAATGGTACTGGCGGAACCGCTAAACGGGCGCAGATCGGCCCACAGAAATGCCATGGACCGTCTTAGCATGAAACGTGAAACCCCTATTCCGCCAAACGAAGTTTACTGGCTCCGAATTGAAGGATGCCCGCGTTGGAAACCCATTGCGCCGAATCGCCGTCATTGGCCACAACCATGTAATTCGCCCTTCGTTGAATAGCGGTCGGTGAAACCCAGCTCAACAGCTCATCATTTTCAACCCTGGACCCAGGCAGGATCCAGGTACTAATTTGCTACCTGAGGGTAAGGTGCCGTCAAGAGCGCGAGAATGGTTGCGTGCGGCTTTGGTGACCCGACCCTGAAAGGGCGAAAACAATTAACGAGAAAACCTCGGAGCATACGAAGGTTCAAGCGTCGCTGCTCAATTTCGGGAGAGAGATGGGATTTGAAACCTGGGTGGCAAAAAACGATCGTTCGAAGGTAAGTTGCTCGGCAATCTCCCGGGTGTGCGTGGAGCCCTTCCCGAGGTGCCGGTTGCGGGTCTTGACGGACAACGGTTCCGCCTTAAGCCATGCCAAGACCTTGGAGCCGGCGTTCGAACTCCGTCCACACCCGGTTGCACAGTTCCGCGCCGGTGATGGAGGTGGCAGTTGTCTCCAGGTGCTCCTCGTAAAGCGTACCGCATCGTCCAGGGTCTTGCCGTAAACCGCCATCCGCCGGATGCAGTCCGCTGCCATTCGCGAACCCCTTTCGGGTAGCGTTGGATCTTCCAAGGGGTTTTCCCGTTGGGGACCCGGAATTTGACCGTTTCGAAAGGGCGGCGGGTGGCGGTTCGCATCCCTTCCTTTATGCCAGCAAGCCACCGATTTCGCGTGTTTTGGGATTGTCCCGAACGGTTTCGCCCCCGAGAGAAGGGGCCTTTAAGCACGGAGTTAACGGGGCTCGAACCCGCAACCTCTGCCGTGACAGGGCAGCGCTCTAACCAATTGAGCTATAACTCCTTAACCGAGCGGCGAAATTAGGTCCAAACGGCAGGTCTGGCAACAGAAAAAGGGTGCTTGTCAGAACGTGAACCCGGCGGGATGCCGCAACCGGCAACAGGTCCGGCCCACCCTCGAACGAGCTGGCTATGCGCTCATGGCTTGTTACGAGGTGCCTCCTTCAATCGTGCTGCAATTCTTGCACCGCACGCTCGAGTTGCAGGTCACGCCCCTCGGCCACACTCTTGGGATCATTGGCCACCTTTACGTCCGGCTCCACCTGAACCTTTTCCATGAATTGGCCTTTCTGGTCGACAATCCCGACTTCAGGGATGCCGAAGTAGAGGGAGGGATCCGGCAAGGTTTCCCACCAGACCGCGGTTCCCGTTCCCGGGACGGGCATTCCCACCAGTTTCCCAAGCTTCAGATCCCGGTATACCCAGGGAAAAAGCATCCCATCAGAGTAATTGCTTTCGCCGATCAGAACCACCGTGGGTTGATCCCATTTGTTGGCTGGCTCCCAACCCACGTCCTGGCCTCGCGGTACGTCGCGAAGGTAGCGTTTCCCGCTCAGGAACGTAGCGAGTTCATCGTGAAGGTTGCCGCCGCCGTTGTACCGGGTGTCGACAATGAGCGCTTTGCGGCCGCTGTCCCGGCCCAATGCTTCGGCAAATGTGTCCCGGTAACTGCGATCGTCCATCCCGCGCACGTGAACGTAGCCGACGGTGCCGTGGCTGAGCTGGTCGACGAGTTCCCGCCGTTGCTTGACCCAACGTTCGTAGAGCCGATTCTCTTGTTCTCCGAGGCTGAAGGGCCTGACCGTGACCTCATGCCGCGCGTTGGTGGCGGGATCAAAGACCGTCAAGCCCAGGTTCTTGCCCGCTTTGTGGTTCAGGATCGCGCTCAGGTCGGTGGTGCGATCGACCGGCACCCCGTCGATTTTCTCGATGACCATGCCGGCGACGATCGGCACGTCCGCCTTGTCGAGGGGGCCTTGCTCGATCACCTCCTGGATCTTTAAACCCGGGCCGGCAAAGGTCGGATCGAAAAAGGCGCCCAGGGCGGACGTTTGTTCCCGGTCCTGCGCCAAATACCGGCAGCCGGTGTGGCTGGCGTTAAGCTCGCCGAGCATCTCGCTGACCATTTCAGAAAAATCCCGGTTATCGTCAATGTAGGGGAGAAAACGGGCGTAAATCTGCTTGTAATAGTCCCAGTCCACGCCGTGCAGGTTTTCGACGTAAAACTTTTCTTTCACCTGCCGCCAGATGTGTTCAAACAAGTAGGCGCGCTCCGCCGTTCCATCGAACTCTTTCTCGGCCGCGAACTTAACCGGTTCCTGCTTGCTGTCGGCTAATCCGACCTTGACCAGGCGGCCTTCAACCACGACAAAGGCGTTCTTTCCCTCGGCGTCGAGCACCACCTGCTGCGGCAAAGCCGGGCCGTGGCCCCTAGTTTCCGGCGCCTCAAACTGCGCCAGGCGTTTCAGCTCCTTTTCCCTTGGTTTGATGCTCCAAAGGTCGAAGCCTTTGTCACTCTTGGAAAGGTAAACGAGGGTTTCACCGTCCGGGGTCAGCGCGGCGTCCGCGACCTGGGTTGACGCCAAGGTGAGTCGACTGGTCCGATCCTGGAGGTTCTTGAAATCGATCGTGACCGGTTCCGTTTTTTTCGGTTCGGCTGCTTTTGCCCCTGATGCGTTTGGTTTCGCCTCGGGTGTGGCCGACGGCCCCGGGGAGGAGGCGTCCGGGCCGGCGCCGTCCTTCTTTTTCCTGGCTTCGTCCTCCTTTTCTTTGAGCACGGTGAACTCGCCCGGGGGCAGGTTGAACCGGTCAAAAGCTTCCCTGGTGAAGAACATTCCGAAAACGTCGACCTGAGGGAGTTGACCCTCACTGTCGCCATGCAGTCCGTAACGGTTCGTCAGCCAGATCATGGATTTGCCGCCGGTCACCCACTGCGGCTTAAGGTCTTCGTAGCCGCTCCGCGTCAGGTTGGTAAGCTGCTGGTTGCCTTCGGCGTCAACCAGACCCGCTTCGTGCGACGCGCGGTTGGTATCCAAAAAAGTTACGAGGAACCACTTTCCGTCCGGTGACCAATCAAACCACTGGTCACCGTCCTCGTACGAGTAATTGAACTTGGCCGGCAGGATCACACGGTCCTGTTTGCGGTCCAGGTTCATGACTTTCAGCGCGGTCCGGTTCTCCAGGTAAGCGACTTCTTTACCGTCCGGAGAGTATTTTGGCTGGAAATTCTCCTGACCGTTCTCCACGACCGGGTGCACGTCGAGGAGCGTCGAATTGAAGAAATAAGGCTCTTTCTCCTTCGGGGCCACGATAGACGCTTCGTACACCGCCCACGGCCTGCCGTACTCGGCCGCAAAAACCAAGCGTCGCCCGTCCGGACTGAACGACACGTCCCGTTCCTGACCGGGTGTATTGGTGATGCGCTTGGTGTCGCCATGCTCGACGGAGGCGACGTAAACGTCTCCACGGACGATAAAGGCAAACTCCTTCCCGTTCGGACTCAGGGCCATTTGCGTGACCCCGTCGGAAAACATTCGCATGGCCGCGTTCGCGAGTTCGTTGGCAAGGGGGATCTGGACGGTCACCTTGCGGGGTTCGGCGCCTTGGCTGGACACGGTATAAAGTTCTCCGTCGAAGCCAAAGCAGAGGTCCCCCTGGTCTGAGGCCGACAAAAACCGAACGGGATTTCTGTCGAAGTGGGTGATCTGCACTGGTTGCCCGATTCGCTTGTTCTCCAGCGGCAGGCGCCAGACATTGAAAGAGCCGCTTTGTTCCGAAAGGTAAAAGACCGCTTTCTCGTCCGGGGCCCAGACTGGTTCTCGATCTTCCCCAGGGAAGTCGGTCAGTTTGGTGTGATCGCCCGTCTGAACGTCGTAAAGCCATACATCGTGCGCGATGGAATAGGTTTCGTGTTTGCGCCAGAGGTCCTCGTAACCCTTGAGGTCCTCGTAAACGATCCGCTGGCCGGCCCGGTCGTAATGCGCATGCAGGGCGGGGGTGGTGAGGATCTGTTCCGGTTCTTTGCCGCCTTGAACCGAGACCCGGTAAAGTTCCGGCAAGACCCGGCCGACGGGAAATTTGGAACTTTGCACGGTGTTCATGCGGTGAGCGCTGAACACGACGAACTGGCCGTCCGGGGTGAATCCACTTGGGATTTCGTCGGCGGAATGGTCCGTCAGGCGGCGCACGGGCCCCCCATCGACGCTAACCAGGTAGATGTCGTAGTTTCCCTGATCATCGGAGGCGAACGCGAGGTACCGGCCGTCCGGCGACCAGACCGGCGCGGTCTGATGGGCGGGGCCGGCGGTTAGGGCGGTTGCCTGGCCGCCCGTGCTAGGTACGCGGAAAAGGTGGCCTCGGAAGATGAACGCAATGTTTTTCCCGTCGGGCGAGATCGCCGGATAACGCATCCAGAGGGGATTCGGATCGGGTCCCAACGAGGAAGGGCCGGCGGTGGGCAGGGCCGGTGCCCGGCCGGCCGTCACAACGATAAACGCTACAACGCCGGCAAGAAATTTGGCGAGGCGACTGCAAAAGTGCGTGGCTAACATTGAGTGCAGAACACAGCAGAAAGGGCAGAGGTTGCAAATGCCGGAGGTGAGGATCGTCTCAGGCACCTGAGTCGATTCCCAAAGGGAACAACCGTTTCGGCAGATGCAGCCATCGTTACAGGACCGAATTGGCCGCAAGACATTGATCCATTTTCTTTGGCATCAAAAGGGTGGGCAGAAAAGCCCGGCTTCCGGTTTGTACGCCACGTAAAATCCGGCGCATGCCACTCCAGCAACGTCACAGCGGAGTGCTTCACCTGACCGTGAAAACAATTCTTTGCAATGAAAAGTTCACCACGCCGGAGTTTCTTTGCCACCCACACGCTGCAGTACAAGCAGGCGCAGCAGAGTTCGTGGAAAGCCGCTTTATCCCGTGTTGGCGCGGGTAAAATGCCTTGACGGATGGCCGACAACCCTGCCTCGACTCACATACCTAAATGCCTCAAAATTCGAGGCTATATTTTCGGAAAATCGCGACTCGAGAGGTTTTTACGCTGCATCGGAAACGTTGTAATATTTCCCAGTGGAGGTCATCCATCCGCGATTTAAGCACAGTCCGACATGAGGCCATGACCGCGCCGCTAAAGGGGATGGTGGGTTCATCTTCGCGCGATGCTCGGGCGGCCAAGGCGAGAGCAGGTCGGAAACCTTTCGGCCTGACGGGCCTGCTCCTCCGAATCGGGTTGATGGTGCTCTGGGCCACGACCTTTTCTGGGGCCGTCGCCGGCCAGGTGACGGTCAGCGTTCAACCCGATCCAGTCTTCATCGAAATACGTGGCACCGAACAGAGGGTCAACTTTGACCTTTTGCTGCACAATGCTGGACCTCACGCTTTAAGGATCAACAAGATTCAGGTCTCAGTCTACGATTCCCTGGGGGCGCTTGCTTACCGCCGGTACCTGGATGAAAACGGCCGACCGTCGGGGATCGCGACCCTTCCGAACCGGATCGTCCCCGCTAGCGGGTGGCTGGACGTGTTTAACCCTTTTTACGCGTTTGCGGGAGAGATGCCCCTGGCGCGACTTCAGTACGAAGTGTTTCTGGAAAGCCCGGATGAGCCCGAGCCGAACCTGCTGAACTTCACTTCCAAAGCGCAAGTCGAGTTTACGCCGCAGCCCTATGCCGGCAAGACGGACCTCAAGCTTCCGTTGCAGGGCCGCCTTTACGTCTTCGATGGTCATGACTTTTACGCCCATCACCGCAGGCAGAATGTCGTTCACGGGCCTCGTTTGACCCGCAATTCCGTCCGCTTCGCGTATGACTTCATGATCACGAACGGGTTAGGGGAACTCTACCATGGCGACCGGTTTGAGAAGCGAAACTGGTACTCGTACGGGGCGCCCATTTTTGCCCCTGCTGCCGGGGTAGTGGCGGATGTCCAGGATGGAATCCAAGAGAACTCGTACCACGCTCAACGCATGGCCTATCCCGTCCTGCCCGAGGGCCTTGATCCAGGGGGAATGGGCAACCACGTCGTGATCGACCACCTCAACGGCGAGTTCAGCTTTCTTCTCCACCTGTGCACGGGCAGTGTGACGGTGACAAAGGGAGAGCACGTGGAAAGGGGCCAGCGCCTCGGAGCCATTGGTTTATCAGGTGACACGTTCGTTCCCCACCTGCATTACACGGTTTTGGACGGTCCCGCTTACACCGGCAATGGCTTGCCGTCGTATTTTAGCCGCTTCGGCCGCGTTCTCGGTACTAAATCCGTTTGGATTCAGCGAGGTCAAGTCGATTCCGGCGACTTGCTGGAAAACAGTTTTGATGAGTAGTGCCAGCGGCCTTCGGCGATCGCGCCCGCCGGAACAACCAAACCGGTTCGCGGCCGGCCCGCCGTTCAGCGTCGGGCTGCTGCCTCTTCTCGGCGGGCATGAACTCGGTCACTATTTGATTCCGGTCCCCACAAGCTCGTACGGAGCTTTCAGCCTCCACTCTCTCTGCGTCTATAGCAGTTGACAAAAATCCTTTCGGAAAGGAGCCGGGCGAGGGGACGAAAAAGGGCGCGGGACGTTCCGGTCCGGTAGGACGGCGAGTCCCTTCGCTGCCTCCGCGTCCGCGGGATTCCATACTCTTCCAGGTTCAGTTCCTTCCTCACCGATCCGCTAGCACGGCACTCCTGCGGTGGTGCGGGTCAGGATCTTTCCAAGCTTGGCCAGGCCGTCCATCAACTGTTCAGGAGCAGGCCGGGAAACGTTCAGCCGCATTGCGGCAGGCACGTTCGGGGCAGTGAAAAAGGCGTCGCCGCGACAGAAGGCGACTTTTTCAGCGAGGGCAAGTTGATGGATGCGCTCAAGGTCGGGGCTGCCGGGCAGTTCGACCCAAAGCATAAATCCGCCTTCCGGCTGCCACACCTTCACTTCCGCAGGAAAATGTTTCGCGATTAGTTCCAGGCCAAGTTTCCGGCGTTCGCGGTTGAACCGGCGCAGGGAATTGAGCTGAGCATCCAGGGTGCCCTGTTCCAGGTATTTACGGAAACCGACCTCGCAGAACGTGGCGGAATGCATGTCCTGCTGGCATTTAAGGAGCGCAAAACGGTCGAGCTCCGGGCCCGGCAGGCAGAAGCCCACGCGCAAACCGGGTGCAACGGTTTTTGAAAAACTGCTGACGTAGGCCACGGTTGTGCCGTCGTCGAGGGAGCGGATGGGCTGCAGGCCGGCCGTTTCGCTGAGCTCGCCGTAAATGTCGTCCTCGAGCAGCCGGGTCCCGGTTTCGCGGCAGAGCTCCAGCAAAAAACGGCGGCCGTCGGCCGGGACGGTGGCCCCGGAAGGATTCGAGAGGGTCGGACAGAGAACAAACAATTTCGGCTTGAAGCGGCGGAACAGCGTTGCCAGCAGGTCCAGGTCGATCCCCTGTTCATCGCGAACGGGGATCGGCAGAATCCGGACGCCGAGATCGCCCAGCATTTCCAGGGAAGCATAATAGGCAGGGGCCTCGCAGGCCACCACGTCTCCTGGGCTGGCCAGGAGACGGATCATGCCGTGCAACGCCTGGGTACAGCCGGTCGTTAACACGAGGTCTTCGGCTCTGGCGCGAACGCCGCGCCGGCCAAGCCGTTCGGCGATAAGGCTGCGGAGGAGGGAGTCACCGTCGGGGGTATGGTAGCCAAGCGCCGGGTCGGCTTCTTCCGCGAAGACTTTTTGGAAAGCGCTTTCAAGCTCCCGTTTCGGCACGGATAACGCCGACGGAAGGCCCGCGGCCAGGTTGATCAGGGTCGGGTCGCCCACCTGTCGCATAAAGTGCAGCAAGCGGCCTTGAGGCGAGAACGCGTACGGCTCGAGCATGATCATCAAGTATGGCGAGGGACAGGGCTGCGTCCAGGGAACCCAATGAATGCCACAAATGATTGAAGCGCCGGAATCCGCGCCTCTTTGCGGCGCCTGCCATCCGTGGCATCCTTTCACTTTTCGGTTTGTGGCACTTTGGCTTCAGAGTTGAAACTCGAGTTGCCGGGCGGTCTCGGCCGGATCGGCTTCATCAAAACGCACCCCAAGTCCGAGCAGGCGGACGCTCAAAGTCTTGCGTAGGAGGCCTTCCCGCAGCAGCGTCCGATAACTCTCCAACGCCACGGGGATGTCTGCGCGTTCAACCGTGGTACGGGTAAAGTCGGCAAACCGGATTTTCACGAAGACACCCCGGACCTTTGTCTCTGCACCGATGCGGGAGAGGTCCTGGACCAATTCTTCGAAGAGCTCGGGCAGTTTGCCCTCGCACTGGGCCGGTGAGTCGAGGTCATGCGTAAAGGTGCGTTCGGTGCTGAGGGATTTGCGGACGCGATCGGGTTCGACCGGCCGTTGGTCCACCCCGCGGCAAAGGTGGTACAACTCGAGGCCGAACTTGCCGAACCACTCGTGCAGCTGGAAACGGGAGTAAGCCTGGAGTTGACCGCAGGTCAGCACCTGGTGCTGGGCCAGGCGCTCGGCGGCTTTTTGTCCGATGCCCCACAGCCGTCGAACCGGCAGGTCCTGCATGAAGCCGGCCACTTCTTCCGGCCTGATCTCGAACTGGCCATTTGGTTTGCGCCAATCGCTGGCGATTTTTGCGAGCATCTTGTTTGGGGCGATGCCGGCCGAGGCCGTGAGGCTGGTCTGCTGGAAAATCATTTCCCGGATCGTGCGGGCAACCGCCGCGGGTTCTTCGACCCGGTGGCTGACATCTAGGAATGCCTCATCGAGCGAGAGCGGCTCGATGACCGCCGTAAATTGCTGGAGGATGGACCTCACCCGGTTGGACTCGTGACGGTAAACGTCAAACCGGGTAGGCATGACGATTAGGGCAGGGCATTTTTGCAACGCCTGAAACGTCGGCATGGCCGAGTGAACGCCGTATTTACGGGCTTCGTAATTGCACGTCGTCAAGACGCCCCGGCGATCCCGGGCACCTCCAACGCCAACGGGTTTCTCAGCCAGTTCCGGGTGATCACGCACTTCGATGGCTGCGTAGAAACAGTCCATGTCGAGGTGAATGATCTGACGTTCCATGGTTGTCCGGCGACGGAACGGCCGCCGTTTTGAGGCGGAGGCACGCGTGTCCAGCTGAGTTTCTCGAGGGGTAGGCGGTTAATACCGGCGCTTTACCACCGGCGGGGGCGGGGGAAGGTCGCTGAGGTTGATGCCATGTACCTCCAGGGTGTTGACAATGGTTTCGAGCAACAGCGGCAATCCATCCACGTGTTGGTCGCGGTTAACCATTTGGAATTGCATGATCTCATCCCGTAAACGCAGGGTCAGCAAAGCTTTGTACTGCGACAAGGGATCCTGCTCCGGGTTTTCCGTGTCCGCCCGGCGGCTTACGGCAACCTCGAAGTCGGTGTTGGACAAATCGTGCAACGCTTCGCGTAACAATTGCACCTCGTCCGTTAAGCGGGCGTTTTCCTGGCGCAGTTTGGCGGTTTCTCCGCTTACCGGACCTGCGCCATTCCCGGCCGGTTTGCTGGTGCGCAGTTGCTGGCGGGCGGCCTGAAGTTCCACCCGGACCTGCTCGAACTGGTGTTCGATCTGCTGAAGGAGGTCTGACACCGTGCTGCCGGTGTCCCTGGCCGGCCTGGGCTGGGCTTTCTCGGGCCGGTGATCCTGCGGGGGCCTCGACGGGCGACCTGACCTTTCCCGCGCGTTGCGGTGTTCTGACGAGCGTGCACGCTCCGGCACACCGCTCCGGACCGGTGGCGACGTTTCCTCCGGATCAGTCGCTGTCTCGGTTTCGCTCGGGACTATTTCTAACGCGGGTCCAGCCGGCACACTGGCGACCGGTGTCTCGGACCGATCGACGGTCTGGATTTGGGCCCGCGCGGGAACATGTTGCAACACTTCGGCAGGCAGTTCGAGCTTCGGAATCTGTTTTTGCCATCGGCCGCCCCACCGGGCCACTGTTTTCCCAAACGCTTCTTTTGCCTCGGAACTGAGGTCGTTGATCCGGGCGTAGTTTTTTGCCCATTCCACCACCGCAAAGGCAGCAGGTGGGCTCGCCGCTACAGCGGCTTCCAAGGCGCACAACCCGACCAGTTTGGCTTCCGCAGCCTTCAGATGCGACAGGTCAACCTGCAGAATCCAAGGTTTGGTCTTGCCAATCAGCACGTTCCCGACGGCGGAGCGGTCCCGGCCTTCCAGGACGTTCGTCTTGTGCATCTCGGTCAGCGTGCTGACGATCAGCTTGAGCGCGCTTTCCGGATCCGCTTTGAACAGGCCCCGGGAAATGCTCAAGCGCATGCGAAGGCCCACCTCCGTCTTTACGTTCCGCAACGCCGTCAGAAAACTGCGTTTACGGGCAGGGGTAAGTTGTCCCCAAGCTTCCACGGTCCCATTGACCGAAATAAACCAGGGGAGGTCACCAAGCAGTTCGATGCCGGCGCTCAATACTTTGCCACCGGCCAGCACCACATCACGGAACGCCGCGGCGCCAGCTTGTTCTTCGGCAGGGGCCAACCGGCCAGCTTTCGCCTTTTCGATAAGCTCCCGTAAAGCGTCGAGGGTTGGTTTGAGATCTTTGGCCATAACGAAAGGAAAGGGGGTTTTAGAAATGAGAGACCCGGGCGCTGACAGCGGGGAAAAAGGGTGCCCGGTGAAGTGTGAGGCCCGAAAAACAGAGGGGTGAGCGTCGGTCGTGCACTCGGTCCGGCAATTGAGGGGAACCGGTTTGGGGTTGCGACCAGGCCAAGCGGGCTGCAAGGGATCGGGATTCGTCACGCTTCCCGGAAGCAGGCGCCCCAAACAAGGGAAAAACGTGCATCAGCCTACGGGCCTGCCGCCGTCGTCGCTTCGCGCAAAAGGGCGCCGGCTTCAGACGGAAAGCGGAGGAAAAGGTTAGACCATTCCGCGTACAACCACTTCCGCAGGCCCAGACGGACGAACTTAAAGCTGGAAGCGTCAGGACTGAACCCGGGCAGCAGGAGCCGTCGGTCCAGGTTCTTCTGACCGTAGGTACCTGCGGCCACGCGGCGCTTCGCGAGCGTGGCCAACCGACGGTTGTAGAAACGCATGAATCGGCCCACGGCACCCCCGATCGGACCGGTGTAGGGAAAGACGGTGTAACGTTTCGGGCAGCGGCCGTAGACCTGCCGAACGGGCCCCATAAAATACGTGGCCACGTCAAACAGAAACGCAATCGTCATGAGTTCCGCGTCGCCCATGTAATAGTACTTGTCGCGGTAGACGCTCTCAAACCAGGTATGGAACTGCTCCTGGTAGGAGCGATTGTACTCCGTCCGCCTTGCCGTCACATCCTTGCCGGTCAGGGCATCGCCGACCAACTCGACCGCAGCGCTCACGGTAAACGCCACCATGTCGAGGCCGGGACTGTAAAGCGGGTCAAGAAAACCGGCGGCATCACCGGCCAGAATCCAGCCATCGCCCATGGTTTGCTCACTGTAGAACGAAAGCTGCGAGTAAGCCCGGACGTCGTTTTCGACGTGTTGCGCATTGGCGAAAAGCCTCCGGCCCAACGGATGCAAGAGCAGATGTGCTTTCAGCCGGTCAGCGAGGGTAGGGCCAGGCGGCAGTTCGTAAATGCGGCTGTCGTAAACCAGGCCGACGCTGAAATCGCCGCCTTTCAGGGGGATGATCCAGCACCACCAGCCGTACCCCATGAGGTGATTGGTCGCCCATTGGCGCATCACCCGGCACGAGGTCGCAAAGTCTGGTTGCTCGTCCCAAAGGTCCAGTCCGTCAAAGTCGGCGACATTCTTGAACCGGGCCCAAACTGCATTGGTCGGGTGCGCTTTCAGCGGCTGAAAAAGCCGGAGCTTGCGTGCCACCGCGGCCGCGCGTCCACTGGCGTCGATGACCCAGCGTGCCACGACCGTGCGGACCTCATTGCCACAACGTACGGTGAGTCTGTTCTGATTTTCCCCTGCCAGCTCAAGATCCTGGATCTTCGCCGGGCGCCAAAGTTCACAACCCTGTTTAAGCGCCTGCTCCAACACCACCTGATCGAGCCGTGCGCGATCCAACTGGAAGGTAGGCAGCCGGGTTTGGAAGGAAGGACCGATCTCCCCACAACGTTCGAAGGCGTCAACCTCCGCACGGTAAAACCAAAATCGGAGGCCCGATTTCGTGAGTTGCTCGTGGCCGAGGTGTTGGGCGAGGTTTAACACCCGGCTCAGGAAGCTTGCACTAACTTCACTTGTCGATTCGCCAACTTTGCGGTCAAATTCAGTCGATTTCTCAATAATGAGCACGCGCAGGTTTGGGTGTCGGCGCTTCAGCAGGAAACCGGCAGAAGCACCCGCAATCGCGCCTCCGATCACCGCGACGTCGTACGTTGGCTGCATGCTCGTCGGAGCATTCCGTGAGCTTGGGTAAGAATCAAGCGGATTGTGTGACCGTGACCGGACGGCAAAACCGGGATTGGAAGCGAGTTGTTGCTGCCAAACGCCTGGGTTAAGGACGTTTTCTGCCATGAAGCTGCTATTCCTGCCCGAAAACCATTGGAAAGAACGCGCCGCGGCACACCGGCTCCGGCTCGAGCCTTTGGTAACACCAGCGTTGGCACGAAGCGGCCGGCACGAGAAGCACCCGGTGTACGATTTCCTGTTCACGTACTATTCTTTTCCGCCGGCTGCCCTCCTACGGTGGAGTCCAGGGCCGGGTGTGGTGCTGACGGGAGAATCGGCGGTGCCGTTAATGGCGGGTCGGAAAGGGTACACCCCGGTTGAGGGCGGCGTGGTCCTGAAGCCGTTTCCTGCAGCGCGCAAGCCTTACCTGAACTGGGCGGCGGAGTATTTGGAGACGATGTTGAACCGTTCGCCCCAGTTCGGGTGCCTGGGCCTGCATGAATGGGCGATGGTGTACCAAGGAACCGAGGTCCGTCACGGCGCCGTTCCCCTGCGGCTCTCCGGGCAGGCCCTGAATGCCTTTGTGGAGGGGCAATCCCTCGCCTGTACCCACTACGACGCCTACCGGTTTTTCACCGCTGCCGCGCGACCCCGCAACCTGCTTGGTCTCAGCCGTGCTTCCACGACTCACAGCGACCAGCGCGGCTGCGTTCACGTCAACATGGATCTGTACCGTTTCTGTTACAAGATTTACCCGTGGGTGGAAGGCGAATGCCTGGCTGAGGCATTCGAACTGGCCGCGGCTGCCCGAGAAGTGGACATGATGGCCAGCCCCTATGACCTGCGTGAATACGGCTTTGCGCCGATTTGTCTCGAAACCGGCGATGGCCAGCTGGAGTACATCCGGCGCCAGCGGCAATTAAGCGAAGCCGCTCAACCGATTCGCCGGAAGGTGCTCACCGCTTACCGCCGGCTCTTGACGGAGGGATGAAGAAGGTGTCGGGGTGTCGGGGTGGAAGAACGGCCAGGGTTGCGCATGCCTGGTAGGGGAGCTTGTCCCCAAGCGCCCTCCTTCAGCGGCCCGCCTCACCCCCGCGGCGGCGAAGGGACTCGCCACCCTACCGGGCCCCTCGGTCAGGCGCACGCCCCAAGAAGAGGGCCCCTTTTTTGCCCCAAGACCCCTTACCTTAGTGGCATTACGCCGATACCCCGGTACTCCCACACCCGCTTCAGCCCCGCCCGAGGTGGCTCGCCGCCATCACCTGGTACCGCCGGTCCTGCGCATCGATCGGCTTCAATCCGGACACTTTTTGCCATTGTTCCCGGGCCAGCGGCCGGTCGCCCAGCGCTTCCAGCACTTTGGCGTATTCGGCATGGTGAATGATGCGATCGGGCGCAAGTGCAATGGCTTTCTTGAAATCGGCAAGGGATTCCTCCTTCGATGCAGCCGGGAATTGGCCGTAAACCACCTCGGCCAGACCGCGCATCAGGGGATTAATGGTGGCCATCGAGAAATTCCACCGCGCCAGGATCAGGTAACCAAAGTCACTGTTCGGGTCAAGCGCCAGGCCCCGGACAGCTTCGGCATGGACCTTTTTGGAATATTCAATGCGTGCCCGGGCGTCGACGTAATCGATGATTTTGCCGTAAGCGGCCGCCAACCCAATCCGCAGTTGAGCGTCGTTCGGCAGTTGCTGAACGGCTTCTTCGCCCAGTTTAACCGCCAACTCGGCGTATTTCCTGGATTCCGCAGGGTTGCCGGCATCCTCAATCTTGCGCGTGTACAGGCGGCTTAACCGCTTAAGAATTTGCGGATCTTCCTGCGCGGGGCCGGTCGCCTGCTTGAGAATTTGCAGGGCTTCGTCGTTATCCCCCGACATTTCCGCTTGATCGGCCCGTGCGATCAATTGGGTAACTTCGTCAGCCCGTCCGATGCTGGTGACAGCGAGCCAGAACAGCAATACGTATAGGTGCTTCATGAACTTTCCGGATGGCAACTCCTGATGATGAACATTCCTTTAGCAAAAAAATTAACGGCTGCACTCGGCTTTTCTGGAGTGTTATTTGGTGCTTTCGGCGCGCATGCGTTGCGGTCGCTTCTGGAAGGAGCAGGCGCCATGCCGATCTGGCAGACTGCTGTGCAATACCATTTGATCCATGCGGTCGCGCTTCTTCCGGTCGTTGGGCGGCCATCGGTGTCGCGGCTTACGTTCTGGAGTTTTTTCCTGGGTGTTTTGATCTTTTCTGGTTCCCTTTACCTGTTGGCCCTAACCGGGGCGCGCTGGCTCGGGGCTGTTACGCCATTGGGTGGGCTGGGGATGCTGTTGGGTTGGCTTTCCCTAGCGTTCAGGCGGCCGGGAGAATGATAGGACGTTTTTTCCGGTCGGCGGCTGAGGCCGGACCTGGCAGGTGCTGCCGCTGGTGAGGTTCCTTGCTTGAGCGACGGCCGTTGCTACTGTCCCAGGGTGAGTGAGTTGCCGGCAGGAGGCTATTTGGTAGCGCCTGAGAGCTACTTAACGGGCGAACGGCTGGGCGAAACCAAGCACGAATACCTGGCCGGCGTGATCTACGCAATGGCTGGCACGACGGTCAACCACGATCGGATTGCGGGGAACATCTACCGCGAGTTAAGTAATCAACTCCGCGGGAATTCATGCGAACCTTTTACGTCCGACGTTAAAGTACGGGCGGAGTCGGCGGGGGCCCTCTTTTACTATTACCCGGACGTGACGGTGGATTGTTCCAACGCGCAAGGCAGCTCGCTGTTTGCCGAACAGCCGCGCGCCATTTTCGAGGTGATGTCGCCCGAGATGGCGCGCATCGATCGAGGGGAGAAACTCCGCAACTACCAAGCCTTGCCTTCGCTGCAACACTACCTGCTCGTCGACCAGTTTCACCGTTTCGTAACCGTTTACCGGAAACATCCCGATGGGTGCTGGACATGCGTCCTCCTGGAAGGTGAGGCGAGCTTGGATTTGCCTGACCTGGGCTGCCGGTTGTCCCTGACGGCGATCTACGAACGGACCGGCGTGCGGTGACCGCATGCGGACCCATGGGTGAAGGCTGGCTCCGGGCGCGGAAGCAGGGCGCTTGAGGACAAGCCCCCCTTAGCTCCCCTACCGGACAACCCCGATACCTTGGTCGACGACCGCCGACCCTACCGAATCCAGGAAGCGCTCCCGGCGTTTGGGCTACTTTAACCGGGCGATTGCTTCCCGCTGGTAGCCCCGATCTTCCGCGTCCTGGGCAGGGAGTTGGAGGACCTTGCGCCATTCCGCGTTGGCCTCGGCGGTGCGATTGCTCTTCCCCAACGCCCTTGCGTATTCGGCATGGTAGCCGATTTGGTCGGGCGCAGACGCGATGGCTTTGCGGAAATATTCAAACGATTGCTCTCTCGAGGCAGGTGGAAGCTGCCCATAGAGCACTTGGGCGATCCCGGCCAGGATGGGGTTCAAGGTCGCCATTTCAAAGTTCCACCGGGCCAGGACCTCGTAGCCGTCGCCAAGCTTCGGATTCAATTGGATGGCGCGCTCGGCCTCAGTTTGCACGTGTTTGGAATACTCCATTTTGGTCCGATTATCGACGTAGTCCGCCATTTGTCCGTAAGCGATGGCCAAGGCAAGGTGCGCGTCGCCGTCCGTGGGCGCTTTGGCGACCGCGGCTTGGCCGTAAGCGAGGGCCTGCCGGGCCAGCGCTCTTTTTTTCCGCGTGTCAGGCACGAGGTCGATCTGGTCGGCGTAAACCCGCGAGAGCCGGCGGGCGACGGCCGGGTTACCGGGGGAGGCGCGATCCAGCGTTTCAAGCAGTTCCGCCGCCTGCACGGGTTGGCCACCGTCCTCCAGCTTATCGGCGCGCGCCAAGGCACCCGAAAGGTCATCGGCCTGAAGCACGGACCAGGGAAGGAGGAGTGCGGCAAAAACACCAAAGCACAGAAAAGGTCGCATAGGTAAACGGTGCGGATCGGGCAGAAAGGCACATGAACCCAATCGGCGGTGGGTATATTTAGCCAAGAAATGAAGGGCGGCCAAGGCCGGGTTTCCTCAACTGGGGCGGTGCCGTCCCGGGGAAGCGCCAAGACTTTGGAGCGAGGCTGCTTGCCCTGCTACTTTGAGGCGAGCCGGCCGGCGGTGCCTGCCGGCAAGGGCTCGCCGGCGGCCCGCTTGGCTTCGTTGAAGCGCTCCAATGTTTCCTCCCGTTCCCGGGCATGGTCAACCATCGGCACAGGGTAGTTGCGCGCCAACGGCGTCGACGAAGGCTTTATTAAATCGGCCGGCCGAACATCCCGCAGTTCGGGAACCCACTGCTTGATGTACAACCCCTCCGGATCGTAGGTCTTGGTCTGGTTCCACGGGTTCTGGATGCGAAAGTAAGGCGATGCGTCCGCGCCTGTTCCTGCGCTCCATTGCCAACCTCCGTTGTTGGACGCGATATCGCCATCGATCAGTTTCTGGCTGAAAAACTTCTCACCTTGCCTCCAATGAAGGTGCAGGTCCTTGGTCAAGAACATCGCCGTAATCATCCGGAGCCGATTGTGCATGAAACCGGTGGCCTGTAACTCCCGCATGCCTGCATCGACGAGGGGAAAACCGGTCGTGCCCTCGCACCACCGCCGGAAGAAGCCTTCATTCTGGTCCCAACGCAGGTGCTCGAACTGATCCGAAAAGTTACGATGCAGCACCTCCGGGTGGTGCCAGAGGATTTGCATGTAAAATTCACGCCAGACAATTTCGTTCATGAACGTCTCAACGCTTCGTCGCTCGGTGCCGTTGGCGACCCGTGCGGCCTCATCGGCTGCTGCAAACACCTGCCGGGGCGAAAGGGTTCCCCACCGCAGGTCTTGTGACAGGCGCGAGTTGACGGGATCGCCCGGCAGGTTGCGCCGCTCGGCGTACTCAAAAACCGGCCCGCTGAAAAGGCGCTTCAATCGCGTGCGCGCCGCCCGCTCGCCCGGTTCAATGATCTTCGCTTCCGGGCTGAGTTGCCAGTGCGCCAGCGTGGGGACGTCCTCGCTGCGGATCAAGGGTGGCGTGGTTAACCGACTCACCTTCGGCAAAACGGGCGGACGCGGGAGTTCACGCCAAGCCCGGGCGTATGGAGTAAAAACGCGAAACGGTTGGCCGGACTGGGTCAGGACGGCATCCGGGGCATGGATGGTAACGTCTTGAAAGGACCGGAACTCCACGCCCCAGGCTTTCGCGTCCTGGATCAGGCGCTTTTCCAATTCCACATCATACGGGTCAATCCCACGGTTCGTGTAAATGGCTTGAGCACCGGATTCATTGACCAGTCGGTTCAACTCAGATTCCGGTTCCCCGAAGCGGATGACCAGACGGCCGCCCAATGCCGCCAGGTTCCTGGCCAGGGCCTCCAGGCACCCGCATAAAAACTCCTGCCGGCTCGGTCCCGTCCACGGGTGCGTCTTTTTCCAGGTGGAAACGATGTACACTGGAATGACTTCTTCTGCGTCATTACAAGCGTGGTAGAGGGCGGTATTGTCTGAAACCCGCAGGTCGCGACGGAACCAGTGAATCACGCGTTTCATGTGTAGCCGTTACGTGCGGGTAAGCCGAATGGTTGTGGGGAGCATCGATTCTGGACAAACGGGTTGACGCCGTTTCAAGCCGACGGTACTTTTCCCGCTCTTTTTCGGGACACATTCATTCATGAAGACGTATTCAGCCAAGGCGAGCGAGATTGAGCACAAATGGTACCTGGTGGACGCCAAGGACCAGCCGCTCGGCCGGGTTGCCGTTAAAGTAGCCAACTTGTTGCGGGGAAAAAACAAAGTGGTTTTTACGCCCCATGTGGATACGGGTGACTTTGTGGTGGTGATTAACGCGGAGAAGGTCCGGTTGACCGGCAAAAAAGAACTCCAGAAGGTCTACACCAGCTTTTCGGGGTATGTAGGCGGTCACAAGTCGGAGACAGTCCAACAGCGTCGTCAACGCCGGCCGGAACTTCTGGTCGAGCATGCCGTTAAAGGCATGATCCCCCACACCCGGCTCGGTCGTCGCATTTTCACAAAGCTTAAAGTATACAAGGGCGAGGAACATCCTCACGCCGCGCAGCAACCGATCCCGGCCAACTAAGAATTCTTGTTTATGCCTGAAGTTTATGCCGCCACTGGCCGTCGTAAAACCGCTGTAGCCCAGGTTCGCATGGAGCGGGGTACCGGCAAAATCACGGTTAATGGCCGCGCGTTTGAGGAATATTTTCCGACGCCGTCCTTGCAGCTGACGGTGTTGAAGCCGTTTGAAGTGACGAAGACGACGAATAGCTTTGACATCAAGGTGAAGACCATAGGCGGCGGGGTGACGGGCCAGGCCGGAGCAGTCCGTCTGGGCATTGCCCGGGCTTTGCTTCAAGTCGATGCGGCCACGCGGCCGCCGTTGAAGGAAGAGGGCCTGCTCACGCGTGACCCGCGTATGAAGGAACGAAAGAAGTCTGGCCAACCGGGTGCACGCAAGCGGTTCCAGTTCTCGAAACGTTAGCGGTTAGACTGGGTTGATGGGCGGAGGCGCCGGCTCGCGCTTCTTCTGCAGGTAGGCTGGCCTTACGGTACCCCTCCGGATTTTAGCGGAAGGTAAGGCTCGGCCTCTTCACGGACGGTTTGAGAAACTAAGGTTTGTCTACCGGGATAGGCTGAGCCGGGACAGGCAGTCTACAACCTGCGGTTTGCAAACGGGCAGGCCCATCGGTAGCTTAGGCGTCTCATGTCGTGTCAGAGAATCGATCCCTCGTTGCACCAAGCGAAGAAGCCTGCGTGGATCAAGGTGCGGTTGCCGAACAACCCCGTCTTTTATTCCACAAAGGCCCTCATTTCCGACCTTCGGCTGCACACGGTCTGTGAATCGGCCCAGTGCCCTAACCGTTGGGAATGCTGGAGCCAGGGGACGGCCACTTTCATGATCGCCGGCGAGCGTTGCACACGCGCGTGCGGGTTTTGTGCCGTTTCGACAGCCAAACCGTTTGCCCTGGAGCAGGACGAGCCGCAACGGGTGGCGGAAGCGGTGCAACGCATGAGGCTGAGTCACATTGTGATCACTGCCGTTGCCCGGGATGATTTGTCCGACGGCGGCGCAGACCATTTCGCCCAAACCATTCGCGCGGTGCGTTTGGCAAATCCTGACCTAGTGATTGAAATCCTGACCCCGGATTTTAAAGGAAAGGAAACGGCCCTGGCCACCGTGTTGGCTGCGCAACCGGACATTTTCAATCATAACCTTGAAACGGTAGAGCGTTTGACGCCGCTGGTGCGGTCCCGTGCGAGGTACGGTTTGTCGCTTGACGTGCTACGCCGGGTAAAGGAGATGGATCCTGCCGTGGTGAGCAAAAGCGGAATCATGCTTGGCCTGGGCGAGACGGAGGAAGAGTTGTTTCAAGCCATGGACGCCCTACGGAAAGCCAAGGTCCAGGTGTTGACTCTTGGCCAGTACCTGCGCCCGACGCCGGAACACCTTCCGGTGGTTGAGTACATTACCCCTGAGGCTTTTGAGCGGTACAAAGCAATCGCCGAGGCGAAGGGTTTTGAGTACGTTGCCTCTGGCCCATTGGTGCGGAGTTCTTACCATGCGGCTGATTACCATCCTGTCCGGCGACGTTCGCGTCAATGACGCCGGCGCGAGAGCGATTGCTGGCGCGGACAGGGGCCATCATTCCCGCCTACCGGGAAGCGCCCTTTATCGGTGCGGTTGTGGGGGGATTGAAGCAGTACATCGATCAGGTCATCGTGGTGGATGACGGTTCGCCGGATGAGACGGCCGACATGGCTGAACGGACGGGCGCGCTGGTGTTGCGGCACAAGCACAATCAGGGCAAAGGTGCCGCCATTCAAACCGGCTTACGGGCTTTACTGCGCACCGACGTTGAGCGTTTCTTTCTGCTGGACGGCGATGGCCAGCACGATCCGCGTGAGATTCCACGGTTTCTGGAAGCAGCAGATTCGTCGAAAGCCGCTCTCGTGGTAGGCAACCGAATGAATGACTTGTCCACAATGCCGGCGATTCGTCGGTGGACGAACCGGTTCATGTCCTGGCAGATCGGGGCGTTGTGCGGGCAAGAACTTCCCGACAGCCAGTGTGGATTCCGGTTGGTGCACCGGGACCTCATTCCGTTGCTCCTGAGGTGCAGCAGCGGGTTTGACTTTGAAACCGAGACCCTGCTGCTCGCTGCCCGGGAGGGGAACCGGATCGAATTTGTGCCGATCCAAACCATTTACCGGAATGAGACCAGCAAGATCCGGCCGGTTCGGGACACCATCCGCTATTTCAAGCTGATGGCCCGTTATGCCTGGGGCGGGCAGAAGAAGGTGTCGGAGTAACGGGGTATCGGCGTGGGAGCGGGACCAGGGGGGCCGCTCCGGCGGCGAAGGGATTCGCCGCCCTACCAGTCGCTAACGTCCCGGGGGGGATAAAGGCGTGCTGAATTCCTTTTTTAACTGTTCCACGATGGCGGCATTGCCGGCCTGACGCCGCTCCTGGGTTTCTTTCAACAGTTGCTCTTCCATTTTCCGGCGTTCCTGCTGGTAACGGCGGCGGAAGCGTTCGCGTTGATCTTCGTTCAGCTTCAAACCAGATTTCTGGTAAGCTTCAGCAGTATCTTCATCGCGCTTTTTTTCCCGCATGCGCTGACGCTGCCGCAGGATCTCGCGCTCCTCCGGTGTGAGGTCTTCCCAGCGATGGTAATTTTGGAGAAACTTCTGCTGCTGGTCCGGGGAGAGTTGCTCGAACGAATGCCGTAAATCTTCCAGCTTGGCCTGGTTGGCCGTGGGCGATGCAGCCGCCACGGCGGCCAAAGCGGAACCAGCGGTGGGGGAGGGGCTTTGCCCGTAGCTCACTGCAGTCAGGCAGCCGAGCAGCGCTAGCGAGCCGAGGAATCTAACCATGCGGAGGATTCCTCGGAAGCCATATCGTCATCCAGATCGGCAATCACGGCGACGTCGGTCGGATCAGCCGATGAAACCACGATTCGCTGGGGTTCGTTGTGGTGCTGATGCTGGAGGGGAAACGCGAACAAGGCGAGGGAAAGCGCAACGGCTCCGGCCGCGGCACCAGGCAGCCCAAAGCTGATCCAGTTGTGCCAGAATCTCCGGCGCCTGGCATCCACCTGCCGCACGGCCGCAAGCACCTTGGCGGGAAAAAAGGCTGAAGGTTCAACCTGTTTCGCCCTCCCGAGCAAAGCCCACAACTCGTCCTGTTCAGGATCCTTCATCTCGTGTTATTGAACCCCTTTTCGGGTACAAAGTTGCAAACTGATGCGCCTCGACACCGGCACATCTGTTTAACCTTTTAACAAAGTCCCAAATCCGTATCCGGCAACGAGAAAGTTCATGAACCAAGGCCACGGCAGAAAGCCGGGGAACAAGCGCACGATCGCAAAGCCTTAGTGCGGAAAAAAGGCACGTCGCTTGTGGGCAAGGAACGGCCGTAATCGGGCTGGCCGGTCAAGTGCGCGCCGTCCGCGCACGACCCCTTAGCCGCTTTGCTTCCGACCGACCAAGGGTGGGCTCACCCGCGTACGCCCTTAGTCGCCCGCCTCGAGAAAGCCTTCCAACTGCCGGATGCGCGTTGGGTGACGCATTTTGCGCAGCGCCTTGGCTTCGATCTGGCGAATCCGCTCGCGGGTAACCCGAAACTTGCGACCGACCTCTTCCAGGGTGCGACTGTAACCGTCGACAAGCCCAAAGCGTTGCTCCAGGACCTGACGCTCCCGCTCCGTCAATGTGTCGAGCACGTCTTTGATCTTTTCACGCAGAAGCACGATTGCCGTCATGTCGCTGGGGTTTTCCGCCCCTTTGTCTTCAATGAAGTCCCCAAAACTGGTGTCTTCGCTGTCACCCACCGGCGATTGAAGCGAGATCGGCTGCTGCGCCATTTTGAGAACCGCCCGAACGCGTTCCACCGGCAACTGAATCTCTTCCGCAACCTCTTCCGGATTCGGTTCCCGACCGTATTCCTGGACCAACTGCTTTTGCACCCGCATCAGCTTGTTGATCGTTTCGATCATGTGAACTGGAATCCGAATGGTTCGGGCCTGATCCGCGATGGAGCGGGTGATGGCTTGGCGGATCCACCAGGTCGCGTAAGTGGAAAATTTATAACCCCGGCGGTACTCGAATTTCTCGACCGCTTTCATCAGGCCCATGTTGCCTTCCTGGATCAGGTCCAGAAACGAAAGGCCACGGTTCGTGTACTTCTTCGCAATGGAGATGACCAAGCGAAGGTTGGCTTCCACCATTTCGGTTTTTGCCCGCAACGCTTTTCGGAGCCAACCTTTAAGCTCCTGGTATTGAACCACAAACTCTTCCGGTCTTTGCCAGAGTTTCAATTCCAGCTGATTCAACCTGCCGTCCAGTTCGGCCAGCTTTTCCGAGCCGTTGGTGCGGGCTTTGGCGATTTCCGACTGCAGGCTCGTGATGTGCCGGTATTGCTCGTCGGCCAGTTGAACAAACTCTTCCGTGACCTTCTGTTTGAAGTAAAAACGCGGGTAAAGTTTCATCAAAGCGGAATGCGCCCGCTGGAAATCCAGCCGGTACGCCTCCGGTTTGCCTGAGGCCCGATTGCCGTTTACTGCCCGGCCGTACAACGTTTCGACGTCCGCGCAAGTTTTCTCCAGGTGGGCACAAAGCTTCGGCAGCGCCTTCATGTAGCGCTCACGGCTTTCGATTTTCTTGTCGAGAATCACCCGATCGAACCGTTCCCGGCCTTCAATCAGCTTTTGGGCCAGGTCGATGTGGGCCCGGGCGGTGAATCCGAACCGGTGAATGAACCTTTGCACCATCAACTCAGCGTCTTCGATCCGTTTTGAGATCTCCACCTCCTGTTCGCGCGTGAGCAGCGGCACCTGGCCCATTTGCTTCAGGTACATCCGCACCGGATCGTCGAGGATGTCGAGCTTCTGATCTTTTTCGTCGTCCTCGTCCTCAAGGTCCTTCTTGCCATCCTTGAAACGGTCTACCTCGGAGGCGTCGATGATCTCGACCTCCATTGTACGAAGGCGGTTCAGCAGCTGATCCATCTCGTCCGGATCGGCCATGCCTTCGGGCAGCGCCTCATTGATGTCGTCGTAGGTAAGGTAACCTTGTTCCTTCGCGAGCTTAAGCAACTCCCGCAGGCGCTCCTGCAGATCGACGCTGGTTTCGCCTGCTTTCGCCTCCAAACCGTTCAGCAGCACGGATCCCTTGGCCGGCATCACGTCGTTCTCTGCCGACGGAAGGATTTCGGCCTTCGTCTCCGTCCTGGAAATCAAATTCTTACCGGCTGTAAAGCTGCCCCGTTGACCCTTACCGGTACCGGCTGGTTTTGCAGTGGACGCTTTTGCTACCTTCTGCTTCTTGTTCTTGGCGGACGGCTTGGGCATAGAGGAACGAACGAGGTTCTCGGGAAGGTTAAAAAGGCGGATTGGCGAGAAACTTCACGAGACGGAACCACCATCGCTTAAACAGCCTTCGTCAAAAGTCGCAAAATATCTCCGTGGGCCCTTTCATGGTCAAGGACTTCTTGCAGCTCGGCCTGGGCCACTTGAAATGAACTCGATCCTTCGGGGCTAAGGCGTAAAATGCGTTCCAACTGTTGCCGCCGCTCACGCAGTTCTCGGGCGGCAAACTCAATCCAGAAGATGGGCCTAACCTCGGGCGCAATCGGCTTAAGGGCCAGGGTTTGCGACGCTGCCGCGGCCAGATCGGGATCGAGCGTGGCGAGGAACGTCGCCAGGCCGGCGGAGGTTTCCGGATCGAAATCGGCCGACAATACTTGCCGGAGAAGTTCCGTTCCTGGCATGCCGTCAAGGATAAAGGGCCACGGCTGGCGCCGGAGCCATTCGCAGCTGGACCGATCGGTGAGCGCAATGTTGGTAAGGATCGCAAGGTCGTGGCGCAGTGGGGGTGGGGGTGGCGCGGCGGCCATGCTTTTGGTCCCGGAAGCCTTTTCGCGCCGATTGGCGCGGGCCATTTCTTCCAGGGCCGGGCGCGGCAGGTTGAACCGGGAAGCCAACCGGCTCAGCATGGTTTCCCGGGTCATCTGGTCCGGGACTAAGCCCACAAAGCGCGCCAGCTTGCGCGCAACTCCCACCCGCGCTGCCGTGCTCGCTTCCTGGCCTTCCGCGGTGCTCCGCTCAATTTCGAAATCGAAGAAATCCTTGCTGGCTGCGGCGAGTTCCTGAAAGGCCGCTGCCCCTGCCCGGCGGATCAGCGAATCGGGGTCTTCGCCGGCCGGCAGCCGGCCGATCCGGACTTGCAACCCCGCGGCATACAGCACCTCCAGGGCGCGCTCCGCCGCCTTTTCTCCCGCGCCGTCCGCGTCAAAAAAAAGCAGCACCTCGTCGGCAAACCGGCCCAGCAAGGCAGCGTGCCGTTCGGTCAGCGCCGTGCCTTGCGGCGCAACGACATTTTCCACACCGGCTTCAAAGCAGGTGATCAGGTCGATTTGACCTTCAAGCACGATGGCCGTGCGGGCTTTCGCCACGGCGCGTTTTGTCTTGTCGAACCCGAAAAGGACGTTGCCTTTGGTGAACAGGCTGGTTTCGGGAGAGTTCACGTACTTGCCCCCGGGCGTTTCCGGATCCAGAATCCGACCGCTAAAGGCGATGACTTCGCCCACGTCGTTACGAATGGGGAACATCAACCGGTCGCGAAACCGGTCATAAAATCCAGCTTGCGGCTCTTGTTCGTTCCGGACCGTGACCAACCCGCTTTCCGTCAGTTCATCACGGCGGTAGCCGGCTTTTTGGGCCCAGTGACCTAATGCGTCCCAACGTTTGGGGGCGTAGCCGATTTGCCAGCGTTTCGCCACGTCGATGTTGAGTCCCCGCTGTTGCATGTAGGTGCGTGCGTGTTCCGCCTCTTTCAAGCGAAGAAGGTTGCGGTGAAACCAAGCCGCGGCCTCAGCGTGCAGGCTCAAAAGGCGGCTTCGACGTTCCTTTCGGGCGGCTTCCTCGGGGCTAAACTCGCTTTCTGCAACGGCGATGCCGGCCCGCCTGGCCAATCGACGAACGGCCTCGGGGAAATCCACGTTTTCGTACCGCATCAAAAACTGGAAAGCTGAGCCACCCGTCCCACAGCCGAAACAATAGAAAGACTGTTTTGTGGGACTGACGTGAAACGAAGGCGTCTTTTCCTCATGAAACGGACAAAGTGCCCGGTACTCAGTGCCGGCCCGTTTGAGCGGGAAATAACTGCCGATGAGCTCAGCGATGTCGGTTGCCGAAGCGACCTGCTCGATGGTCTCAGGCGAAATTAAGCCCATACGTTTCTTCCGGGCCGCCTCGGATCTCCTAACCGCCGGCAGCCATTTGCACGACCTCGATCACATCGTTCTCGGTCAAGGGCACTTCCGCGAAGGCGGCACGCGGCACCGCCGCCTGGTTGTGTTCCACCAGAACAGCGTTGGCGGGCAAACCGAGCTGCCTCAGGAGCAGGGCCAAGGTTGCGCCCTGCTCACAGTCAACCCGTGTGCCGTTAACCACGATGCTCATGCCGGTGCCAGGGCGCGGTCCCAATCCTTCCAGACCGGTTCCAGGCCGATCCGCTGCAGGACCCGCGCAATCTCGCCCGCAGACCGGTCGTCGTCGATCGCGAACTGTGGTTCTGCCTGACCGCCCAGTCCGTCCGGCGCCGTGGACCGGCCGCGAACGGTCAAGTGCAATGACTCGCAACCCTGGCCGGTGTAGCCTCCCGGGGAGGTGCAGCTGCCCGCGCTCATCAAAGTGATGCCCAGGGGAAGCAGCGCATCCCGCAGGGCGCCTCCCTCGCGGGTGCTGAGCACCAGGCCCACCTGGGGAAACGTGATGCGCAGGGCACAAACCAGCTGCAGAAGTTCACGGTCGGTCAATGCCGTCCGCGGTTCAAACCCACCCGCAGCCGGCCGCAGTCGCGGCAAGCTGACGGCCACCTGCGCACGCCAGCATTTACGTAGTAAAAACTCCACGTGTTCCACCAGGTGCCGGCTTTCGGTCCGCCAATCGCTCAAGCCGAACAAAGCGCCAACTCCCAAGCGTCGAAAACCGGCCGCAAAGGCCCGTTCGGGGCATTCCAGACGCCAATCAAAATCGCGCTTTGGCCCGGCAGTGTGGAGCTCCCGGTAAACCTGCTGATTGTACGTCTCCTGGTAAACCACCAAACCTTCGGCCCCGGCCGCAACCAAGGCGGCGTAATCTGCGGTCTCCGCCGGCCCTACTTCAAGGGAAACTTCCGGAATGACCGTGCGAACCCGGGCCACAACGTCCGCAAGGTACCCGTTGGACACAAACTTCGGGTGTTCACCGGAAACCAGCAGCACATGGCGGAGGCCCGAGCCGGCAAGGTACCGGGCCTCGGCCATGACCTGCTCGGGACTTAAGGTGACCCTCAGAATCGGGTTGTCACGGGAGAACCCGCAGTAAGCACAGTTGTTGATGCACTCGTTGGAGAGGTAGAGAGGCGCAAACAGGCGCATCGTCCGCCCGAAATGCCGCCGGGTCAGCATTGACGCTTCCCGCGCCAATGTTTCCAGCTGGTCGTCCGAAGCAGGGTCAAGCAACCGCAAAAAGTTGCGGCAAGTGCTGGAAAGGGAGCGGTCGCGATTATGAAACAAGTCGGCAAACGTCATGGCGGGCAATGCGTAAACCGGAGCATACCTCACCCCGCCTTCACTGCAACGGGTGCTCCCGGGCCCCGGCACGGTTTGGAATCGCATCCAAGAGTTTTTCCGTCACGTACATTCGACGTGGTTACCGCAATGCACCGACTACCGACGACGGAGCGCTTCACCCCGACTCACCCGCAGGTGTTCCGTCGATTGGTTGACGAGTGCATGGCGCAAAAATTAGCCGGGCTCACGAAGGCTTACCAGGCCCGCCGGTTGGAACCTTTCCATCACGTATTGACCGAGTTCGTGCAACGCCCGGGCAAACGGGTCCGGCCGTTGCTTTTCCTTCAGGCCGCCGAATTGTTTCGCCCGGACATGCCGGCCTACGCCATGGCCGACCTTGTTTCGGTGGCGGCGGGGCTCGAGTTGTTGCACACCTTTGTGCTTATCCACGATGATTTGATCGACGGTTCGGACCTTCGGAGAACCCTGCCTTCACTGCACCGAGCCTTTGAAGGCAAATTGAAGGGAGGCACGCAGCCCGAACGTACCGGATTCAACCTGGCGATCGTTTTTGGTGACCTGCTGTTCGCGCTCGCCCAAAAATGCATCACGGACACACGCATCCCGGTGCGGGATGCGCTGCTTTCCCGCACCCTTGCCTACGTCTTCGACACCGGCTATGGGGAAATTGCCGACATTCTCTTCGGGGAAAGCTGCATTTCCCAGGTGAGCTCTAGGGAAGTGGAGTTC
>DASWVC010000335.1:0-2134 GCA_036401335.1 Chthoniobacterales bacterium
GGGAGAACGTGACGGCGTAACGGGGATGGGCCCGGTAGGGCGGCGAGTCCCTTCGCCGCCGGGGTATCCGGTGGCGTCCGGCAGGGGACCGACCGCTCCTTCGTCCGGCTTCTCTTTAAAGCAGGGCTTCTTGGAAAGGACGCCGCCCCTTCGCCTTCCGTGAACGCTTGGGGCCGGTTCTCTGAGCCGACCGGAACGGAAGGCCGGCGTGGAAGGGCAACCCCCCGGCCAGGCGGGTGCCCCGGCGGCGAAGGGACTCGCCGCCCTACCGGGCCCATCCCCGTTACGCCGTCACGTTCTCCCGGGGGGCTTGTCCTCAAGCGCCCCGGGTGCGTCCGGGCGTCCAGGTGAAAACCGGAAGAACAGCCGGTAGCTCCGTCAGTCTCCGCCGGTTCCTAAAAGCGCGGAGAATCGGGCGATGTTTCGGACCAGGGCATGCTGCCTGACAAGGTGGGGCGATTGGCCGACCAGATGTAAACGGGCAGCAGCCAACCAAAGCTTAACATCGAGCCTGGTACGGCGATCGAGCAATTGGAGCGTTTCCTCGCTTAATTCATCTTGCAGCGAAGTGCGAAAAGGTTCCGGAACCCGTGAAGCCTCATTCACACGGCCGTACCGGAAAGGTTTTTGCAGCCACTTGCTCACCGAAGTGACGAAGTCCGGGTTCTCGACGACATCGGCAAAAGAAAATCGGCGAAGCCGTGCAAGGGCATCCATCAACAACGTTTTCTCATCGCGTTCGTCGATGAACTGTTGCGAGTGAATCAGTTTGTGAGGCCATAAAAGCATCCTGGTAACCAGGTTGTCGACTTGGCAGGCCAGTTCGCCTCGCGACAAAAACTCGTGCAGTGGTCGTCTGGCCATGAGCACATGGCTGCCGTGTGTGCCCCATTGTTTGATGTCCTTCTCTGACCACGACCTCCAAAATAACCAGTGCGACAGAATCCGTGAAATCGGCTCCCGTAACACCGTGAAAAATTGAGCTTGCGGGTAAGCCGTCAGCAACGTCGAGAAAGCCATATGGCCACAGATAAAATCCACCCCGTCCGGCAGCTCGGCGGAGTCGCGGAAAACCATGCTCCGAATGTGCGGTTGAAAGCTCTCGAAATCGTCAAACCCGTCAAATAGGACACGATCGAGGCACATCTGGGGAACGGGATTCTTGGGGGATACGGCTTCCTCCAAGCCTTGGCGCAACGCCCAGCCGGAGGTCTTTGGAACGTGCATAAAACCAAGGGGAACATTGGCTTGGTAAACTCTTGGCCTGAAAGCAACTGACCTGAACGAATTCCGCGATCCTGACCGTCGCAGCATGGATTTTACAGAAAACATCAATTTTCAAAAATGGAAACTGGCTTTCTTTTGCAAGCATTATCGTTATTAAAGATTCCAGGTTTACCTTTTCAGAGCACTCTCGCCCAAAAGGGTGGGAGAAGGCCGTTCCGGCCATTCAAAATCCCACTCGCCGTTCACGGCCAATTTCAGCAGCCGGGTCGCGCTTTCGTTCCAGGTAAGCCGCGCAACCCCCGCCGACTCAGGGACCTTTTTGCGGGACAACCAATCTTGCAACGCCGCGGCCAGTCCCTCCGGTGTTTCCCCCTGAAAATAGAAGGCGTGTTCGCCGGCCACTTCGCGGAACACCGGGAGATCGCGGGCAATAATGGGCAGCCCGTAATGAGCGGCCTCGATCAGGGGCAGGCCGAACCCTTCGCCATAGGAAGCCGCCAGGAGCGCCCTTGAGCCTCGGTAAACATGCTCAAGTACTTCGTCGCTGATTGCCTGTGGCCAGAAAAGGCGGCGGCCGTACTCCGGGCTCTGGCGGACCGTTTCCGCAAAGGTTTCCATCATCCAACCCTGTTTTCCGATCATGACCAGGTTGACGTCCGCCCCTGCTGCCCAGAGCCGTTCCATTGCGCTCAACGCTTGCCGGTGACCCTTCCGCGGTTCCACGGTGCCGACCATTAAGAAGCAGGGGCGTTCGCGAAGTTTATCGAGGAGCAACCGGTTCTCGGCCGTCAGGCCGGTCGTGGGCAGGCTGGCTCGAAGGTCCGCGCCGTGGTGCGAAAAACCGATTCCCAATGCTTGGCCTTCCCGCGCCACCCCCGCAGTTTTAAGCCAATCGTGCAGTTGGTCC
>DASWVC010000336.1:0-23391 GCA_036401335.1 Chthoniobacterales bacterium
ACGCAATTAATTTAGTTGCCATCACCGGGCTTCGTTATTAAGCGTAGCCACGTCTTAACCACAACCGAGAAGAAACCCGATTTATGTCAGAGAAATCCATCGAAGAGAAAGTGAAGGAGATCATCGTCGAACAGCTCGGGGTGAATCCGGAACAGGTGACTCCTAATGCTTCTTTCATTGAGGATCTCGGCGCCGACTCACTCGACACCGTAGAACTTGTGATGGCTTTTGAAGAAGAGTTTTCGGTCGAAGTTCCGGACGAAGACGCCGAGAAGCTGCAGACGGTGGGCGATGTCACCCGCTACATTGAAGAACGCGCCAAATGAGGCGTTGACTTGGTCCAGGGCTTTGGCATCCCCGTAAGCTTTGGCTCAGTCATCGCGGCCGGATTTCGGGCCCAAAACTTCGGTACCCGAACACGGTGGAGTAATCCACCGTGTTTTTCAGTTTTTTAGGACCAGGCGTCCCTTGAATTTTCGCCTTCGACGGGCCGGCTGCAACAAAGTTGTAAACCCGGGTAACCCGGCTATGCTGCCCTTTTTGCTTTATGCACTCTGCGGATGACGTTCAGTACGCCCTCGAAAACACCAAGGTGATCGTTTCCCCGGATCGCCGCATCGACACGTTTGGAACCACCAACTTCCGCTTTCACCTGCTCACCGAACTCATGGACACCGCCGGGGAAGTCCGGGTTCGCGAGGGCCGCATCTCAGCCGATCGGCCCCAGATTGTCACGCCCGACCACGCCTCGCGCCTCTTGCTGGAAGGGTTTGGCGAACGTGCCCAGGCCTTTGCCCAGATGATCCAGGCGCGGAACGCCGCTTTCCTGAAGTACGGGTTTGAGATCCGGAAGAGCGATTTATCGGAGGCCGTTGTGCACGATAGCCTGGAAGCCGTCCTTGAGCGCGTCGACCGCCAGATCCCGCCCTCAGAGCGGAGCCAGAGCGCCATCATCCAAGGAGTGGACGAAGGTTGGGAGATTTGCCTGCTCAAATTCACGTTTGACCTTGTTCAGCTTTCGGCGAAAACCAACCTTTTCGATTTCCGGCGCCGCGGTCTACTTTGACCCAATGCCGCGGCGATGGCTGGGGGTCGGCCCTGCCCCGAACCGGCGCAAATCGCGTCGACCCGTTGTTCGCACCCCGGCCATCGCGCTTTTCGGGCCGGCTTGGTCTCGTTTTTCCCGAGCGACCGACCGATCAGCGTTTCCCGCCGCGTTATGAGCACGCTCGGCAAGGCGTTCATCATTGTGGCCTTGGTGGCGACGATTTTCGGAGGAGGCGGGTACCTGGCTTACCGCTTGTTCCTGAAGAAAAAGGAATACCAGCTAACCAAAGGCGGAATCGCCGTGCCGACGGCAACGCCGGACCTGGTGCAGCCTTTGCTCGTCCAGGCCAAGGCGCAGATCGCTCAAGGCGACAAGGGAGCGGCCCGGGCCACTTTGGTGTCCATCGTGCAAGGGTTCCCGCCTTCACCCAGCGCGGATGAGGCCCGCCAGATTCTAGGCAACATGAACATGCATGACTTTTTTTCCTCCGAACCGGGCCCCAATAAGACGATTTACCTGGTGGCGCGCGGCGATTCGATCGGCCGGATTTCCGCCAAGACAAAAGCGGCTCCGGAGCTGATCTTCAAGGCCAACGGGCTTGAGAACCTGACGATTCAGCCGGGTCGGAAGTTCGTTATTCCATCCGGCCAGTTCAGCTTGAACATCAGTATCAAACGGCAGAGCCTGACTTTGCTAAACCGCGGCGTGTTCTTCAAGTGGTACAAACCCCTTGAGTTCAAAGCGCCCACCCATTTAACTGCCGGACAGTACAAGGTTACCGAAAAGATTGCCTGGGTTTCCGGAGGCCGAGTGGCTTTCGGCGACAAGCACTACCTCGGGAGCAGCCGTTGGATTATGACGAACATTTCGGGGTTAACAATCTTTTCAGAGACCAATCCGCAGGCGCCCAACGCCCAGAAACCAAGCACCGGAATTATGTTGAGTCCGCCTGACCTGGAAGAGATTTATGCGTTGGTCGGCAAAAAAACTCCGATCACCGTTGAATGAAACCGGCACCGCTTGATTTCGAAAAACCGATCATCGAACTGGAGAAACAGCTCGAGGAACTAAAAAGGCATTCCAAGCTGCAGGCGATTGACCTTGAACGAGAGGTACAGTCGATGGAGCTGAAGATTGAAAGCACGCGGGGGGACATTTACCGGAACCTGACTGCGTGGCAGCGGGTCCAAGTTGCTCGGCACAACGCACGCCCTTTCGCGCTGGATTACCTGCAGGAGGCGTTCAGCGGCTTTCTCGAACTGCACGGCGACCGCCTTTTCGGCGATGACCGTGCGATGCCAGGCGGGTTCGCTGAGCTTGGTGATCACCGGTGCGTCGTCATCGCCCATCAGAAAGGGCGTGACACCAAGGAAAACATCCGCCGCAACTTCGGCAGCGCCCACCCGGAAGGTTACCGCAAGGCGCTGCGCTTAATGCGGCTAGCCGAAAAATTCCGCCTGCCGATCGTGACCTTGATCGACACTCCGGGCGCTTACCCCGGCGTTGGTGCGGAAGAGCGCCACATCTCGGAGTCCATCGCTGTCAACCTTCGTGAGATGATGCGACTCGCTACCCCGATCATCGCCGTGGTCATCGGCGAAGGCGGATCGGGGGGGGCCCTGGGCATCGGCGTGGCCGACCGCGTGTTGATGCTCGAAAACGCGTACTACTCGGTCATCAGTCCGGAGGGTTGCGCCGCAATTTTATGGAAGCACCGGAGCCACGCGCCGGAAGCCGCCGAGGCCCTTAAACTTACCGCCTGCCACCTGCGCGGATTGAACATTATCGACGAGGTGATCCCGGAACCGATGGGTGGAGCTCACCTGAACCCCAAACAGGCCGCGCAGAACTTGAGGGAAGCGGTGTTGCCGCACCTGGCGGCGCTCTCCCGGAAAAAGACCAGGGACCTGCTGAATGAGCGTTACGAAAAGTTTCGCGCCATGGGCCAGGTCCTGGAAGGGTGAACGGCGGAGGTGGTGATTCTACGGCGACTGGCGACCGCTCTCGCCGGCTCGTACGCGTTCCAGGTAACGGGCAACGGCTTTCCGGACTTCACCGGCGACGTCGCCCTGTGGCTGCACGTGTTTCGGCGTGAACCAAGGGAAAAATCCAATCAGATCGTGCAGCACCAGAATCTGGCCATCACAACCGGGACCCGAACCGATCCCGATCGTCGGGATGGCAACGGTTCGCGTAATTTCTTCGGCCACGCCCCGGGCAATCAACTCAAGCACAACCGCAAATGCCCCCGCTGCCGCCACCGCATGGGCGTCGGCCAGCAAGAATGTTCGTTCCCAGTCGGTCTTGCCTTTGATCCGGTAGCCGCCTTCCTCGCGGACACGCTGCGGCAGCATGCCGATGTGGCCGATGATCGGGATGCCGGCGTTGGCGATCGCCTGGATCTGCCCGCGCTGGTCGGCCCCACCTTCCAGTTTGACGGCTTGGGCTCCGCAACCGATCAGGCGTTGGGCATTCCGCACTGCTTCGGCTGGAGTCCGGTAGGTGCCGATGGGCAAATCCGCCGCGATCAGGGCCCGTTGGGCGCCGCGCGCCACCGCGCGGGTGTGGTGAGCGATGTCGGCCAGCGTTACACCTGTGGTATCCGGTTGCCCCAGCACGACCATTCCCAGGCTGTCGCCCACCAGGATCAAATCCACTCCCGCTTCGTCCAGCAAACGGGCGCTGGGGTAATCGTAGGCCGTTAAAGCGGAAATCGTCTCACCCCGGCCTTTTCGCCCGCGCAAATCCTGACTCGTAAGGCGTTCAGTGTTCATCCAGGCAGTCCTGAAGAAGCCGTACGTCCTCATCGTCAACAAGGTCGCCGAGCAGGGCCGACACGGGCCGGCTGTGTCCAGCCAGAACAAGGTCCGGTGCAATTTCGGCCAACGGTGCCAGCACAAACCGGCGTTGGGCCAGACGCGGGTGGGGGATCACCAGGTCATCGTGGCAAAGCACAAGGTTGTTGTAGTAAAGCACGTCCAAATCGATCGTCCGCGGGGCGTTGCGCGGCCGCTTCAACGGACGGCCCAGCTGCATTTCAATCGCCCGCAACCTTTCGAGAAAGCGCAGGGGTGGAAGACTTGTTCTTACTTCGACCACCGCGTTAAGGTAGCTTCCCGTGCCGGGTTCACACCCGACTGGAATCGTTTCGAAAATTGAGGAGGTCCGCAGTTCTTCGTGCGGTCCCTCGTGCAGCACCGAGAGGGACCGGAATGCACTTCGCAGGTGTTGCAACCGGTCGCCGAGGTTTGAGCCCAGCGCGACGCCGCTTCGCACCGGGGGTCCAGCTGGATCTAAGGCTGCCTCAGAAAACGGGTTGATGGTGCCGCCCTCAGTAAGCCTAAGCCGCTGGGGGCAAACCCAGAACGTCGCCCATTCCGTACCGCCCCGGAGGTTTTCCTTGCAGCCAGCGGGCGGCGCGTAGCGCCCCACGGGCAAAAAGTTCGCGGTTAGCCGCGCGATGGGTCAGTTCCAGGCGTTCACCCTGCCCAATCAAGAAGACGGTGTGTTCGCCGGCGATGTCGCCCCCTCGCAGCGAGTGCATGCCAACCTCGTCTGCCGTCCTGGCTCCATCCGGGCCGGCCCGACCGTGTCGCACCACCTGTTCGTAATTCTGGCCACGCGCGGCAGCCACGGCCTCGCCGAGCCGGCGCGCCGTCCCGCTCGGCGCGTCCCGCTTCAGTTCGTGGTGCATCTCCACAATCTCAACCCGGTAGTCCGGGCCCAGCAGCCCGGCCGCCTTTTGCACCAGCCAGAATAGAAGGTTTACCCCAAGGCTGAAGTTCGGGGCCAGCAGAACGGGCAACCGTGCCGCCTGTTCGTCCAAAAGGCATTGTTCCACGGCGGAAAAACCCGTTGTCCCAATGACCAAAGGCGTCGCGGTGACCGCGGCCGCCTTTACGAGGGCGATCGTGCCGGCCGGTCGGCTGACGTCGATGGCCACGTCGCAGGCCGGCAAAAGCGTTTCCAGATCGGCTTTGCGTCCGCCTTTGGTCACCTTCACGTCTGTTTCTCGTTCCGCCAAGCCCACGATCAACGAACCCAGGCGGCCATCCGCCCCATGCACGAGCAGCTTCATGGCAGCAATCCCAACCGGTGCAGGGTTGCGCGCAAGCGTTCCAGGTTCAGGGCGGTCAACTCGCAAAGCGGCAGCCGGTATTCAGCCTCGATGCGGCCCATGAGGTGCAGGGCGGCTTTAACCGGAATCGGGTTGGATTCGACGAACAGATCTTTGAACAAAGGCAGCCAATGCAAATGCTGCTCGCGGGCGTCATCGCAATGTCCCTTTCGAAAAGCCCGCACCAGTTGAACGACCTCCGCCGGAATCACGTTGGAAGCAACGCTCACCACCCCAACGGCCCCAACGGCCATAAACGGCAGGGTCTGCGGATCGTCCCCCGAGAGGATGGTAAATTCGGACGGGAGTTGCCGGCGAAGCCAGGAGACCCGTTCGGTCGACCCCCCGGCTTCCTTGATGCTCACCACGTTCGGGCAATCCGCCGCCAGGCGGGCACAGGTCTCAACCGCGATCTCGCCGGCGGTTCGGCTTGGCACATTGTAAAGCATCACTTTCGTGGTCAGGCTTTGCGCAATAGCCCGGTAATGGCGGTACACTCCCTCCGGAGTTGGCTTATTGTAATAAGGGCTTGCCAGCAACACCCCGTCGACCCCTCGTTTTTCGGCCTGCACGGAAAGCTTGACCGCTTCATGGGTGGAATTCGACCCGGTGCCGGCAACCACCTTGCATCGACCGGCGGCCTGTTCGACGGTGACCTCGATCACTCGCAGGTGCTCTTCATTGTCCAAGGTGGCTGCTTCGCCCGTTGTGCCTGCCGGAACGATGCCATCGACGCCGTTGCCGATCTGGAACTCGATTAATCTTCGGAGCGCGGGTTCATCCACCTGGCCGTCTTTAAACGGGGTGACAATTGCCGTGTACGTGCCCGTGAACATAAAGGTGTCTTAAGGTAACTCCGGGATCGCGGCAACGGCAATTCGTTCCGGCAATCGCCGGGTCGCACGGGCCGGAGGAGCAGCTGCCCAGGTCGCTTGCGGCCGTGTTTAGCCGGGCCCCAGACCAGCCGGCACCGTTTCACGCCTTTCCAAGCAGCGATAAGGGAGCGTGCACGTCTGCCGGAATTATCCGGTTGCAGCCTGCCAGAAACACCTCTAACTCTATCGAGTTTATCTTTTCGAGCTAATGGCAGCAAAAAACGTTGAGGACCTCAAGGCTGAAAGCAACGGCTTACGCGGGCAAATTCAGGCGGACATGGGCCTTCCAGCCCCTCATGTTTCCGAAGAAGCCGCTCAGCTTCTTAAATTTCATGGCAGCTACCAGCAGGACGACCGCGACCAGCGTGCCGCCAGAAAACAGCAGGGGCAAGACAAGGCATGGATGTTTATGGTGCGGTCCAAGCTGCCCGGCGGCGCTTTGACGCCAGAGCAGTACCTTGAGCACGATCGCATTGCGGGTCTTTTCGGCAACCAGACCCTTCGGATTACCACCCGTCAAGGGTTTCAGCTTCACGGGGTGCTGAAAGGCAACCTCAAGAACGTTATTCACCTCATTAATGAGAGCGGCATTACCACCTGGGGCGCATGCGGCGACGTCGTGCGAAACACGGTTGCCCCCGCCGCACCCCTCAAGGATGCCGCGCATGAGGATACCCAGCGCCTGGCCCGGGAACTCAGTCAGCGGTTTCTCGCCCGTTCTCACGCTTATGCCGAAATCTGGCTGGACGGCGTCCGGCTGGGTTCCGACCCGGAAGAGGCCGACCCGATTTACCGGGACCGCTACCTGCCGCGAAAATTCAAGATTGGTATCGCCATTCCTCCTCGCAACGACGTCGACGTCTATTCGAATGACCTAGGGTTTATCGCGGACGTTCAGGGCGGGAAGGTTGCTGGTTACACTGTGGTGGCGGGTGGCGGTTTCGGCATGTCGCATGGGAAAACGGAGACGTATCCGATGCTGGCCCAACCCCTCTTCTTCGTTGCTCGGGACCAGGCGGTAGACGCGGCGGTTGCGGTCATTGCCGTCCAACGCGAATTCGGGAACCGTTCCGATCGCAAACGCGCCCGGCTCAAATACCTGATTGACGAACGTGGCCTGGACTGGTTCCGCGGTGAGGTGCTGCGGCGTTTTTCCGGCCCGGTGAAGCAACCTAAAGCCGCCACTTTTGACACCGTGGGCGACCTTCTTGGGTGGCACGCGCAAGGAGATGGCCGCTGGTTTCGGGGTGTCTGGGTGCAGGAGGGTCGGATTGCCGACACCGAAACCGTTCAGTACCGGAGCGCCTTTCGGGAGATCGTGGAGCGGTTTCAGGTTCCTGTTCGGCTGACGACCAATTGCAACCTGCTCTTCCAGGATGTCCGGACGGAGGACCGGGACGAAATCGACGCAGTCCTGGGTCGGCACGCCGTGCCGATGCCGGAGTCACTGAGCGCCGTTCGGCAAACCGCTCAGGCCTGCGTGGCGCTGCCGACCTGCGGCCTGGCCTTGGCTGAAAGCGAGCGGGTTTTCCCGTCGGTGCTGGACGGCATCGACGCGGTGCTTGAGGAGCTTGCCCTTAAGGAGGAACCCATCCTGATCCGAATGACGGGGTGCCCCAACGGCTGCGCTCGTCCTTACAACGCCGACCTCGCCTTTGTCGGACGCGCGCCGGGCAAGTACGCGTTTTACGTTGGCGGATCGATCGCGGGAGATCGTCTGGCCGGGTTGCACCTCAAAACGGTTACTTTGGAAGAAATCCCGAACCGTGTGCGCGAGCTGCTTTCAGACTACGTCCGGCACCGGTCGCCGGGTGAAACGTTCTCCGCTTATTGGGGCCGGACCCAGCAAACCGGCCCGGCACCTCGGCCGGAGCAATTTCACGTGGAGCTGGCCCAGCGGGCGGCTGGGCCCAAGCTCGTTCCAATTGAAGCTTGATCACCGTTCCGGTTCGGGCATTAGGTGTTCATGGGCAAACAACATAACAAAGTGGAAAAACGGCGGCGGCGGGTAAATTACCTGCGCAGGAAAAAGGCAGCGGCGAAACCCATAAAGGCCTGACGGCAAATCTCTGGCCGTAGGGGACATTATGTCGCGACCAGTGGTTCTGATCATCCGGGACGGGTGGGGCATCAATCCGAACGGGCGGGAAACGGCGGAAGCCGATGGCAATGCGACGCTGCTGGCCGCAACACCTTTCCATGACCAGCTCTATCGGACTTATCCGGGCAGCCATTTAAGCGCGTCCGGAATGGACGTCGGATTGCCGGAAGGCCAGATGGGCAACTCCGAGGTGGGTCACCTCAACCTCGGGGCTGGACGCATTGTCTACCAGGACCTGACTCGCATCAATAAGGCAATTCAGGACGGCGAACTGGCGCGTAACGGGGTCATCAACGAGGCTTTTGCGAAAGCGCGATCAGCCCGTCTCCATTTCCTCGGTTTGGTGTCAGACGGCGGCGTGCACAGTCACCAGGCGCACCTGATCGCCCTGGTTCGCCAAGCAGCGGCGTACGGCGTGAAAGACATCATGATCCACGCCATCACGGATGGCCGGGACACGTCGCCGACCGGGGGCGCAGGTTACCTTTCGTTTGTTCAATCCCAGCTCGAAGGGACCGGTGCCTCCCTGGCGACGATCGTCGGCCGCTACTATGCCATGGACCGGGACAAACGTTGGGAGCGGAGCAAACTCGCCTGGGATGCCATCGTCCTCGGTCGAGGCGAGGTGGTCGATGGTTCACCCGTCGAGGCCGTGCGCCGGCATTACGCGGGCCATGAAACCGACGAGTTTTTGCACCCGCTGATTTGTGCTCACCCAAACGAACAACGGATCCGGGACGGCGACGTCGTTTTCTGGTTCAACTTCCGGGCCGATCGGGTCCGGCAGCTTTCTGTCGCTTTTTTGCAGCGGGACTTCAAGGGTTTCGACCGTGAAGTGTGGCCTCAAACCCACTACGTGACCCTGACGGAATACGACCGGAGTTACGGGTGCGCCGTTGCGTTTCAGCCCCAGGAACTTAAAAACATTCTGGGCGAGGTTGTCAGTCGTGCCGGCAAACGGCAGTTGCGGATCGCGGAGACGGAGAAGTACCCTCACGTGACCTACTTTTTTAACGGCGGCCTAGAGACACCGTACGCCGGGGAAGATCGGGTCATCGTTCCGTCCCCGAAAGTCGCCACGTACGACCTGCAGCCCCGGATGAGTGAGCCTGAACTTACCCGTGAAGTGCTCAAACGGCTTGGCGAGTACGACCTTGTAATCTTGAATTTTGCCAACCCGGACATGGTGGGGCATACGGGGGTGGTTGCGGCGGGTGTGCGAGCGGTCGAGGCCGTTGATGATGGCGTCCACCAGGTGATTGAGGAAATCCTGAGGCTGGGCGGGTGTGCCTTGGTTACCGCCGATCACGGTAACTGTGAACAGATGCGTAACGCGGACGGTTCGCCAAATACGGCGCACACCACCAACCTCGTGCATGTGCTGTATGTCGCCGCCAACGCCAACGGGTACCGTCTTGAAGACGGCATCCTGGCAGATGTCGCACCGACGTTGCTGGAGTTGCTGGGCTTGGAGAAGCCGCTCGACATGACCGGTAGTTCCTTTCTCCGAAAACTGGGGTAGCGGGATTGCCGCTTGCGTCGACGGCGTTTTGTTTTAGATATTGGCCCGGATTTGGTCCGGCCCGGGCAGAAGCCCGTTTACCGCGTGGTGTAACGGTAACACAGCGCCCTTTGGAGGCGTTATTCATGGTTCGAATCCATGCGCGGTAGCCACTTTGACCGGTGCTTGCCCGGTATGCATAGAGCCGGCGCAGGGAAATGCTCCTTCGGTGCGGCTGGCGGGGAGAAGGATTGAAGGACGTATTTCACCGTCAAAGCACCCCGGGTCGCTTTGACAACTTCGCCGTGCACCCGATATTCCGAAGGTGAGCAACCTCGATTTGAACAACCTGCTTGATGGCTGGCCGCATGAGCCGGGGTCGGTCAAAGCTCGCAAGATCGTCGGTGCTGATGGGCGTGAAAAGATCCAGTTGCGGATTGACCTAGGGCTTATCCAGATGGAGGTCAATGGGCGGCCTGATGGCCTGCGGCCATTTGGGCACGAATCATTGCTTGAGTACCACCGAACGCGTGCTAGAGAGGCTGCGCAGCGGGGCGAAACGTATGAATGCGACGAAGCCGACCTGCTCGCGCTACAGCAGGAGGGCGTCCAATATTACCACCGGTACCTGAGCCTGTTTCAGCTCCGCGACTTTGCCGGCGTGGCACGGGACACCTACCGGAACCTCCAGCTTTTCGATTTCGTCTCTCAGCATTGCGAGGAGGAAGACGCCAAGTGGGTGTTCGAACAGTACCGCCCGTACGTGTTGATGATGAACACCCGGGCCCGGGCGTCGCTGGAAATTCAGAGCGAACATTCCGGGAAGGCCATCGAGATTATTGAAGCCGGCAAAAAGCAGATTGAAGATTTTTACCGTGCGATCGGTCAAGCTCAGTGGATCGACAGCAGCACCGAATTAGGCTTTCTCAACGAATGGCTGACCGAAGTGCGAGAGAACCTTCCGCTTAGCCCGATTGAATCGATGGAGCGGGACTTGCAAAAAGCGATTGCGGACGAGGCTTATGAACGGGCCGCAGAGTTGCGCGATGCGATTCGAAACCTTTCCCGCCAGCCTTCCAATGAGTCTCTCGATCACGGAACGTAAAGAACGCTGGGCTCGAAAGATGGCCGGCCAGGGCCACCGTTCGGTTCGTTCCGTAGACCGGTTGCCCCCCGGTCAGCACCTTACTGCCGGCTTTCCCGTCCTCGACCTGGGAGTGCGACCGCAGGTGCCGCTTGACGAGTGGACCCTTGAACTTACCGGTGAGGTTGAGCACCCGGTGTCGCTTTCCTGGCGGGAGTTGCAGGACCTCCCGCAATTTCATGACGTCAGCGATTTCCACTGCGTAACCACGTGGAGTAAGTTCGATTGCCAATGGAGCGGGGTCGCGTTTTTTACCCTCTTGGATTTGGTCCGGCCAAGGCCGGGCACACGGTTTCTGTTTGTCGTTGGGTACGACGGTTATACGACCAATGTTCCGCTCGAACCGTGCATGGATGAGGATGTGCTCATCGCGACGGCGTTCAAGGGAACCCCGATTTCCCTCGAGCATGGTGGGCCCGCCCGGATGATCATTCCGAAGCTGTATGCCTGGAAGGGTGCCAAGTTTGTCCGGTCAATCGAGTTTCGTTCCACGGACATTCGTGGTTACTGGGAAAATCGCGGCTACAGCGATGTGGGCGATCCTTGGACCGAGGACCGGTTCAGCGGCTAGGGGATTAGATCCAGCGAGGGCGCAGGAAGTCCGGGTCCGGGAGGGCGGCAAGTCCCTTCGTCGCCGGCAGGGGAGGCCCTTCACAGCCAGAACGTGATCCTGGAGGGCGACATGGCCTCGAATTTAAATTGTGCGACCTAGACGGGTTGGTCATCCGGGTTGGCGAATTGCTGCGGCCAATCACTGGCTCCACGCGCCAGGTGTGGTTAAGCGGCTTCTGCCTCCGAGCTGACAAGACGCCCGTGGACGTGCTGACGCACGATGGCCGGGCAAAACCACCACCTGTACCTCTACGCAATCCTACGTATATCCAGGCAAAATGGGGATGTTAAGCTTCTGAAAAGGCTTGCGGGCTGCCGGTTGCCACGTGGTCTCCCCGTAAGCCCTTAACTTAAGGACTTATTGCGATGCCCTATTTTCCTCCCGATTTCGATGTGACGGAAGCCGTCACGTGCGGCCGACTCATCGATCAAGCCTACCGACAGTTCACCATGGCCAAAGCTGCTCATCCGTCCCGTTGGACCCTCGAGAACGGTTACACGCTGGAGACGGAGCTTTCTGCAATGGAGAATTTTGTCCCTCTCCCGATTGAGATTCCTGCCTTCCAGCGTACCCCGTCGCTGCTCCCTTTCGGCTTCATCGCCTCACAAGGGGACGCCGCTTACCTGGTGATCCGTGGAACCCAGACCCCGCTGGAATGGTTCGACGACGCTTCCATTCAACCCGTCCCGTTCAACGCGGGCTGGGGCAACACGACCGTCGGCTTCATGGCCATTCATCGCCAGATCTTTCCAGAAATTTACAAGCATTTTTCCCAACGGGCCGCTCCTCCCGATCGGCTCTTTATCACGGGACATAGTCTGGGGGCGGCCTTGGCCAAGCTGGCCGTGGCGGATTTGGCGTTCCACCAGCTGCTGGGGGGCATCAAGACAATCAAGGTTTACACCTTTTCGGGGCCGCGCGTGGGCGACTCAACATTCGCGGCCAAGTTCCGGGAACTCGGCCTGCCGGCGTGGCGTGTTTTCAATACGGAGGATTTGGTCCCGACGCTCCCGCTTTCGACGCTCACGATGGACCCGAGGAACACCCTGGGGCTGTTTGAAAGCAAGATTGAGATGCTCCTGAAACTGTTCCTGAAGGAAACACCGTACCGCTTTCAACACGTCGATGAACCCGTGGCCGTCACTTACCAGTTAAACACGATTCCTGACAACCATAACCTGACCTCCCTCTACCAGCACCTGCAAAAAAGCAGTTCCCCTGCCGACGTCGTGCGGGAAGCTACCGGCGCTGCCCGGACGGCGGCCGGCACAACCGTCCCGTCAGGAAACCGGCCCTGATCTCTTAGTGGTCGCGGGCGCGCCCGCCTCTCCCCTGGCCCAAAGGCAAGGGGCGGTTGGACCCGGAAGGGCCCTGGCCTCGTCGCGTGGGGGGACTCGCCGCCCTACCGGGCCCCCGCTCAATCCGGTGGCCCTGTACGCCCCAAGCTCCATTGTTCCGGTGCCATTGCCATGATACCCCGACCGTTCGGTGGAACCTTGCAAAGCCTTCGGCTTCATCCATATTGCGAATTTTATATCGTCTGGGTGATTACCAATGGGGTCATGATCAAAAGATTCGTTCTTCTTGGTGTTGTGGTTGGCCTGTTTCGGGCCATAGCGGTCGCATCGCCGGCACCGGAAAAGGCAAGCGACTCACCGACGGTACCCGGCCTCGCCCAATGGCAGGAGAAAGCGCGCACCTTTAACGCTTTCCTGACGGTACCGACTTTTGAGTCCACCCCGGAACAGATCGCGGCAGCTGCCGATCAGGCCATCTCCGAGGCTGACCAGGCCTACGATGCGATCGGCAGATTGAAGCCGGACGAGGTGACTTTCACAAACACGATCAAAGCCCTGGACGACATAACCGCCGCAACTTCTCAGGTCGTCAACCGGCTCAACGTTCTACAACAGGCACATCCCGATCCGGCCATGCGCTCCGCCGCGGTCGACGCAGCACAAAAGCTCCAGGACTGGGCCGTTAGCCTCGACTACCGTAAAGATGTGTATCGGGCCGTCCGGTCCTTTGCCGCCACCGGTCCGAAGCTCGAGGGCGAGAGCCAACGCCTGTTTGAGGATACTTTGCGCGATTACAAACGCGCAGGTCTCGACCTGCCGGAAGACCGGCAGGCAGCAGTGGAGCAGTTACGCAAAGAGCTTGGGCGTTTGGAAATCCGTTTTGAGGTCAACATCAATAATGCGGCTGCTCCGGTCGCCTTAACCCGCGAAGAACTGGCCGGCGTGCCCGACAGCGCTTTGGCGCGCTTGAAATCGCAAGACGGCCGCTACCTGGTCGACGCCAACGTGGCCTTTGAATTTGAGCTCGTTGAGGACAATGCAACGAATGAAGGCACCCGGAAAGAGCTCTACTTTGCGCGCGACAACCGCGCCAAAGAACAAAATGTCCCGTTGCTGGCCAGGATCGTTCAACTGCGGACCGATCTCGCGCGCGCCCTCGGGTACCGGTCCTGGGCGGATTACAAGACCGAGAACCGCATGGCGAAAAACGGCGCGACCGCCCTGCATTTCCTGGAAGATCTGAAAGACCGGCTTGACCCAAAGTACCAGGCAGAACTCGCGGAGTTTAAGAAGGTTAAGGACGCGGTGCCCCACCAGGCGACGCCTGAGGTCAACATCTGGGATTGGCGGTTTTGCGCGGAGCAACTCCGGCAGCAACAATTCCACGTCGACGCGGAATCTTTGCGGGTCTATTTCCCGTTCGAAAAGGTTTTGACCGGCATGTTCGGTGTTTATGAACGCATTTTCGACATCGACATCCAGGAAGCGGTTCCGCCTTCCAAATACGTCGGCGACCTGAAGCTGTATGTGGTCGTCGACCGGAAAAGCCAGGAACCGCTCGGCCTGTTGTACATGGACCTGTTTCCGCGCCCCGGTAAGTTCAACCACTTTGCAAACTTCTCTTTGGTCGACGGCAAGCGAATGCCCGACGGCCGGTATGCGCGCCCGACGACGAGCCTGATCTGCAATTTTCCGCCTTCGGCTCCGGGCTCTCCCGGGTTGATGACGCATGAGAACGTGGTCACGATCTTTCATGAGTTCGGCCATGCGATGCACGCCATTCTGACCCGGGTCGATGACGTTCGTTTTTCGGGAACCAATGTGCCCACAGATTTTGTGGAAGCTCCTTCCCAGATGCTGGAGTATTTCGCCTGGGATAAGAAGGTTCTCGACGGCTTCGCTGCCGATTACCGTGATCCGGGCAAGAAGATCCCCGCGGAAACCCTGGAGCAGTTGCGTGAGGCAGACCGGGCCATCAAAGGTTGCTTTTACCGACGCCAGTTATCGTTCGGCATCCTGGATCTGCGGTTACACAACAATCCTTCCCCGGATGAGTTGGCGCACATTGACGCTTACTCGAACCAGATCCTAGGGGAAGTATTTCTTCCGCCAGCGCCGAACACCGCGATGATCGCCTCGTACGGTCACCTGGTCGGATACGACGCAGGCTATTACGGCTACGCGTGGGCCGACGCCATTGCGGCGGACATGGCGTCGGTGTTTGAAACCTCTCCGGGCGGGTACCTCGACGAACAGGTTGGGCGACGGTTGCGAGACGAGATTTACGCGCAGGGAAATTCCCGCGAGATCACGGTTTCGATCGAAAAATTCCTCGGGCGAAAACCGTCGGTGGAACCATTCCTGCGGAAAGTCGGTCTACAATGAAGGAATTTTCATGCGGTTGTTCGCCCTGCTAGTTTCCCTGACATTGCTCGGTCCGGTTACGGAACTGTTTGCCAGCTCGGCCATCGACAGCCGCACACTGGAAGAAGCAACCCGGGCGAAGGTGTTGCTGATCTGTGAAGGTTCTGAGCCACGCACCCTTGATCCGCAGCAGGCCCAAGGGGTGCCTGAACACCACATCATCATGGCCTTGATTGAAGGACTCGTGGCGCCGGACGAATCTGACCAGGCAAAATGCGTGCCGGGCTTGGCTGCTGACTGGGAGCATAACCAGGATTTTTCCAGTTGGACTTTTCACATCGGCGAAGACCGCCGCTGGTCCAACGGCGATCCGGTCACGGCTCACGATTTCGTTTTCTCTTATCAGCGATTTCTGACGCCGTCGTTCGCAGCGCCTTATGCGGACATGTTCTTCATCTTGAAAGGAGCGGAGGACTACCACTCGGGAAAGTTAAAGGACTTTGCTGACGTGGGGGTCAAAGCGTTGGACGACCATCACCTACGCTTGGATTTTGTCGGACCGACGCCCTACCTGCTGTCCATGCTTCAACATGACTCCTGGTACCCGGTCCACCGCGACACGATCCTGAAATTCGGCCTGATTGACACGCGCGACACCAAGTGGACCCGTCCTGAAAACTACGTCGGCACCGGGCCGTTTCGTTTGAAATCGTGGCGTGAAAACGACGTCATCGAAGTTGAGCGTAACCCGAATTATTGGGATGCCCGGACGGTGAAACTGAACGGCATCAAGTTTTTTACCATCGAAAATCAGAACACTTATGACCGTGCGTTCAACGCGGGCCAACTGCACAAGAGCTACGATGTGCCATTGGACAAAATGCCTTATTATCGCCGTACGCGTCCGGACCTCCTGCGACTGGATCCCTACGAAGGCGTTTATTTCTATCGCATCAACGTTGAACGACCCGCCTTCAAAGATCCACGGGTGCGCCTGGCCTTGAACTACGCCATCGATCGCGCGGTGATCTGCCGGAGCATCATGCGCGGGGGGCAACAACCGGCTACAGGCTACACCCCGCCCGGAATGGAGGGCTACCAACCCCTGCAAAAGTTAACGTATGACCCGGAACGCGCACGCAAACTGCTAGCTGAAGCGGGGTACCCGAACGGGAAAGGTTTTCCTAAATTCAACATTCTCTTCAACACCATGGAGTCGCATCGCACGATCGCGGAAGCCATCCAGCAGATGTGGAGGGAAGAACTGAACATCAACGTCGGTTTGGAAAACCAGGAATGGAAGGTTTACCTCGATTCGTTGAACAATTTCAACTACGGCATCGCCCGCTCCGCCTGGATTGCGGACTTCATGGATCCGGTAACGTTTCTAAGCATGTGGACGACGGGCAACGGCAACAACAACACGAAATGGGGTAACGCGCAGTACGACAAACTGATTGACCAATCCAACCGCGCGGCTGACCCGCAAACGCGGCTAGCGATCCTCCACCAAGCCGAAGAACTTCTCCTGAGCGAAGCGCCGGTGGTGCCAATTTACTGGTACGTGCGCGATTACCTGATCCAACCGTCGGTCAAGAACTGGACGTCGCTGGCGTTGGATAACCACAACTACAAGTTCATTGATCTTCAACCGGTAACCAGGACGCCGGAAACTGAGCGGGGTAAGCAGGTGCAGCGCTGATTAAACCGGTATCGGGCGCCCCAGGAAGTTTGCTTTGCTCCCACATGCTTCTGTTGATCCGATTTTGGCCAGAAGATACGCCCCTTCAATGGGCGTCAATTGGGTTACGCGATGATTAAGGTCATCGTCGGCCGTCTGTTGCAGTTGATCCCGGTGCTTTGGATCCTGCTCACCTTAACTTTCTTTCTTACCAAGATGGTGCCGGGCGGCCCCTTCAGCGCCGAACGCCAGGCCACGCCGGAGGTGATCGCCAGGCTTAACGAGTATTACGGCCTGGATAAACCGGTCTGGCAACAATACCTGTCTTACCTTGGCAAGGTGGTGCGTTTCGATTTCGGGCCGTCTTACACCTACCAGAGCGATTCAGTCACCGAAATCATCGCGCGTTCCTTTCCGATTTCGTTGCAGATCGGGACGCTGGCGTTTGCGATCGCTATCGTGATCGGTGTGACGGCGGGAGCAATTGCCGCCGTCAATAAAAATAAGGTGTGGGATTACCTGCCGATGTCGGTGGCCATGCTCGGCATCTGTTTACCGACCTTTGTTCTGGGACCGATCCTTGCCCTGATTTTCTGCCTTGAGTTAAAGCTCGCACCGGTAAGCGGATGGTACGGGCTGGAATACGTGCCGCTGCATCCGGCCGTGATGCCGGCCGTTACGCTCGGCCTTTTTTATGCCGCCAATGTGGCCCGCCTCACGCGCGGGGGGATGCTCGACATCTTGAATCAGGATTTCATCCGGACGGCACGGGCCAAAGGTGTTCCGGAACACCAGATCATCCTGAAGCACGCTCTACGGGGCGGGTTGCTCCCGGTGGTCTCTTTCCTCGGACCGGCTTTCGCGGGGCTGATCAGTGGGTCGTTCGTGGTCGAGAAAATCTTCAATGTACCTGGCCTCGGTCAGGAATTTATCAAGTCCGTTTTCAACCGGGATTACCCCTTGATCCTGGGAACGGTGATCTTTTTCGGCACGTTGATCGTTATTTTCAATCTGGTGTCCGACATTGCCCAGGCGCTGCTCGACCCCAAGAGCCGTAAATCCCTATGAGCATCGAAACGGCCACCGTGGTTCCGGACGCACCCGTGATCCAGGAAGCGAAACTCGCTTCGGGCACGTCCCTCTGGCAGGATGCCTGGTACCGGCTCCAACGGAATCGCTTGGCCCTCGGCAGCCTCGTCTTCTTCTGCATGATGGCGGTGGTCTGTGTTCTTGGCCCGCTTTTCACGGGGTACACGTACGAACAAACGGAACTCAGCCTCAAGGCAAGTGCCCCGCTCGAGCCCATCATCGAGCGTACGGAATCCGTCAAGAACGGAGCGCCACGGCGGAGTTACCTTGGTCTGTCCTCCATCGAGGATGAGTTCCTGGAAAAAAGTCCAGAGGAGCGCCAGGCCGTCGTGGCCCGGATCAAGCGGGGCGAGGTGGTCCGTGAGGACCGGTTTTCTTACCACCTGACCCGGTTGAAACACCGGTTTGGCACGGACGCGCTCGGGCGTGACTTGCTCACGCGTGTCCTTGTGGGAGGGCAGATTTCGTTAGCCGTAGGCTTTGCGGCCACCCTGGTCTCGGTGGTGATTGGAGTGCTCTGGGGTGCCGTTGCCGGTTTTCTCGGCGGCAAGGTCGATACGGTGATGATGCGTTTGGTGGACATCCTGTACGCGATGCCGTTCACCGTGATCGTCATCCTGCTGATGGTGACCTTCGGACGTAACTTCATCCTGTTGTTTGTCGCCATCGGGGCCGTCGAATGGTTAACCATGGCGCGGATCGTTCGCGGCCAGATCATATCCTTGAAGCACCAGGAATTCGTCGAGGCCGCCGTGTCGCTCGGACTGAGCGAGCGCACCATTATCCTGCGGCACCTCATTCCTAACGTCCTCGGCCCGGTCATTATCTACACCACGTTGACGGTTCCGGACGTTATGTTGCTGGAAGCGGTCCTCAGCTTTCTGGGGCTGGGGGTGCCGCCTCCCATGAGTTCCTGGGGTGCGTTGCTCGATGACGGTGCCCGGACGATGGAAACCTCCCTTTGGTTGCTGGTCTTCCCGGCATTGTTCTTCTCCTCCACGCTGTTTTCGCTCAACTTTCTCGGGGACGGTTTGCGGGACGCCCTGGATCCCAAATCGTCGAAAGACTAGGTCACATGCCCCTTCTTAGCGTCGAAAACCTGAAAACGTATTTCTACACGCGGGCGGGCACCGTGCGGGCGGTCGACGGCGTTTCGTTTGACCTCGAGTCCGGTAAGACGCTGGGCATCGTGGGCGAGTCTGGTTCGGGTAAGTCCGTCACGTGCTACTCCATCCTGGGCCTGGTGCCCCAACCGCCCGGCCGGATTGTCGGCGGCCGGGCCTTGTTCGCGGGAGTCGATTTGCTCGCGTGCTCCAAGGAGCAACTTCGCAAAATTCGCGGCAAACGAATTTCGATGATTTTTCAGGATCCGATGACGTCGCTGAACCCTTACCTGCGTATCTCGGAACAGCTGATGGAACCGCTGCTTGTGCACGAAAGGATCAGCCGGAAACATGCCCTTAACCGGGCGGTGACAAGTTTGGAGGAGGTTGGAATCCAAGATGCAGGCCGTCGCGTCCATTTTTACCCGCACGAATTCTCGGGTGGGATGCGTCAGCGCGTGATGATCGCCATGGCTTTGATCAGCCGGCCGGAAATCTTGATTGCGGACGAACCGACAACCGCATTGGACGTCACTGTCCAGGCACAAATCCTCGAATTGATCAAACAGCGCCAGCGCGAGTTGGGCCTTGCGGTCGCCTTCATCACCCATGACCTCGGGGTTGTGGCTTCTTTCTGCGCATCGGTGAAAGTGATGTACGCCGGACGGATTGTAGAAGCAGGACTCACCCGCGAGATTTTTGCGAGGCCCTGCCACCCGTACAACGCAGCCCTCCAACAGTCGATCCCGGCATTGCACGAGAAAGGCAAGCCGCTTTTCACCATCGCGGGGCTCCCACCCGACTTGTCAAAGCCAATTCCCGGATGCCCGTTCGCGCCACGGTGCGCGTACATGCTGCCTAAGTGCCAGCAAACGCCGGTACGCCTTCAGGGGGTGACCGCTCACCACGAGACAGCGTGCCTCAGGTTTCAGGTGGGAGAAATCGGTGACCTCCGGCACCCGCTGGCCTCGGTGACGGCATGAACGCTTTCCTTGAACTCCGCAATCTGAAGACCCATTTCCCGGTCTTCCGGGGTACCGTGCTGCGCAAACCGGCCGGTGCCGTCCGGGCAGTGGACGGAATCGAGCTTGCCCTGGAGAAAGGCGAGATTTTGGGCCTGGTTGGTGAGTCCGGCTGCGGGAAATCGACCCTGGGGCGCACCGTGATGCAATTGATCCGAAACACCGGCGGTTCCGTGCTGCTGGAAGGGCGGGATCTGTCGCAATTGCGTCCCCGGCAACTTCGGGAAGAGCGGCTGAACTTTCAAATGATCTTCCAGGATCCGTATGCATCCCTGAACCCGCGTCTGACGGTTTTTGACGCCCTCAGCGAGGCCATTCAGACCCGCGGCAGGTTGAAACGGACTGCCCTGCTCAATGCAGTCGCGGAGCTGATGAGCACGGTCGGTTTGTCGCCCGACCAGATGCGCCGCTACCCGCACGAGTTCTCCGGCGGCCAACGCCAGCGGATCGCGATCGCTCGCGCCCTCGCGCCCCGTCCGAAACTGATCATTGCCGACGAGCCGGTGTCGGCGTTGGACGTCTCGATTCAGTCGCAAATCATAAACCTGATCTTGCGCCTGTGCCGTGAGCGGCAGTTGACCATGATCTTCATTTCTCACGACATCTCCGTGGTGAAATACATCTCCAACCGGATCGCCGTGATGTACCTCGGACGCCTGGTGGAAATCGGTCCGGCGGCCGAGGTGGTGGAAAACCCGTTGCACCCTTACACGCGCGCCTTGGTGAGCGCCGTGCCGATCCCCGATCCGGAAAGGGAAGCTCGCCGTCAGCGCATCATCCTGCAGGGAGATCCCCCTTCACCGCTGAATCCACCCCAGGGCTGCGTCTTTCACCCGCGCTGCCCTTACGTCAAAGAAGCGTGCAGACAGGCCCGGCCCGCACTAGAAGAAAAGCTGCCACACCGGCGCGCCGCCTGCATCCGCGTGGGCGAGATCTGATCAAAGAATGCCACAAATCAAAGAATGAACGAGGCGAAGCGTGAGAACGGCAGGTACTCCTCTATCCTTCGTTTGTGGCACTCCGTGATTGTCCGATTTGGGGCATTCTTGCCGCCTGCGCCGTCTACGATTTCTTGGGAGGCGGGCCGCTGATCCCCAGCACCGGGTGCGGCACGTAGGGTTCTTCCAGGGATTGGACCTCCTCTTCGGTGAGTTTGAGCGCTACGGCGCTGACGGCGTCGTCAAGGTGGTGGGGCTTTGTTGCTCCGACAATCGGGGCGGTAATCCCTGGTTTCTGCAGCATCCAGGCAACTGCCACCTGAGCATTGGTGACCCCGCGTTTCTCCGCGATTGCCGTGACCCGGTCGACGATCGCGAAATCGGCTTCCTGGTTGTACATGTGTTTCGAGAAATCGTCTGACTTTCCCCGGGTAGTTCCTGCTTCGGCGCGTTTCCGGTTGCCGGCCAGGAAACCACGTGCCAGTGGACTCCAAGGGATCAAGCCGACTTTTTCATCGACACAAAGCGGGATCATCTCCCGTTCTTCCTCCCGGTAAACCAGGTTGTAATGGTTTTGCATGGTTACGAATCGGGCGAATCCATGCTGGTCGGCAAGGTACAGGAACTTGGCAAATTCCCACGCGTACATGCTTGACGCGCCCACGTAAAGCGCTTTGCCCTGGTGCACGACGTCGGTTAACGCCTCGAGCGTCTCCTCCATTGGCGTGGTCTCGTCGTAACGGTGAATCTGGTAGAGGTCCACGTAATCCATGCCAAGCCGCCGCAGGCTCGCGTCGATCGCGTGCCGGATGTGCTTCTTCGACGTGCCTTTCTCGTTAGGTGAATCGCCCATCGGGTTGTAAACCTTGGTCGCGACCACCACTTCTTCGCGCCTGACGCCCAATTTCTTCAACGCCCGGCCGGTTACCTCTTCACTCGCACCGGCAGAGTAAATGTCAGCGGTGTCAAAGAAATTGATGCCCCTTTCCCAGGCCTGTTTAAAAAAGGGCAGCGACTGGTCTTCGTCCAGCACCCAGTCACGCCATTTGCTGCTCCCGTAGCTCATGCAGCCCAGGCACACACGCGACACTTTTAATCCCGTCTTACCGAGCGGTACGTAATCCATCCTTTTCCTTTGCACGAACCCGCCCCCGGCACAAACCGCACGTCGGGCAACGCGTGGTCGCCAGCATTAACGCGCAACGTTGATTGCCTTTGCCCCCGGTGTCGTCCCAGACTCGTCGGTCTTATTAAAGGGAAGGATTCGGTCCTGTATCCACGCCAAGGCAAGCGCCGGCACCAGGACGCTGCTCTCCATAAGCGAAACTTGCGCCACTGTCGTCCTCGGCCACAATCGATTGTTCGTCTGGAATGAGCGTAATCTTGGCAGTGATCTTTTCGAACTCCGGGCCTGTAAACAGCCGATCACGCAGGTCGGCAATGCAACCTTCAGGCATCCGCACCCGACTTGGCCAGCGGCCGTAGCGCATTCGAAAACCGTTGATGGTGACGCAAAGTCGAACCCAGTTCTTGTCGTGGCCGTTTGGCATGATGAGGGAGAAACGTTGTGCGGGACCCGTAACGGTTTGCGGACGAATGCCGGCCTCGCGCTCTTAGCCGCGAGCAGCCGCCACCACTGGGCCGATATTTTTCTCGTTGCGCAACAAGGGCCCTACGTTCCAAAGGATGAATCCGCCCCGGCCGCGCGGTTGAATGGCTTTTTCCAGCGACAGCTGCTGCTGGATTTCCGCTACGGGCCAATTGTAACCCGGCCCAAGGCGTTCCAAAGCAATGCTCGGGTAGATCGGGACATGACGCGGGTTTACTTCTTCGCTTCGCCACCACCGGAGCAGGGTCGAATAGCTTTGGGGGCCGGCATTCTTCCAGTAAAGTTGGGGTGAGAGGTAATCCACCCAACCTTGACGCAACCACTTCACCGGATCGGCATAAAGGTCGTGGTACTGGTCCAGATCAGCCGTCACGCCGGAGGGTTGGCCACGGGTGTAGATTCCGAACGGGCTAACCCCGAAGAGAGTGCCCGGCCGGACCGAACGCACGGTCGCACGAAGATCCTGAATGAGCCCGTTAACGTTTTCTCGCCGCCACGGTTCACGTTCCAGAGAACCGCCGTTGGCGGTGTACCGGGCGTAACTTTCGGCGTCCGGAAAGCTACGGTGACCCTTTGCAGGGTACGGATAAAAGTAGTCATCCAGCACCAGGCCGGCGACATCGTAGTTGCGGAGAAGGTCCGCCACCACTTTCACGACGTGCTGACGTACCTCTGAGCTGCCCGGGTCAAGCCAGAGTGCATTTCCAACCCTGCGCACGTTGCCTCGAAGTCGGTAGGCTTCGTGCGAAGCAGCCAGAAGGGCGGTCGCGTCGGCGGCCGCACGGTAAGGATTAATCCAGGCGTGAATCGCGATTCCATGGCGCTTCCCTTCCTGGATGAATGTGCCGAGCGGATCGTAGCCGGGTGCAGTCCCTTGTGAACCGGTCA
>DASWVC010000337.1:0-16630 GCA_036401335.1 Chthoniobacterales bacterium
GACGGCGCGCGCCGAGCCCAGACCATCGACCGTTGGATCTTCCAGGAGTTGCGGGTCAAGACCAACACCGCGGACCGGCCTGTCCAACAACTCTCCGGCGGCAATCAGCAACGGGTGGTGCTGGCCAAATGGCTCGCGACCAACCCGCGCGTGCTGATCCTGGATTCGCCCACGGTGGGCGTCGACATTGGGGCTAAAGCCGGGATTTTCCAGGCCGTCGATTTGCTTGCGGCCCGCGGCCTTGCCATCCTGCTGATCTCGGATGAGGTCGAAGAGGTTCTGTACCAAAGCCACCGTATCCTGGTCATGCGCGCGGGACGGATTGTGGGGACGTACGATCCCCGGCGCGTCACCGAGCAAGAACTCCGGGAGGTTATCTATGCCTGACCACGAGCTTTCCTATAAAGCAGCGTTTCGCCGCCACGACGTCCAGATCGCCGGCATTGTGGTCGTCATGGCCGTCCTGTTCTCGGTCCTTTCCCCGGGCTTTTTATCCACCGGGAACCTGGTCAGCCTGCTGGAGAACTACTCCGTCATGGCGATCATGGCGGCGGGCCTCCTGGTGGTTCTCATCTCCGGTGGGATTGACATTTCGTTCGCCGCCATCGCTGCAGTGAGCCAGTACCTGGTGGCGACCCTCCTGGTCCACTACGGCGGAAACTGGCTCGTGGCCTTTGGGTTGGCCGCCTTGTTCGGTGCCCTGCTGGGCATCGTGAACGCCCTGCTCATTTATTACCTGAAGGCGCTCTCCGTGATCGTGACGATTTCCACGATGACGTTTTACTTCGCGATGCTCATGTTCGTGACGGATGGCAAATCCCTCTACGATCTACCCGACTGGTTCACGGCGGACTTGTCGCTGGTCGGAATCCCTTTCCCGGTCGTGGTCGCCGCGATCGTCCTCCTGGCAACCGTTTTTTTACTGAGCCGGCTCTCGATCGGCCGGCAGATCTACGGACTTGGAGGCAATCCCGAGGCCGCCAGGCGTGTGGGCTGCAACCTCTTGGGCCTGCAGTGCTTCGTGTATGGCTATTCCGGCTTGATGGCCGGCATCGCCGGCCTGGTGCAGGCGCACCGGGTCGAAGAAGTGGTGCCCAGTGCCCTGATTGGCCGAGAACTTGACGTGCTCGCCGCGGTCGTGTTGGGCGGCGCCAGCCTGCTCGGCGGCATCGGCACCGTCAGCGGGACGGTCTTGGGCATCGTGCTGTTGGCGATCCTGCAGAATGGCCTCACTTTGTTAGGCGTATCGTCTTATTCCTTCGGGTTCGTTACCGGCCTCGTTATCCTCCTTAGCGTAAGCGCCACGTCCTACGCCGCCAAGCGCCAGCAAAAAAGGAACGTCCGTCATGCCCACTGAAACCGCCACTGCCCCCGCCACGCCCGCCTCGCGGACCTCCTTAATGGACTGGCTCGGGCGGGACCCGACCGTCACCATGCTCGGCGCGTTGATCGTGTTGGCCGTAATCTTCTTCGGCGCGCTGGCCCCTTCGCGTTTCCTGGCGGGGGAGACGCTTCGCGCCATGGCTTTCCAGATGCCCGAACTCGGGATCCTGGCGCTGGCCATGATGATCCCTCTCATGAGCGGCGGGCTGAACCTGGCGATCATCGCGACAGCCAACCTTTCGGCGCTGGTCATGGCGGCCATTCTCACCAGGATGCTTGGTCCCACCAGCCCGCCACAAGCTGTCGCCGGAGTCATCGCGCTCGCCTTGGCGGCGGGGTTCATTGCGGCTCTGCTGATCGGGCTGATCACGGGAATGATCGTGGCGTTTCTGGGCGTGCACCCGATCCTGGTGACCCTCGGCACCATGACGGCCGTCAAAGGGATCGCGGTCTACGCCACCAACGGCGGGGTCATCGGCGGTTTCCCGCCGGCGATCCTGTTCTTGGGCAACGGCACGCTGCTCGGGGTTCCGGTGCCGATGCTCCTGTTTGTCCTTTGCGCCATCGTGGTGGCGGTGATTATGAGCCACGCGCCATTCGGGGTGGCCGTGCGCCTGATCGGTTCTAACGAGAAAGCCACCCGTTACTCGGGCGTGGCCACCGACTGGATGCTGGTGGGCGTGTACGTCGCGTCAAGCCTGCTCTGCTGGGTGGCAGCCGTGGTCATGATGGCCCGCTTTAACTCCGCGCGCGCCGGCTACGCAGAATCCTACCTGCTCATCACGATTCTGGCGGCGGTGCTCGGCGGTGTGGATCCCAACGGCGGCTTTGGCAAGGTGCTGGGGCTATTTCTGTCACTCATCCTGCTTCAGATCATCTCGACCGGGTTCAACCTGCTGGGTTTTAGCCCGCACCTGACTGAAGCCATCTGGGGCGCTACCATGATCCTGGCCATCGCCGCCGCGCTGGTGCGCGATCGCTGGGTGGCGCGCCTCTGGTTGCGGAAAACCCTGAAGTGATTTCCATGCTCAGCCGGTTTGCCTTCCGTCCAAAGACCGACGTGAGATCACGCCCACCTGCCCACGATGAAGCAAACCGATTGACCGTACCGGGGTGCCGGCCCCCATTCTCTCGCCAATCATTTTATTAAAAGGCGTCGGGGACAATCGAATTGCCCGCAGCTTCTGAAATGAAAAGCATAGTCTTGCTCGCAGGTTTGCTCGTGGCCGTGACCCCGCCTTGCAGCGTCTCCGCGCAAAACACGAAGAAGCACAAGATTGGAGCACTGACAAAAAGCCTGGCGAACCCCTACTTCCTCCGGATGAAGCAGGGGTACGATTACGCGCAGAAGAAAATCGGCGTGGAGTTGGTGTTCGACAGCACCCCGCCGGAAGAAGCGGACGTGGAACAACTTAACATCCGGCAAAGCTGGTTAGCGGAAGGCACGATTCATGACCAGGGCGGAAAGGGGGTCCTACAAACTGCACCCTTGCCAGAGCCAACCGCGTCACGGCATCACGGCCGCGTCGGTGCGGCTAGGTTGCTCCTGTTCCGGTTCCCGGCTGCGCAGGATGTGGTACAAAAGGATCGCCCCGAATGTCGCCGTGCCGATGCCGCCCAGCGTGAAACTGCCGATCTTCAGCGTGAGATCGCCGGCGCCGGCGGTCAAGGCGACGGCTGCGGTGACGAGGTTTCGCGCCTTGGAAAAATCGACCCGGTTGAGCACCCAGATGCGTGCGCCGGTCGCCGCAATCAACCCGAACACCACGATCGCAACTCCACCAATGACCGGGACCGGCAGGGTCAGGATCAGCGCTCCGAACTTAGGTGAGAATCCGAGCAGCAGCGCAACAAAGGCCGCCACCACGAAGACCAGGGTCGAGTAGATGCGGGTGACCGCCATTACCCCCATGTTTTCGGCGTAGGTCGTGACGCCGGTGCCGCCGCCGAGGGCGGATACAATCGTGGCCAGGCCGTCCGCGATGAAAGCCATGCCGATGAACGGGTTGAAATCACGGCCGGTCATGGCCGAAAGCGCTTTCAGGTGGCCGAGGTTTTCCGCTACCAGGATCACGGCAACCGGAGCAACGAGGCCGATGGCTGAGGCCGTGAAAACCGGCGTCGTGAACTTTGGCCAACCAAACCAGGCGGCCGTGGCCAACCCCGAAAAGTCAATCGGTTTGCCCAGTCCCAACCCCTGTGCGCCCACAAGGTAAATGAAGTACCCGAAAAGCGCGCCCAGAAGAATCGGCAACCGGCGGGCGGTGCCCCGCCCGTTAACGGCAATCAGTGCCACCGCCAGTACGGTTAGCAAACCCACGAGCGAGGCAAACGGAGTTCCCGAAATATTTTTCACGGCTACCGGCGCGAGGTTCAAGCCGATGGCCGCGACAATCGAGCCGGTCACGACCGGCGGCATGACAGCCTCTACCCACGCGGAACCCGAAACGTGCACCACCAGACCGATGACGGCATAAAGCAGGCCGGCAGCCAGAATGCCTCCGAGGGCCACCGGCGTGTTCGGGTTCGGCCCGGTACCGGAGTAGGCGCTCGCCGCGATGACCACCGCGATAAACGCAAAACTCGAACCGAGGTAGCTCGGCAGCCGTCCCCTGGTGAGGACGAAAAAAATCAAGGTTCCAACCCCGGAGAAAAAGACCGTCGTGTTAGGATCAAAGCCCATCAGGATCGGCGCGAGCGCGGTCGAGCCAAACATCGCGATGACGTGTTGGAGCCCCATGACAACGGTCTGCGGCCACGACAACCGCTCATCGGGCGCGATGTCGCCAGAAGTTTTCAGCTTCCAACGTGGAAAAAATGAATCCGCTTGCGGGTCTCGAAGCATGCCCATCTAACTGTCATTGACGGAGCAGGTTGCCGAGCCCTTTTTTTGGAACCTCAGCCCTCCGCGCGGCAGCGGACACGACGGTCGAGCCGCGCGGGCGTTTTTGTTGGCCGCAGCGCCTATGGCAGCACCGCCCAGACTTCCACGATCCTGTTTTTGGCAAACTCCCTCTGGTCGAAAAGGTCGGTTCCCCCCATGGCGAACGGGTACATCACGTTGAGCACGCTGCATTTGTCGCGAAGGAACTCCAGGACGGCCTGTGCCCGCTCCTGGGAGAGTTGCTGGTTTCGAACGTCAACCCCCTGACGGTCGGCGTACCCGAGCACCACCAGCACGACCGCCGGATCTTCCAACAGCTTCTTTATCTGCGGCTGGGTAACTTGGTTTTGCGCTTGCGTCGCGTCTTCCGGGGAAAGTTTCACATTTGAAGTCTCGAAAGCGACGGTGAAAAGGCGCCCCATGCCGTGGGCTCGGTCCACCAACTCGTACGCACGGTCTTTCTGAGCTTGCGGGTAGGGAGACCGTTCGATGCGCCGCAGGATCTCGCGGCGAACCGTGGCGATTTCGGGATTGGATGTGTCGAAGTTAAGGGCGCCGGTCGCGCTGGCCGAAGGCGATACGACCGCGGCAGGCGTCGGTTCTGGGGCGGCGGAGGGCACCGGCGTGGGCGTGGACGTACCTGCGGGAGTGGCGGAAGGCGGTGGGGTCAAAAGGGTGGGCGACGCCGACGGCCCGGCGTCGACGATCACGACGCGACGATCGGAGGGCGAGAGCACCGTCCACAGAATGGCGCCAACGGCCAGCAACAGCACCGCTCCCACCCCGAGAAGAGCAAACAGGGTGTAGGGTGCAGCCTTTTTGGACCCAAACGGTTCCAGCGGCGAGCCGCACTCCGGACAGCGGAAGTCCTTTGTGACAACCGTGATCTTCTCGTTCCGGTAAGCAAGTTTGCACCCGGAATAGTTTGTACACTTGCCGACGCGTCCAGCCATAAAGAACCTGCGCTTGTATAACGACCAGGGCGAGACCGGGTCAATTCTGAAGGCAGGGAACCTTTGTTTAACCGTAGAGCTAAGGGGGCTACGGCACGTCCGGGCGTACCCCGCCGAGCCGGCGCGCCAGTTCTCCGACCGTCCGGGGACCTCCGGCGGGCTCACGTACCAGGCAGGCCGCCACCGTTTCTTCCCACGCCGGCGCGATCGCCTGGCCGCTGATGCCGAGCGCCGTGCGCCGTTGACTTATGGACGGAACAGCTTCCTTTTTCCCAGAGCCAGGATCACCGCCAGCTCCAAAAGCCGCCGTGCCCGTCAGCAGTTCGTAAACGGTAGCGGCCACCCCGAACACGTCGTCGCTGACGGCTGGTTCTTGAACGGCCGGGCCGTTGCCGCTCCCCGCCCCACCCTCCCCCGGCCACCCGGAGCCCAACCGGCACAGCCACTTTTTGATCTGCCCGGCCAGCCCGAAACCGGTCAGCTTCAAGCGTCCGCCGGTATCGATCAGCAAATTGTCCGGCCGGAGTCCGCCGTGCACCAGGTTTCTCTCCAGGTGCGCATACTCCAGCGCGCCGCACAGGGAGGGCAACCAGCCGGCGAGGTCGCCGGGTTCGAAAACACCCTGAGGTTGTTCCCCGCGCAACTGCGTCATGGTCTTGCCTTCGACAAACTCCAGCACCACCCCGGCAATGTCGCCGGCGACCACAAACTCGTGGGTCCGGGCGATGTGGCGGTGCACGAGTCCACTGCTGCGGTGCGTGGTGTCCTTCAACTCGGCCAAAGCTTGGGGGTGCCGGCTGATCACTGCGGGCAGCAGTTTCAAAACTACCTTTCGCTTCCGCTGGCGATCCTCCGCCAACCAGACCCCGCCCTCATCGCCGCTGCCCAGAACAGACTGAAGGATGAAGCGGTCGCCGAAGCTGTCTCCCGCTTTCATCCCGGTTCTTGGACCAACATACCTTCCCGCGCAAGAGAAACCAACCCCTCGTCGACCCGTTCGAACAACAGGGCACGCACCGCACCGTCCCCGGTCACCAGGCTCCCGTTTTTCAGCAAGGGCACACCGCCTTCCTGAACGGCACGGACCAATTCGGCGACGAGGGCCGGCCGGTCGCGGGTCCCGTCCAGCAACTGAGCCAGGCAGCGGCCGAGGGCATCGGGAAACCGGATTGACCGGTGCAACTGGTTGGTCGCCAGTTCGCCTCGCCCGAGTTGGAACCGAGCCAGGCGGCTGACCGCCGGGCGTGGCCCGGCCCGGTTCGCGACCCGGTGAGGCTGCACGTGCAGAAAGAGAAAACCGGCCTCGTGCGCCCGGAGAAGGGCCTGCTGCAGCACCTGACCCGGCTCGGAGGTCCGCTCACCCGCTTCACCTGCGGGCCCGTCGGAAGGCCGGGTCACCTCCGGGCCGGCCATCCGCGCCGTGGCGCGCTCCAGCAAGTCGGAAAAACTCACGGAACCGGGGTACTCCGAACAAAGCACCGCGAAGGCTGCGCTCACCAGTGGATGGGCGGTTTCCACCACCGTCCCATCCTGGCGGCGGAACACCGAGGCACGCAGCGGATCAACGGTTCGCGGCTCGGCTTCGCTGGCATCGCAGAGCGCGTACAACCGGGGCACGCGTTCCGCCAGCGGTGCCGGCGCAAGGACCCTCTCCTGCCGGCACAGCAGCGTTTGGCGAAACGCACAGCCACGTACAAAGTCCTTGTATTGCTCCCGGACGATTTCGTTGGCTGCTTCCAGCACCTCGAGCGTGCGGAACACGTCCTGACCGTATTTTTGGGGGGCCAACTCGTTTGCGCTTGCTTCGCCCACAAACCGCAGGCCGTGCCGCGCCGCATCGTCCATAAACTGGAAGAAGTAGAAGGGTTGGTTGTGCGCACTCAGGTCGTCGTGGTAGACGACTGGATCAGAGACTTTTAAGAGCCGTTCAAACTGGTCCTTAACCGCTGCATGGTAATAATCCGGTTTGCGAGGGGACTCGGCCACAAACTTCAGCAACCCCCGGGCTTGGCCCACCCGGTCGGGAGCGCCGTCGAACTGGGCCGTGTGGAACCGCATCATGCCGCGCACCAGGTCGCGAAGGTGGTTGCCGGGGTAGGCGTTGTAACTGACGTAAGCGACTCCCTCCGGGGCCAACAACTCCTGACAAAGCTGCAGGATTCGCTCGCGAACCGGTGCCGGCACCCACGAATACAGGCCGTGGGCGATCACGTAATCAAACTGCCCCAGGTCAACGCCCGACAGGGTGACCAAGTCACGGGCCTGGAGGTGAAGGTTGCCCAGCCCGAGAGCGGCGGCGAACTCCCGGCCGTCCGCGATGGGTTTGTCGGCCAGATCCACTCCGACAAAATCGCTGGCGGGAAACTCCACTGCCATGGGGGCCAGGTTGACTCCGGCGTTACAGCCGAGTTCCAGCACCCGGCAATGACCAACCGGCGCCGGGTTCAGCCCGCGCAGATAAGCAACCGTGGCCAGCCGGTCCGGATGCGTCTGCGGAAAACACCGCGCCGGGTACAACACGTCATTGTAAACGTTCTCGGAACCGGTCAGATCCTCCATACCGCTGCAAGCTCATCTTTTCCCTTGGGCCCGGACAAGCGAAAACAGGTTTGGTTGTTGCTGAGGTTTCAGTCCCTTTCGTGGTTTCCGTCGAGCAACTGCTTCAACCCATCGCCGCATCCGGCCGCCGGCCGTTGCAGGTGATCCGATCAAGACCGATCCGGTTTCGGTCAGACGGCTCCCCGCTCAAATTGCGCTCTCGTTCTTTTCCCAAAGGGCGAACGTGTTGCCCTCCGGGTCCTGGCAAACCGCGAAATAACCCATCTGCGCCACGGCGGTTTTAGGGATGCAGATTTTGCCGCCGAGCTGCTCGACCTTCGCCGCGGATTCGTCCGCCGACGTCACACTGACGTAGTTCGTGATGCCCCGATGCTGCGGGTTCTGCCGTTTCATTAGTCCGCCGTCGGGACTGTCGTCGCTGCCGCCGGTGTCGATTTGCCAGTACTGCGTCGGACCGGGAAACCTGTTGATTTTCCAACCGAATAGGGCGCCGTAAAAGGATTTTGCCCGTTCGATGTCGTCGGCCGGAATGTCAAACCAGACGATGCTGGAAGGGATGGTTCGCTGTTCCTGGTCCTGCGTGGGGGTCGTTACTTGGGTACTCATGGTATTCTTATGGGTTTGTAAACAGGTTCAATGCTCGCTTAGGCACGGCGCCACGGCGTTCCCGGCCTGAGATTCTCCGATCTCATCCTGCCATGGCCTGCCAGTCACGCTTTTCCGTTTCGCCGCTTGTTAATGCGACGAACACGCACGCCGATTTTGGACACCGCCCGCAGCAAACTTTTTACGATGGCCACTCCACGGCGCCGTTGGCCATCAAGACGGGCAGACCGGTTTGCTCGCAGTTGAGAATCCTTCTCAGATAAAGAAAGTGCCCGGTTCAACATGGCATGGCCCGGTGTCCCGGCCTAGGTTGGCCGCCACGGCCGCAGTCGCTTCCTGGCTGCGCAGGGTTTATTTTGCCGTGGGGACTACCTGTAAACTTTTTCCGATATGAGCACTGCATCCGCGTCTAAGACCGACCCTTTCGCGGCCGTCCTTGCCCTGCAGGAAAAACATGCCCGCGCTTGCATGGAGCTGGCGGAGCAGATCCGGCCGGAGAGCCCCGAAGGGGCATCGGTCCTCTTAACCATGCGCCAGCGCCAAGAGGCGCAGCTGCGCCAATTGATGTGCATTCACGGCGTTCTGGCGCGCAAAGACCTGCCCACGCCTCCTCGGACCCGGGCCGGGAAAGGGGCACCGCCAATCGGCGGGAATGCCTCGCCAGCGGCCGTGCGTGACCCTGACCTGGAGCGCAAAATGTTTGTGCTGCAAATCGTGCAACCCGGCCTTGCCGGTTTGATGGATGGTTCGGTGTCGACCCTGGCACCCGTCTTTGCCGCCGCATTTGCAACCCACAGCTCGTACACCGCTTTCCTGGTCGGCATTGCGGCTTCGCTGGGCGCAGGGATCAGCATGGGTTTTGCCGAAGCGCTTTCCGACGACGGCGTCCTGAGCGGAAGGGGACGGCCGTGGATGCGGGGCGGCGTTTGTGGAGGCATGACGACGTTGGGAGGCATCGGCCATACCCTGCCCTTTCTGTGGCCCGACTTTTATGTGGCCACCTGGATTGCCGTCGCCATCGTTGGCCTCGAACTCGCCGTCATTGCCTGGATCCGCAATCGTTACATGGACACTCCCCTGCTGGCCGCCGTTTTCCAGGTGGTGCTGGGCGGGTTCCTGGTCTTCCTCGTCGGCATCTTGATCGGCAACCTTTGACGGGCCTGCCCCGGTCAGGCGGAGGCAGACAAAAAAGCCTTTTTCGGGCATAGAGGTGATATGCCTGCCTCCAGCACCGCCGATTCCGTCTCACCTTGGCCCTTCCTGCCGACCCTCCTCCGGCTCGTCTTGGCGGCCGGTTGCGGGGTGTTTGTGGGCCTGGAGCGCGCGAGCACCATGGCAAGGCGGGCGTTCGGACCTTTGGCCTTGCGGCCCTGCTCGCCTGGAAACAGCCGATCAGCGGTTTCGTGGTCGGGCTGAGTGAACCGGAACTGCGGTCCGCCATTCTTTTGGCGATCCTGAGTTTTCTCATTTACCCGGTCCTGCCAACGCAGGCAGTCGATCCCTGGGGATTGATTGAACCGCAAGGAACCTGGGTGACCGTCCTCTTGATCGCTGCCCTTGGCTTCATCAACTACGTCCTTTGGAAGGTCTACGGACCCCGTGGCATCGACATCACCAGTTTTCTCGGCGGGTTGGTCAACAGCACAGCAGGGGTAGCGGAACTCGCACAACGGGTGAAAGAGGGCGGCGAAAGCCTGCTTGCCCTGGCCTATCGAGGGGTCTTGCTGGCCACCACCGCCATGCTGGTGCGCAATTCGCTGCTGCTGGCCATTCTTGCCTGGCCGGCCTTTGTGAGCAGTCTGGCGCCGAGGCTGCTCATGGCCGCCGCAAGCATTCTCTTTGTTTGGAAAAGCTCGTCGCAAAGGCGTCCAGACACACAGGCGCCGAGGCTGCACCTCGAGCAACCTTTTTCCCTGCGTGCCGCCCTCAAATTCGGGCTGACCTTTCTTGCGCTGCATGTCGCCGGAACCCTCGGTCAGCGGCAACTCGGCCCATTGGGATTTTATGCCGTGAGCATCGCAGGGGGCCTGCTTTCCAGTGCTTCTGCCGTGGCGGCCGCGGGGACGGCGGCCGCCCACGGCCAAGTGAGCTTCCAAATCGCTGCCGACGCCGCCGTGCTGGCCTCCTTGACGAGCACGCTGATCGACGTTCCCCTGATGGCAAGGGCTGCGTCACAGCGCCGTTTGACCGCGCGCTTAAGCGTTGCGCTCGGCACCATTGCGGCAGCAGGGATCGCAGGAATCGGCCTTCACGATTGGTTGAAACTTTAGGCCAGGAAACGGCCTTAAGTCGCGCCCGCTCAGGCTCTGACCGGATGGGCCGCTGATCGTTCAACACCCTTCTTTACGCACCCGGGTGGGGGGGAATTGCTCCTTCAGCGTACGACGATAAACGGCCGCACCGTTGCCGGCGCGGCCGTCTTCGCAAACGGGAAGACCTACTGCAGGTTGAAGTTTCCGACGACACCGGAATCAACATTGTACGCGACGCCGGGCAGCGAGACGCTGTTCCCGGATCCCACGACCTGGTTGATGGTGTAATGCCCACCGGGGCTGCGCAGGTCCAGGGCGTGGGCGTATGGAGCCGCCCACCCGGCGTCGGAGGCCAGGTTCACCGTGTTATTCGCGAACTCGAGTGAACTGATGCTGGACGACGGATCGCCGGAATTAATTCCCCCGTCATTGATGCCCAAGGCCGCCTGATCAGGGAGGTCCGCGATCAATGAAACCTGGTTATTGTCAAAAACGATGTTGCCCAGGTGCGCACCCGGATGCCAGTTGATGTAGATGCCGTACTCAACGTCCACAAAGGTATTGTTCTGAACCGTCCAGGTGTGATCCTGTGAGTCGCTCGGCTCAAAATACATGCCCTGAGTGCAATGCTGCACGTAGTTATTTTCACAGTCGAACGCGTTGAAGCAATGGGAATACGTGAAGTCTGACCAACAATCGACGAAACGGCAATTGGTAATGGCTCCATTCACCGTTACTCCCTGCGGGCCGCCGATCGTGGTGATGGTCGTGCCGTCGCCATTCCCGGTGGCCGGCTGCGTAAACGTGATGCTGTCAAAGACCACGTTGTTGAAGGTCTGGCCCTGAAACGAGTCTGCGGGCCAGACAAACATCACGAAATCTTCCTGGCCTTGCTGACTCGTGCCAAAGTGGATCACTTTGAGGTTCTGGAGGAGGATGTCGTTGCCGATCGCGTTAAACGCAGCAACCGCACCCTGCCCGTTCTGGAACGCAGCATTGCCCTGCGCGTTGCAATCCAGCGTGAGGTCATGCACCTCAAAACCGTCCACCAAATGGTTCCAGTCGGCACCGAAGATCAATCCGCCGGAACCATCAAGCTGAATAGTCGTTTGATCCACGCCCGCTCCATGGTGACGGCAACCGGCAAATGCAGTCTCTTGCGTTCCCCAACTCCAACCACGGGTGACGTAAGTGCCGGGTGCATAGTGAAAGTCGGTGTCGGACCTGAATCGGGTGAGCAGACCGTCATAGGCATCCGGTCCGCTTGCATCGAAAGGGTCGTCCTGCGTGCCGCTGCCGCCGCCGTCGCCGCGGATCGCAAGGTAAACGTCCCCGGCCATGCAGGGAAGCGCCTGGCTGCAAGTCAAAAGGGCGAGAAGTGAATAAAGGAAGGGTCGTGGATTTAGCATCATGTTTTGATTAGTGTTTAAGAACTGGCGTGAGGTTCCGGACCGTTCCCACCGATCAGTGGAAGCCACCGATCCGGAAAAGCTGGTTTTGCAGGCACACCGGGACCAACCCGCATGGTGCGAAGCAAAAGCGATAAGGTTAATGTTCGGGGGCCGGCGAAGCCGCACAAACAGTCCGTCCGGACGGTCTGCGTGAGCCAACCATTTTATTTCGTGTAGCGGACCGGTTACGCTCCCCCTTTTCAAAAAGGACGGGCGCTCCGGACTGTACCTAACAGGCCGCTTCTAGACTGGCCGTCCATTGCCCGTGACGGCCGACGGGTGAAGCTCCCGCGGCCCGCGGACACATTCGATAGTAGCCAGCGGCGGTTTGTTCCACGCCGCAACCTACCTGTACGGTCGCTACGTGAAGACAGCAGTGAGCAAGTATAACAAATAGTCCGCGTTCAACGTGATTCCTCGCGTCGGGGTCTAGCTAAACAACGGGTCCTTGGGGTCGTTCCCTGAGACCGTGGCAGCCGAAAACCCAGCAAGCAATTCTTGATGGGCAATTCCCGGCTAAACTGTTCGCTCAGTCAATGCAAGGGCAAAAAAAACTTTTTCCGCCCTTGTAAGATGACTTCTATGACGCATCTAAAAAATACCCTAACGTAGACAAATAACGTTCTACATTGCTGCCGCACAATGTTCTGAACCTCGCCGCAATCGCAGAACGCACCCGTAAGATGCGGCGTTTAGCCGAGGACACGGTGTCACAACAAACGAAAGTTCTGTTGTTGAATCCAGCGAGGTTTTCCAGCCCGGAGCGTCTTGCTTCGGACCCAGCCCTTTCCGCGCCGTTCTGAGGCAGGGTGCGCCCTAGACGATGGTCTCGACCTTTAGGAGACGTGTGAAGCAAATTCGACCTGCTTGGCCGCTAACGGGGCGTTCTCTGTGCCCAGCACATCGCGCAGGGGCATCCTGTGTTTCCGTGCAACGGCCGCTTTGCGCTTCTCCCGCCACCCTGCCCCGTCGAACAAAAGATAGGCCAGAATGCATAGCTTGAACAGCAGGACCACGGCCACGGCAGCGCCCAGGAGGAAAAGACCCATGGGTCATTCTAGGCCCGGGAGAAGCGACCTCCAAGCAAAAAATGCAGAGCCGCAAGCGGCACCGTGCGCAACAGGCCGTCATCGCCCCCCGCCTGGTGGCGCTGAAACCCCGGCCCATGCGCCGCTGTACTTTAAAATCGATCAGCCTTGGGCTAGCGTCTGCGACCGGTTTTCGGCCGGCCCACCCGCCCGCCATGCCGCCTGCTCCCGCCTCCAGTTCCAATCCCGAGCCGTCAAAGGTAGCTGTGAACCCGGAGACCCTGCGCAATGCATCGCGTTTGTTTGCGTACCTCTTGCCCTACCGCCGGCGGCTCAGCTTGGCGCTTCTTGCCCTCCTGGTTTCCACCACGCTAGGGCTGGCGTTCCCATACTTGATGGGTCGGATGATTGACGCGGCGCAACATCCAGACGGAGACATCGGGGGGTTGGCCCTCGCGGCACTCGGGGCACTCACGGCCCAGGCCGTCATTACGTTTTTTCAATCTTACTCTTTTAACCAGGCTGGCCAACGGGCCCTGACGGCCATCCGCAAGGAAACCTACGCGCGGCTAATCACCCTCCCGATGGCGTTCTTCGCGCAGCGGCGGGTGGGTGAACTGGCTTCCCGGCTCTCGGCGGACCTGACGCAGATTGAGGAGATGCTGACGACCAGCGTGCCGCAGTTTGCCCGTCAGGTCACGATCCTTATCGGCTCCCTCTGCCTGATCGCGGCAATTTCGCCCCGCCTGCTCGGCGTGATGCTTGCGTCGCTCCCCCCGATTATCCTCGCCGCGCTCTGGTTCGGCCGGCGATTGCGGCACGTTTCCCACCGGGCGCAGGACCGCTTGGCCGAGAGCGGCGTCGTGGTGGAGGAAACTCTCCAAGGCATTGCCAACGTTAAGGCATTCGCAAACGAGCCTTATGAATCACGCCGGTACGGCGGCAGCCTGGACGTTTTCCTGACCGCCATCCTATCCACCAGCCGTCTACGGGCCGGTTTCGTGGCCTTCATCATTTTCGCGGTCTTCAGCACGATTGTTTTGGTGACGTGGTACGGTTGCCGGCTGCTTCAAGGCGGCGCGCTAAGCGTGGGCAACATGGTCCAGTTCTCCCTCTACTCCGTGTTTGTCGGCGGTGCCATGGGTTCATTCGCAGACCTCTGGGGACAGATCCAGAAGACCGTTGGCGCCACTGCCCGGGTGCGCGAACTGCTGGCCGAGCCTGCCGAGTCTGCCGTGCCCGGCGGCCGTTCCGGCACCACCGGACCGCGGCTGAAGGGCGCGGTGTGCTTCGAGCACGTCGCGTTTCGTTACCCTGCGCGGCCCGAAGTTGCCGTTCTCCACGACCTTTCCCTTCAGGTGAGGCCGGGCGAACGCGTGGCCTTGGTTGGCCCAAGCGGCGCGGGCAAATCGACCATCGTCTCCCTGCTCCTGCGTTTTTACGATCCTGACATGGGCCGGCTGCTGCTGGATGGCCGACCGGCTGCGGACTTCCCGTTGCGGGAACTCCGGGCGCAAATGGCGATCGTCCCGCAGGAAGTTCTGCTTTTTGGCGGTTCCATTGCGGAAAACATTGCCTACGGCAGGCCGGGCGCCGATCGCGCCGAGGTCGAGTGGGCTGCGCGGGAGGCCAATGCGCACGAGTTCATCGCCGGGTTCCCGGAGGCATACGACACGCTGGTAGGTGACCGCGGCATCAAATTGTCCGGCGGCCAGCGGCAGCGGGTCGCCATCGCCCGTGCCATCCTGAGAGATCCCGCGATCCTCATTTTGGATGAGGCCACCTCCGCGCTGGATTCCGAGAGCGAACGCCTGGTTCAGGAGGCGCTCGACCGGCTCCTCCCCGGGCGGACGAGCTTCATCATCGCCCACCGTCTCTCCACCGTGCGCGACGCCGACCGTATTTTCGTCATTGAAGCCGGCCGGGTGGTCGAAAGCGGGTCGCACGACGAGTTGGTGGCGCAGGAGGACGGCCTTTACCGGCGCCTGAGCGAGTCTCAGTTCGGCCTGTTAACGCCTTCGGGGAACCCCTTCGGTTGAGGCAAACACAAACGCGTCGGCACCTCACCAATCCGTCAGCGACACAAGCGTTTCCAACCAGGGCGTGACCCTGGCGTCGAGACGAAACGCCGCGCCTTCCCCCACGCGGATCTTTCCGGAACTCAAGCGTCCACCTTTCGGCGCAGGTTCTCGCGGTGCGCTGGCAGGGCCGCACTGATCGAGGCCGAAAGGGTCGCCCATGGCGCCGGGTCCTGATCAATCAACCCGCGCAGGTTGCGGCACAACGGCGGATCGTTATCCGCCAAGCTCCGTACTTCCACCGGCACCGGAGCGTCCGTTTCCGCTTCGTGGTACAGCCGTAAAGACGCGACTTCAAGCGCGTCGTCCACCACGACCACCGCCCCGCCGTGCAGCGGTTCCGGCACCAGCGTGTCAGCGACCCAGCCCCCCGAGTTGAACACGGCCACCGGTCCCGGGTAGCCCGGGAATTCCAACCGACGTTCAAAAGGCTTGTGGGTATGGCCGAAGACAAACGTCACCTCGCCGGGCACCTCGTTGCCGTTGCCCCGTCGAATTTCCGGCAGCAGGTTTTCACTGACGTACTTGGTAAGCCCAGCCTGGCTCCTGACGCTAAGCACCGCTCCAGTCTGGTGCACCTCGCGGGTCGAGAGCCGGCCCGCCGCCAGGCGGCGCAGGACCAACCCGAGCAGCGCCCGTTTGGGGGCCGCCGCCCACCGCCCGCGCGGGGGAAAAAGGGGCGCGAGGGCTCCGGCCAATCGGTCCAGGAGCACGTCAAAACGGGCTTGATCCTGCATTTTGTCGTAGATCAGCTCAACCCCCTCCCCAACTGCTCCCGAGCGGCCGAGCGTGCTCCAGAAAAAGTCCACCCAGGCCCCGTTCTCGGCTTCCAGACCCCAGATTCTTTCGGGTTGCGGCCGGCCGGGGAAGAACACGTCCTTTAGCCCGCTCATCAACCGGTAAATGGGTTCGACGTAGTGGCCGTGGTGGAAAAGCACGGCGCGGGTACGCTCGAGGTTAAGCAGGCCGAAGTTGGGGTAAACGGTTGAGAAATGCAACTTGGCGAGCGGATCACCGGCCGGCCGGCCGGCGAAAAGGGCGTTGAGCAGGAAAGCGGGAACCGGGTGCAATCGCCCGTTGAGAAACATGTTGGTGGCCTGGTATTCGGCCTTGAGCCGTTCGCCCCGCGCGCTTGCGGGCACCTTGGCGATGTAATGGTTGATGTACTGGGTTTCACGGGCGGTGTTCCACAAATGATGGTCGTGGTTGCCGGGCACGTAATAGACCTCGTCGGCAAACGGGAACGTGGCGCGGCCGCCCGCGCCGGCCTCCGCCAGCGCCTCCATGAACCGCACGAAGTTCATGGCGGCCTGGCTGGTGCCCGCCAAAGCGAGTTCCAGGATATCCCCGTTCAGGATCAGCGTGGGCTTGGTGCCCGGTCCACCCGCCTGGGCGAGCGCCGCAAGGCAGGCGGCAAGGGCCCGGAGCGGGGCGCT
>DASWVC010000338.1:0-3422 GCA_036401335.1 Chthoniobacterales bacterium
TGCCTGGAGAAGTCACGCTGGATGCGGAATGGTTCCCGGCGTTGCTCCGGGATCGCATGATCGCCTTTTTTCGCAAGGCGTTGCGGCGCGAGTTTTCCGAGCGGTTCGACAATGCGGAACAGATGCGCGCGGCGTGGAAAGAAATTTTTCGCCACGTCGATCAGCCTGCGGTCCGTCCGGTCACACCGATCGGTTCGCGGGCCGAAGTGCTCAGCCGGGCGTCGCTCGAAACTCCCCTGCTGCTGCTCGGGTTGAGCACGCGCCTGGTCAACGCCGTTGAACGGCTGGAACTTGTCACGGTGAAAGACCTTCTGGATTACCCGCTCCTGAAGATCAACCGGATGCGCGGCATGGGCGGCCGGACCCGCGTGGAACTGGCCGGGCTGGTGAAAGACCTGCGGCAGCATCTCCCCGGCCCGCAGCCCGGCAACCGGGAACAGGAAGCCATCGAATCCGCGGCCGACGATGACGACGGTGCCGCCAGCATTGATCTCCTCGCCAAGCTTGTTCTTGGTTCGGCCGCCCGGATGCCCGCATCCGAGAAAACGATCCACGACGCGTACCTCGGGCTGGATGGGTCCGATCCGAACGCAGCGGCGTGGCCCAGCCAGATCGATGTTGGTTCCCGGCTGGGGATTTCCCGCGCCTACGTCGGACAGGTGGCAACCCAGGCGCGCGAGCGCTGGCTGAAAACCCCTGCCCTCACCCGCCTGCGCGACACGATCAATGAAGTGCTGCGGGCCAAACGGGGGGTTGCCACCCACGCGGAACTCACTTCCGACCTGCTTGGCCTTCGGGGTTCGGCCCTGCCGGAGCCGGAACGCCGTCGCATGGGATCGGTCGTCACCCGTGCCGCGGTGGAAGCGGAACGCCAGCTTCAGCAGCCGCGGTTCCAGGAGTTCCGGCGGCGCGGCAAAATCTTTGTCGCGCTCCGCTCGGAGTTGGCCGATCTCGCGCTTGCCCTTGGCCAGAGGGCCGACAGCCTGGCCGCGGAGGATCCCCTGCCGGCTTCGGCCCGCGTGTTGGAAAACCTTCAGTCCATGCCGTTCCCCGACGATTCCATTCCGGGACTCGCGGCCGTTCCCGATGCTTCCCGGCTTGTCACCCTTGCCGCCAACGCTTCCGAAACCGCGTGCGCCAATGCCCGCCTGGAACTGTACCCGCGCGGCCTCGAAGCGGTCCGCGCGTTGAAGCTCGCGCAAAACGGCCTGTTCGGTTCACGCGAACTCAGCGTGGAAGAACTGCGCGAACGCGTGGCCAGCCGTTTCCGCGAGGCGCAACCCCTCCCTGACCGTCCGGCGCTCGATGCGTTATTGGAAGAAATCGGGCTGCCCCTGCGATGGTCGGCCGAGGCCTGTGACGGCGAGGGCGCCTACGTTCCCCGTTCCAGTGCCGCCAGCGCTTCCGAGCGCACCGCATCCATTCAACGGGTCCACACGATCATTTCTCCGTTGCCGCGCAAACAGTTGCCGGAAGACGTGGCTGAGGCCTTGCGCCTGGAGGAAAAGCTTCATTACGCCGAAAAACAAGGCTCGTTCCTCGTTCTTGCCGCGCCGGCCCGGCACCTGCAGCGGGCCGAGCGGGAGTTGATCAGCCGCTTTCAGGTTGAGCACGTGGACGGTGATGCCCTGTTCCTCGAAGCCCTGAAGGCTGAAGCGGCAACGCTCGGGGTGCAGTGGGCAACCGTGCTCCAGGCTGATGCCGCCGTTACCCCCCGCGACTGGGACCGGCTTCAGGTGCTTGTTTCGCGTGTCCTGCCGTCCATCCGCACCCGACTGCAGAATCCGCAGAAGAACCTGCTCCTGACCCATCCCGGGCTGTTCGCCCGGTACGGTCAGCTCAACCTTTTTAACGAAATCTGTGTCAACGTCGGAACGCCCCATGGTCCGCATGGGCTCTGGATGGTCATTCCCAGCCATGGCCCCGGCACCCCGCCGATGCTGAACGGCCGCGCCGTTCCGATCATGAGTCCCGCACAGTTCGAAGTGCTCAACGAGGCGTGGCTCGCCAACCAGCACCGCGGCGCCAACTGACCCGTTCCTGCCCACCGTTACCATGATTGATCGTAAATCCCTCCTCACCGCCCTGCAGCGCTGGGTCAAAACGTTTGAGAATGACCTGCGCTGGCGCTGCCGGGAAGTGCCCGAACTGGACGCTTCGCTGCGTGCTTCCTACGCCGAGGTAAAGGATGCCAACCGTACTGCCGAGAGTTACGAAACGTGGCGCGACGGCCAGCTCACGCAAGCGGCCGTTAACTGGGTGCTTGCCTGCGTGTTCGTGCGGTTCCTGGAGGACAATGAGCTGCTTGACCATCCCTGGATCGCTGCTGCCGGAGATCGGCGGGTTGAAGCGGAACACGTGCGCGACGGCTTCTTTAACCGGCATCCGACGCTGTCGGATCGCGATTACCTTGAGCACGTTTTTACCGAGATCGGCAAACTGCCGGGCATGGCTGACCTCTTCGACCGCCGGCACAACCCGCTCTGGCGTGCGGGCATCTCCGGCGATGCCGCTGGCGAGTTTATTGCCTTCTGGCGCAAGCTGGAGCACGACTTCACCGATCCCGCCTGGGACACCCGGTTTCTTGGCGATCTTTACCAGGACCTCTCCGAAGCGGCCCGCAAGCAGTTTGCGTTGCTGCAAACGCCCGAGTTCATCGAGGAATTCATCCTTGACCGCACCCTGGAACCGGCCATCGACACGTTCGGCTATGAACACGTGCGGATGATCGATCCCGCCTGTGGTTCCGGGCATTTCGTTCTTGGCGGTTTTGCACGGCTGCTGCGTTGCTGGCAAGAAGGGCATCCGGAACTGAACGAGCGCGAGGTGGTCCTGCGTGCGCTGGAGGGCGTTGCCGGCGTGGACATCAATCCTTTCGCCATTGCCATCGCTCGCTTCCGCCTATTGCTGGCGGCGTGGCGGGCCTGTGACATCACCCGGCTGCGGGCCGCGCCAGATTTCCGGGTCAACCTCGCGGTTGGGGATTCTCTGTTGCACGGCCGTCGTTTTCGTGAGTTTGAGAGCGGCGGTGGTCCACAGCGCACGTTCGACACGGAGGAACTATTTCGCGACGAACTCAAACACCATTACGACGTTGAGGATCCCGAGGCGCTGCACCGGATTCTTGGCCGGCAATACCATGCGGTCGTTGGCAATCCGCCGTACATCACCGTTAAGGACAGCGCGCTCAGTGAATTTTATCGCGCCCGGTACTTATCTTGCAGCGGCAAGTATTCGCTTTCGGTGCCATTCATGGAGCGCTTTTTTGACCTTGCGCTAAAATGCGGCGGTAACGCGCAGCATCCGGCAGGTTTTGTTGGCCAGATAACGTCGAATTCCTTCATGAAACGTGAGTTCGGAAAAAAGCTGATTGAGGAGTTTCTTCCGCGTGAGGACCTTACGCATGTCCTTGACACCTCAGG
>DASWVC010000339.1:0-11503 GCA_036401335.1 Chthoniobacterales bacterium
GTGCGGCAGTTTTTCTGGCTTCGAATGACGCGGATTACATCGTGGCACAGACCTACGGGGTCGACGGAGGCAACTGGCTGGCTTGACGGGGCGCGGGAACGCCTGGACCGCTAGACGTTCTAGGTTTCGGAATTTGTAAAATTTTCATACTAAAAAGGCAACTTACGGAACTTTGTGGCTTCGGTTGTTGGCTGAAAGATCGTTTGAAATGCTGACGTCCAGCGCTGAACCGGGTAATGTGATTAATTTTTGTCAACAACGGAAGCTCGCCGGCTTTATTCTTCGGCCTGTTCAGGTTCGGGGCTGATGCTCAAGATTGAGAATTCTCAGTATTGAATTAACAGCAGTTATATGGGCTTTGTTGCTGGCCCTAAATCACCCACATGAGCTTCGATTCCGTCACGGAAGTGCTTGCTGACCTGCGTGCGGGGCGCATCGTGATCGTCACCGACGACGCCGACCGTGAAAACGAGGGAGACCTTATCTTCGCGGCGGAACATGCAACGCCGGAACTGGTCGCCTTCATGGTGCGGTACACCTCCGGGGTAATCTGTGTACCTATGCCCGGCCCCGACCTGGACCGCCTCGAACTGCCCTTGATGACCCGTGCCAACCGGGAGTCCATGCGGACGGCGTTCACCATTTCCGTGGATGCGCGGGATGGAATTGGTACCGGGATCTCCGCCCAGGACCGGTCCCGCACCATCCGCCTGCTCGCGGACCCGAATACCACCGCCAAAGATTTTGTGCGCCCTGGTCATATTTTTCCGCTCCGCTACCGTGAAGGCGGGGTGCTGACTCGAGCCGGGCACACGGAAGCCTCCGTCGATCTGGCGAAAATGGCTGGGCTTCGGCCGGTCGGGGTACTGGCAGAACTTGTCAACGACGATGGCACCATGGCACGGCTGCCGGAGCTAGTGGCCTTCAAGGCCCGCCATGGCCTGAAATTATGCTCCATCGAAGACCTGATATTTTACCGAAGCGCGCGGGAAAAATTGATCCGACGGGAGCAGGTGATTCACATGCCGACGGACTATGGACCCTTCGAGCTCTACCTGTACCGATCGTTGATTGATGGAGGCACGCACATTGCCCTCGTTCATGGCGACCTTACCCACCACCGGACGGCGTTGGTCCGTGTGCACCGGGAGAACAGCGTAAAAGACCTTTTTGGATCGCGGATTGGCGCGACTTCTAACGTCCTTCACCGGTCCCTAGAGCACTTGGCCAAGGCTGACCCAGGCGTTCTCGTCTATCTGCGGCAGGAATCCAGGGGGATGCCTTCCAGCTTGCCGTTTGCCGGGGGGAGCCAATCCGACGATGATACGCCTGCGCCGGTCCTTCATGGACCGCTTCGCGAATACGGGTTGGGCGCCCAAATTCTGGCCGACCTCGGGATCAGCCGTCTCCGGCTCCTGACGGACAGCCCGAAGAAGGTGGTAGGACTGGACGGGTTTGGGCTGGAAATCATCGAGCACCTGCCGCTGAGTTAGCGCAGGCGCCTGGAAGCCTTTCCAATCGGCAGCCTCCCTAAAATGGGTGGCGGTCGTGCCGCGTCGGTTCTCGGGGAAGGCCACTGCGGTCAAAACGGAGGTGCCTCGCAGGGCAGCTTGGCCCTGTCAGGTGCGTTTACGGTGGGGTGTTCCTCCCTTACCGACTCCGGGGCACGGCCGTTGCCCTTTTCAGTCGTTTGAAGACCTGGCGGAAGCGCGTTCCGCCCGGGGGCCGACGCTTTGCCCGAGCAGGTCGGGGTTAGAAGCTCCATTGCCACTGAAGCTTTGAGTACAGCTCAAAGCTTTTTACTCCTCCATTCGCAAAATTTGGAATGGCAATGAACGCTCGGCGGGTCTGCTGCCTCAATCCCGCACACCCCCCGGGACGTTCATCCCTTACGGCGAGTGCCTTCCGCCGAAGTCTTTGGTGGCATTTTCAGCCGGAATTCGTAGAACTATACCCCTATGAAAAAAATTATGGCTACGGTAGTTTTCATTGGTATCTCAGTGGTGGTTGGGGCTCAACACACGCAGGCGTGGACGAAGAATGCCTTTTTGCTCCATTCACGAACCGCGCAGGTTGTTGCGTTTTTCATTCCCACGGCGAAGCCACCGCTCAAAGCGGCACAGGAAGTGGCATTTTTCATCCCGATTCCCAAGCACGGACCGCAGCGTGAAGCAGTCGGTGCGCTCACCCTGCAAGCCCGGGCGGGGCGGGATGTGGCGTTCTTCATCCCCATTCCCAAGCACGGACCGCAATGCGAGGCGTCCGGTGCGTCCCTCCAGGCGGTCGGATGAACGTTTGGCGGCCCGGGAGAAGAAATCTCGCCGCAACAAGCGACTGCCTTTCGGGATTGGTCTGTCCCGAAAGGCGGCTTCAGGGGGTAAATGTACTCGAGTGTTCTGTAATGATTTTCCAGCCGTCGGCAAAGTGTTGGAAAATAGAACTGTCCGTGCAGTAGGTACGGTGTCCCCCCGGTTGAATAACCGTCCACCAGCTCAGGGTCAAAGCCAGCCCGGGCCCAAGGTGTTGAACCTTGATCTTTTCGAGGCTGAAGCTTCCCAGGTCCGTTTTATTGGGATAGGAACGTTCATACGCGGCTTTCAGCTCGGCCCAACCCCTGATTTCGGCTCCGTCACTGACGATCTGGAGATCAGGAGACTGCCAGAAGAAGAGCAGGTAATGTTCAAGGTCATGGGCGTTGGCATAGGTCACCATTTGGGTGACAGCCGCTTTGATTTCGCCTTCTTCCTGCAGAAAGTCATCGGTACGAGGGCGGGGTGTGGGTGCAGTCGAGCCGCTTCCCCAGGGTTCCACGGGGATTGGCTGCTGAGCGTGGCTTGATGAAGCAGCCAACCAAGCTAGACCGATCCAAACAAGAACTTTGGAGAAACCACCGATCAAGATGAGGTACCATCTAACGGTATTCTAAAACTTTGAATAGCTATTTTTGAATCGATCTGCTTGCTCGAGAAATACGATTTTCAAAGCAGGTATAGTGGGTATAATTGCTTTGAAGGGGTTCGGCCTTGTTGTTTGCCTTGTTCACTCAAACCCGCCGCCCCCTAAAACCCTGGCCTAATTTTTCCCGCCCGCATCAAAAAGCCAGCTTTTCCTGATGGAAAGAAGCCGCCGGGCTGCCCACGCCAACGCCTAGAACGGCTGGTCTTTACTTCCACCCGAGAACGTTGAAGAAAAATGCGAGGAGGCCGGAAAACAAGACCGCTCCCAGAAAGAAACAAACCGGCAGCGTCAAGACCCAAGCCAGAAGAATGTTGCGCAACGTGTCTTTTTGCAGGCCGGAACGGTTTGCTGACATCGTGCCCGCAATCCCGGATGAAAGCACGTGCGTGGTACTCACGGGAAGGCCCAGGCGGTCTGCAAGCAGGATGGTTCCTGCGGTTGTGAGCTCGGCGGCGGCGCCTTGCGCATAAGCCAGATGAGATTTGCCGATTTTCTCGCCCACCGTTACCACAATTCGCTTCCAGCCGATCATCGTGCCGAGGCCGAGTGCCGCTGCCACCGCTGCCTTTACCCAGACCGGGATGTAGTCAATCGCGTTCTTCAACGAACCTTCAAGGGATTTAACCTCGCCTGGGCTGACCTGTTTCTCACGCACCAACTTCTGGACGGCTCCCTGGATCAGGTACACGCTCCGTCGCTGGTCCTGCCGATCTTCCATCGGAATGTCCTCGATTCGGTCCCGGCCTTGAAGCTTATCCTGAAGCTGCTGCGTCTCCGTGATCAACGCCGGGTAGACATTGGCATCGAGTTTAGCTTCCGGAAAATTAAAGGAGGTCAGGTGTTTGCGAGCCTCCTCCGGGGCAAGGGGTGGGGCGCCAGCGGCCTTCCCCTGAAAAACCTGCTTGGCGTGGTCCAATTCGGTCGTGAGCGCTTTCAACTCGTTCGGTTTAAGGTTGGGGTTCAGCGCCAGGCCTGCAGGCAGAACGACAATCAGAATGAGCATGAAAAGGCCCATTCCCTTTTGACCGTCATTGGAACCGTGCGCGAAGCTCACGCCGGTGCAGGTCAAAATGAGCAAACCACGAATCCACCCGGGAGGCGTCCTCTTCGGGTCAGCCGGCTGAAACAAGCGGTCGTTGTGCACGAAATTTCGAAGGAGAATCAGCAGGAGGGCGGCGCAGGCAAAGCCGATGATGGGGGAGATAAGCAACGACATCATCACGTTGTGAACCTGGTCCCAACGCATTCCCTGAACGCGACCCGAGTGCAGGAAGCTGTCTGTAAGGCTGACCCCGATGATTGCCCCGATCAAACTGTGGGAGCTTGAGCAAGGCAGCCCAAGGTACCAGGTCCCAAAATTCCAGATGACCGCAGCCAGCAAGAGGGCAAACAAGGCGGCTGCCCCGGTTCCGGACGCCACGTTTAACACCAGCGTTGGCGGGAGCAACGCCACAATCCCGTAAGCGACCGCTCCCGTGGAAGTCAGCACCCCGATAAAGTTCCACAGCCCCGACCACACGACGGCACCCGTCGGCGGAAGGCTATGGGTGTAGATGACCGTGGCCACCGCGTTTGCAGTGTCATGAAATCCGTTGATGAATTCGAAAAAGAGTCCGAAAAAAATTGCCACGATCGCAAACGCGACCACGCCCGCCGTAAGATGTTCGCCTCCAATGTCCATGCTCGTGTGCTTTGTTTTCGAGCACTCCTTCGCACAGATCGAGGAATGGAGGATGTGAACTTTTCGTTACAAAAGCCCGGACTTTTCCGGCGGCGGATCGCAGGGCAGCGTAGCAAACCTGAGGGACAAGAAGGAAAAATTTGTTTGGGCACGGCCGCAACCCGCGCGCCCCGAGGCGCACCCGCCGACGGAAGCGCGCTCCGTCAGCTAAGCCAAGCCCGGTTGTCCCTTAGTGCTTTCCGGTTCGGGAACAGCGCCTTTAGGCAAGGTGCCGGTCTCCTGGCGTTCTAGTTCACGCTGGACTTCATCCACCGTTTTGGCGTGCTCCTCGACGGCCTCACGCAACGGCGCTCCCCCTGGCTGCCCAATGGCTTCGCCCACCTGGTTCAAGGCTTCGGCCTGGCGCTCCACTGCCTTTTGCAGCGGCCGCTGCGGAACGACATTTTCCTGACTCATAATTCTGTCCTTGGTTCGTTGCTGGCCGCACAGTCGGTTGGACAAGTTTGAGTGGCTGAGCGTGCCCTTGCGGACCGCCGAGGCATGGGGAGTCAGCCCTAGCCGAGAAGCCCCTGTAACTGGAGCATACCGCAGCCCAGTAAAACCGCTGAGCCTGCGATCCTGAGGAATCCGCCTTGGCTGAGCCAGCCTGGCCCGGGCCGTCCGCCCCACGATGCCCTTTTGCACAAGCGGAGTCGCTCCTCTGCATCAAGGGTTTCCTGGAAGCTCACGAGCAACAAGAGCAAGGTTTCCAGCAAGGCAGCACACCAGGAAACGTTATGCCGGACGACGGCAATCACAAACAGGGCCAGGAACCCGCCGAGCGCACCGATCAGAACTTGCTGGAGGCCCAAGACGAGTTTGAGGGCTGGCCACCAGCCTGGGTGCTTCGGTTCGATTCCTTTCGAGAAACGATCACCGGTGCGGAAAAGAAACGGCAGCAACGCCCAAACCAAACCCGTGGCCAGGGGCGCAGACCGCAGGAGGCAGTGCGTCGGCGATGCCGGCAACGTCGGGTAATGAAAGAACAATCCGGAAACGGCCAGCAATGAAAAAGGCCAAAGTAACAATCCGGCATGCCGCTCAAGCTTTGACTCCAGTTGGACAGACCGGCGGGTGCATTCGCGGGCAACGATCGACCACGCAGCTCGTGTGTTCATACGAACATTGGTATTCATGCGAACACAATTTGCCAACCTTTTTCCTTTGGCCCACAAGCTTTTCCGTGTTGGAACGTTGTTGCTCCAGGGTGTTAGGGTCCTTCCAATGCGCGTTACGTTTATCGGTGGCACCGGTCACATCGGCACTTACCTCGTTCCTCGTTTGGTGACAGCGGGTCACGAGGTAACTGTGGTGGCACGCGGGCAACGGCCTCCGTACCAGGCGCATGGCGCGTGGCATGCCGTCAAAACGGTAGTAATGGACCGTGAAGAGGCAGAAGCAGCCGGCCGGTTCACGGACGGTATCTTGCAAACGGGGCCGGACGTTGTCATCGACCTCATCTGTTTCACCCTGCCCAGCGCCCAGGCGCTGGCGGAGGCGCTGCAGGGTCGGGTTCAGCATTTTCTGCATTGCGGAACCGTCTGGGTGCACGGCCCGAGCGTCGAAGTGCCGACCCGGGAAACGCAACCGCGACGGCCGTTCGGGGAGTACGGCGTCCAGAAAGCTGCCATTGAAGCATACCTCTTGGGTTTGGCCCGTCGAACCGGTTTCCCTGCCACGGTGCTGCACCCCGGTCACATCGTTGGCCCTGGCTGGGTACCGTTGAACCCGGCGGGCAACTTCAACCCGGCGGTTTACGATCAGCTGAAACGGGGTGCGCCCTTAATCTTGCCCAACTTGGGCCTTGAAACGGTGCATCACGTTCATGCCGACGACGTCGCTCGGGCCTTCATGCAGGCCATTGCGCATCGGAGCGCAGCGCTGGGCGAGAGTTTTCACGTGGTCGCTCCTGCCGCGCTGACCCTGCGCGGGTATGCTGAAGCGGTTGCCCGGTGGTTTGGACAGGAGCCAAAGTTGGAATATTTGCCCTGGGAAGCATGGAAAAAGACGGTCAGTGAAACGGATGCAGCGGCGACCTGGGATCACATCGCCCACAGTCCGAACTGCAGCATCGAAAAGGCTCGTCGGATGCTTGATTACCACCCGCGCTACACTTCGTTGGAGGCCGTGTTCGAGGCACTCAGCGCGCTGCCGTCCGTCCGGAACTGATGGAGGGGCGGGGTTGATCGGCATGGATTCCTGGGCTCACCCCTTCAGAGTTCTTCTCCGTGCAGGTGGGCCGTCGGTTTTCGGCGGACAACTGCGGGCGGTGCCACGCTTTTGAGGGAAACACCCCTGAGCTGGTTGCGCCTTTGCGCTGACCCTGGAACGTTCCCTGCCATGCCTCCTCCGCTGATCGAACTGGTCAGTATTGCAAAGACCTATAAGACTGGGAAAACCGAGGTGCCGGCCCTCCAGGACATCAACCTGGAAATCGAGGCTGGGGAAGTCTTCGGGGTCATTGGTCCTTCGGGTGCAGGCAAATCGTCCTTGCTGCGGTTGATCAACCTCCTTGAAAAACCGACCTCGGGCCGGTTGCGAGCCGACGCCCTTGAACTCACCGCCTTGAACCCGGCTGGATTGCGTCGGTGGCGGCGCCAGGTCGGGATGATCTTTCAACATTTCAATCTGCTCACGTCGAAAACGGTTGCGGAGAACGTTGCGCTTCCGCTCCGCTTCGCCGGAATCCGCCGCGGGCCGGAACTCCGCGAACGCGTGACCGAACTACTGGCCCGGTTTGACCTTTCTACCCTGGCGCAGCGGTACCCGGCACAGCTCTCGGGCGGCCAAAAGCAACGGGTAGGGATTGCCCGGGCCCTGGCCTGCCGCCCCAAGATCCTGCTTTGCGACGAGCCCACCAGTGCGTTGGATCCTCAAACCACGAAAGCAGTGCTGGCGTTGCTGAACGCCATCAACCGGGAATTCGGGTTGACGATCGTCTTGATCACCCATGAGATGGATGTCATCCGCCAGGTGTGCGACCGAGTTGCTGTCCTGGACGGGGGACGTTGCGTTGAGGTTGGTCCCGTTGCCGAGGTGCTCCTTCACCCCCGGCATCCAGCCACGCGACGCCTCGTGTTGGAATCCGAGAAGGTTGATGAGACCGAGCAAGGCAAGGACCTGGCCCAATCAGGTGGTCCGATTTTTCGCCTGACCCTGCGGGGGGAAGCGACTTACGAACCATTGCTCGGGTCGGTGGCGCAGGCCGCGGGGGTTGATTACAGCATCCTGTCCGGAAGGATTGACCGGATCAAAGGCGTTCCGTACGGGCAGCTTACCCTCGCTCTGGTCGGGGGTGACCTGTCAACCGCGTTAGCACAGTTTGCAGAGCGGGGCGTGCACGTTGAACGGCTGCGCTGATGGCTTTGTGGTTCCGAGACATCGACTGGGGTCAGATCGCGCAAGCGACCCTTGAAACGTTGCAGATGCTGAGTGGATCCCTGGTGTTCGTGGTCGTACTCGGGCTGCCCTTGGGGATCGTGCTGTTCCTGACCGGCAACGGCCAGCGCTGGGCCCAACCGGGCGTTTACCGCGGGCTCTCCCTGCTGGTGAACGTGATTCGCTCAATGCCGTTTGTCATTCTGCTGATCCTGCTCATCCCCGTCACGGTGGCGATTACGGGAACCTCTTTGGGCGTCGTCGGGGCGATTCCACCACTCGTCATTGCCGCCGCACCGTTTTTCGCCCGGCTGGTGGAAACCGCCCTGCGGGAAGTGGAACCGGGTCTGATTGAAGCGGCCCTGGCCATGGGTGCCAGCGACGCGCAGCTGATTATGGCCGTGCTGCTCCCCGAAGCCCGTCGCGGACTGATCGCCGCCGTCACGGTGACTTCCATCGCCCTCGTCTCCGACGCCGCCATGTCCGGCGCCATTGGTGGTGGCGGCCTGGGTGACCTCGCCATCCGGTACGGCTACCAACGTTTTCAGACAAACGTCATGGTCGTGACGGTGCTGTTGCTGCTGGCTTTGGTGCAAACGTTGCAATTCATTGGCGACCGGCTGGTGGTTCATTTCAGCCGGAAATAGAACGGTATCAATTGGTTGAATTGTAAGAGTTGTATCAATTGCTGCTTCGCTGCACCCGTGCCCAAACGCCTGCGAGCTGCTTCCCTTGTTTACGGCCGTTCGTTGATCTTGCAAAGCCTTCCCGAAAGCACACGCTTGGCATTGGTGCCGCTTGTGCGGCGGTTGTAACTGTTCCTGCCAGTCGTCATGAAAATAATAACACTTCTGTTGCCGTTGTTCCTTCTGCTCACCACAGGTTTTGCTCCCGGCGCCGACGTCCTCACCGTCGGGGCGACTGCGGTGCCACACGCGGAGATCCTGGATTTTGTGAAGCCAGGGTTGCAGGCGAAAGGCGTCGACCTTGAGGTCAAGGTTTTCACGGATTACGTCCAGCCGAACGTGCAGGTCGCGGAAAAACACCTGGACGCAAACTATTTTGAGCACCTGCCTTTTCTGGAGGAGTTCAACAGGAACCGGCACGCCAGCCTGATTCCGGTCGTTGCGGTTCACCTTGAGCCGTTTGGGGCGTATTCGGCGAAGCACAAAACCACGGGCGAATTGCCGGACGGTGCGACCGTGGCCATTCCCAACGACCCGAGCAATTCCGGCCGCGCGCTGCAGTTGCTGGCGAAAGCGGGTCTGATCAAGCTGAAGGATCCGGGCCTCGTTCTGGCCACCACCCGTGACCTCACGGATAACCCCAAGCACCTGCGCATTATTGAAATGGAAGCTGCGACGTTGCCACGCATTCTCAACCAGGTGGACTTGGCGCTGATCAATACCAACTACGCGCTGGCGGCGAAACTGAACCCCAAATCCGACGCATTGTTCATTGAGGAAGGCCATTCGCCTTACGCCAACTACCTGGTTACCCGCCCGGAGGAAAAGGACCGGCCGGCCATCCAGAAACTGGCTGCGGCGTTGACCAGCCCCGAGGTGCGGGCCTTCATCGAGACGCACTACCACGGGGCGGTGATTCCCGCGTTCTAACCAGGAAAGTGCGACTGGGACGCCTTCGGCAGGTGGGCAAAGAGAGCAGCTTGACCCTCCCCAAACTGATGCTCTCCTAATTTGGTGGAGGAAACGCTCGCGTGGTCTACCGAAACCACGCCTCAGCCCCGCAACAACTGACAACACATGAAACCGTATTTAGTGAGTGCGGGAGTCCTTTTGGCTGTGCTCAATGGCTTGCTCCTGCTGCCGAAGGCTGCCGCTTACGCCGTCCCGATCGCCGCGGCAGCCGTGGTGCTGGCTGTTCTCGTCGTGGTCCTTTCGTTGTCCGGAAGCAGCCCCCGGGCGCGTGAGACCCCTCCGCCCGTCGCGGCGGAGCCTCGACCGCCGGCTATTGTGCAGCCGCCCGGGCCAACAACGCACCGTGCTGAAGCGGAGGTGGTGGCCTTTGTTGCCCTTCTGCAACAGGGAGGCCGGTTTGTGGATTTCCTGATGGAGGACCTCACGTCGTACAGCGATGACGAGGTCGGGGCGGCGGCAAGGGTGGTCCATCAGGGGTGCCGGCAGGTGCTGCAGGACAACTTCAAAGTTATCCCGATCGCCGAGGCGGACGAAGGCTCGGAAGTCACCGTGCCCGCTGGCGATGCTGCCGTTGAATACCGTCTTCTCGGGAACGTCAGCGGCAATCCGCCTTTTACCGGCAAACTCATCCACAAAGGTTGGAAAACAACATCCGTCAAGCTGCCGCGCCTGGTGCAGACGGAGCGGCTGCCGGCCATCGCTCCGGCTGAGGTTGAGCTTAAATAAAGCCAAAGCAGCAGGTATTTTCCCTGGCCAGGCGGTCTCCAACCACCCCGTTTGCTCCGCGTCCGATTTCCCCATTTTACAAATGAGCGCACTTTTCAGCCTTGGGATTGACCTGGGAACCAGCAACAGCGCAGTTGCGGTAGAAGATTTCGAACATGACCGGGCGGCGGTCGTGGAGATCACGCAGCTCATGGGCCCTAACCAGATTGGGGAAATGTCGACGCTGGCCTCGGCGCTCTACCTGCCGCACCCGGACGAATTCCCAGGCAACGCCTTGCGCCTGCCCTGGTCAGAGACCGGCGGCGGACCGATTGTCGGCCACTTTGCCCGGGTTCATGGCGCGCTGATCCCGGACCGTCTGATCACCTCGGCCAAATCGTGGCTTTCTAATTTCCACATCGATCCGAAGAAGGCGGTCCTGCCGTGGAAATCCACGATCCAGGAGCCGAAGCTATCCGCGTTCGAGTGTTCGCGGCGCTACCTTGAGCACATTCGGGAAGGTTTTCTGGCCGCGGAACGCGGCCAAGGCCGGATGTGGAACTTTGCGGACGGAGAGATTGTCCTCACCGTTCCCGCCTCTTTCGACGAGGTCGCGCGCAATTTTACCGCGGAAGCTGCCGAAGCGGCCGGTTTGGGCAAAGTGGTCCTGCTGGAGGAGCCTCAGGCGGCTTTTTATGCCTGGACCGCCCAGGCAGGCAGCAATTGGCGCAGCCAGGTCCGGCCGGGCGACATCGTGCTGGTCTGCGACGTGGGCGGCGGCACGGCCGACTTCAGCCTGCTCGCGATCACGGAAACGGACGGCCGCCTTGAGGTCGAACGGGTCAGCGTCGGCGAACACCTGCTGCTTGGCGGCGATAACATGGACCTTGCGCTTGCCTACACGCTGCAGGCGCAACTGGACGCGGCTGGGAAAACAATCGACTCCTGGCAGTTTCTTGCCCTCATCCACGCGGCCAGGGAGGCCAAGGTCAGCCTCTTCACCGACGCGTCGCTTGCACAAGCGCCCATTGCCGTTCCCTCCCGGGGCTCAAAGCTCCTCGCCCGGACGGTTTCCACAGCGCTG
>DASWVC010000340.1:0-2050 GCA_036401335.1 Chthoniobacterales bacterium
CAATTTGTCCAGGAAATCGCCCGAAACGTCGAGCGGCTACCCAAGGTCCAAGCACTGGACATTCCGGTTAAACTCATCTGGGGACAGCACGATCCTTACCTAACGTTGGCCATGGCCGAGCGGCGCCAGGGGCAGTTGAAAAATGCTTCCCTCACGGTTATCCCGGCGGGCCATTGGCTGCAAGTTGATGAGCCGAAGCAAGTAGCCAAGGCAATGCTGTCATGACGAATCGCAAATCCCATAAGGTCTCCCGCCGGGTCGCGCCCTTGACCAAACTCGCCGGCCTGAGCGTCCTCCTCGCAACGGGCCCAATCGCCTCGCTGGCCCAGTCAGCGACGCAAACGCCTGCGCTTGATCCCACCTTTGCGGTCCCCACGACCAAGTTGCTGGCGATCGGCAGTTTCACGGCCAAGGCAACCCCAGACGTGTGGAAGGCGCTCATTCCCGCCGAAATGCGCCAAACCGCACGCCTTTACCTCGCTGGGAAAATCGACCAGTGGTACGTCAAACCTGACCAGAGCGGGGTGGTGTTCGTGCTGAACGTCACTGATTCCAAAGAAGCGCATGAACTCCTGGATAAGCTTCCTCTAGGCTTGGCCGGTTTGATGGAGTTTCAACTCATTCCGCTCGGCCCGCTCAGCCCGCTTCGCACGCTGCTGACCGAACCCCCTAAGTAGTTTCGGTTGTCACGAAGGGACTCGTGATCCTGCCATACCGGGGGACGCGCAGGGATCGCTGCGCTGCCAGAACTTCGGCTGACCAAAGGGGCTCAATGCTCGTGGGATGGGTACGATCAGAACGCTCATTTCACCGGCCAGCCGGTTGGACATCGAAAGCCACGGTTCGAGCTTGGTCGATGGACGGGCGAAGGTTACACTGATGCCGGTCGTTGCGGGACCGCGAAAAGCAGGATTGAAACCCCCAACGGCTGGCACTTGATGAAAAAGCCCGTGATAATGACGGTAGATGACGACGCGGACGTGCTTCGCGCGGTCGAGCGTGATCTCCGGCGGCACTATGGGGAACGCTTCCGCGTGATGCCGGCGGACTCGGGGCGAAGCGCTGTCGAGCTGGTGAAACAGCTCCAGGTGCGCAACGACACGGTGGCGCTGTTCCTTGTCGACCAACGAATGCCCCAGATGACGGGTGTCGAGTTCCTTGCCGGAGCGATTCAGGCGATTCCGAAGGCAAAGCGGGTGCTACTGACGGCTTATGCGGACACCGATGCAGCGATTGACTCGATTAATACCGCGCAGGTGGATTACTATTTGATGAAGCCTTGGGATCCGCCGGAAGAAAAGTTGTACCCGGTCCTCGACGACCTGTTGGACGACTGGCTGAGCGGGTTTCGCGCGCCGTTTGAAGGCATTCGGATCGTCGGCATACGCTGGTCGCCGCAGTCCCATGCAGTGAAGGATTTTCTTGCGGGCAATCAGGTGCCGTATGCGTGGCTGGACGTCGAAACCCCGGAGGCCAAGACGTTACTTGCCACCATTTCCCCCCATGAGCAGTTATTGCTCCCGGTGGTGATCTTTCCGGACGGATCCCACCTTACTGAACCGGTCGCGGCGCAGATCGCGAGCAAGATTGGTTTGCGAACGAAAGCGCAGATGCCGTTCTACGACCTTGCGATCATCGGGGGCGGACCGGCGGGTCTGGCGGCGGCGGTTTACGGGGCTTCGGAAGGATTGCGAACGGTCATGATCGAACGGCAAGCGCCTGGCGGCCAGGCGGGATCCAGTTCTCGCATTGAGAATTACCTTGGCTTTCCGTCAGGCCTGAGCGGCGCGGATCTGGCTCGCCGCGCGGTCGTGCAGGCACGTCGATTCGGCACAGAAATTCTCAATCCCGTCGAAGTGACGGGCATTCGGCGCAACGATCCGTACCGCGTGCTCACGCTCGGCGACGGCAGCGAGATTAGTTGCCACGCCGTGCTTATCGCAAGCGGCGTGTCCTACAATAAGCTTAACGTCCCCGGCGCCGAGCGCCTGACGGGGTCGGGCGTTTATTACGGTGCGGCGGCGACCGAGGTGCTCTCGTGCGAAGGCGA
>DASWVC010000341.1:0-6688 GCA_036401335.1 Chthoniobacterales bacterium
ACTCAGCCGCTTTCCTGGTTAATTTCTACGGTTTTTTTGCCGGGCTTGAGGCAGGGAAACCACCTGGTTTCGTGGTCGTTGCGGGAGTGTTTGCGCCCGTTGCAGGGCCGGACGGGCGTTGGGCCAATCCCGGTGTGGCCGCGGGGCGGTTGGCATTGAGCTTACTCACCACCGATTCGCTGAAATCGAAGGTGTCGCGGGAGAACACCAGCACCGGCACGCCAAAATTCAAGCTTTGACCGGATTTATCAAAAACCAGGTCGAAGTTTTGGGCTTTTACCTGATCGTTCACCACCCGCATGATCTCCTCAATGATGCCCTGGCGCATCCGGTTGACCTGTTCCTGAAGCTGTTTCTCCCGCGTGGATCGAAACTCGCCAATCTCTTTTTCCAGCCCTTTCGTCTCCGCAATTTTGGAGTCCCGCTCCTGGCCTTTCTGGTCTTTACTGGCGGTGCTCAACTCGGGCTTGTTCATTTCCTCGTTGAGTTTGTTGATGGAATCCAAGTTCTTTTTGTAGATGTCCATCCGGCCATCCAGCTCCTCTTTGTAGGCTTTTTGAGCGTCGCCCAGCTTCTCTTCTGCCTCCCTCGTCTTGTAATAGGCGGTAAAAACTTTTTGCATGTCGATCGTGCCGACTTTGACTTCCGCCTCGGCCCGGGCGGCTAATGCGAAGGTGGCGGCAAATGCCGCCACGAGGGATAACGCTTTCTTCATAGGGTAAACTTATACTTCTTACAGAGAGGGGTTAGAGTTTCAGATGAGACCAACGAGATAAAGATTCGTTCAAAATTGGTACCCCACGCTGAATTGGAATCGGCCGGTGGAACCATTGAAGCGATCGCTCTGGAGCGGGATGCCGTAGTCAAGCCGAAGCGGCCCGATCGGAAGGTCGAGGCGAACGCCAAAACCAAAATCTGAATTCACGTTGTTAAAACTGTAGTCCCAGGCCGCCGCGTTCACGAAACCAACGTCGTAGAACACTGCTGCGCGGACGCGTTCCACTATGGGGACGGTGTACTCCACTGTGAAACGAAAGAGCGAATCACCCCCGATGGGGTCACCGCTGGCGTCCTTCGGTCCCACGTAACGGTATTTGAACCCGCGCAAGGTACTGGCACCGCCAAGGTAGAGTCGATCAAAAATCGGTACCCCGCGATTGCCACTGTAACTGTCAACCCCGGCCAGTTCGCCGTTGAACAGCAGGATGGTGTCAAAAGGCAGGTGAAAATATTGCGCTGCATCCAGATCAAACCCGTAGATATCCACGTCACCCCCCAAGGGGCCGCCCGCAACGTACGTGCTGAAATCCACGCGCGTGCCTTTGCGGGTAAGAAAAGCGCTGTCCCGCTTGTCGTAAGTCAAGCTTGCGGTAACACGGCTTTCCAACAGGTTCCCCTCTTGGCTGATAACGGTTGGATCGGTCGTTGTGACATCGTAAATGTCAATGTCTTCCAACTGGTACGTCAATTTAGCCGCCAAGAAATTTGTGATTGGCTTTCGCAGAAAAATGTTAAACCCATATTCCCGCTCGTTGTAAACGTCGCTCTGGTATTGAAGATCGCGGTAGAACGCGGTGCCGCCGAGTGCCAGCCTTTGGTCGAGAAAATAGGGTTCAGTCAACGAAAGCTCGACGTCTTTTTGCTGCGTCCCCAACTGCACGCGCAACCGGAACTTTTCACCGCCACCGGTAAAGGTCCGCCAGTTGGTGATGTCGAAATTACCCTGGGAGAGTTCACCGAATCCGACCAACCCGTCCGTCGACGAAAAACCGGCTCCGAAATTAAGTGATCCCGTGCGTTTTTCCGTGACAACCACGTTCAGGTCTTTGCGTCCCGGCACGTTCGTATCGCTCGCGTAAGTGTCGACCTTTTCAAAGAATTGCAGACCTTCCAAACGCTTCTTGCTGATTTCCACCCGCACGGTGTCAAACACGTCGCCCGGGGCCAGCACCAACTCCCGCCGGATCACCTTGTCCTTCGTCCGCGTATTGCCGCTGATGTTGATGCGTTCTACGTAGGACTGAACACCTTCCACGATTTTGTAATGAAGATTCACCAAACCGGGGCCACCCGGTGTGGTTTCCACATTGACCTTCGCATCCGCGTAACCCGCCACCCCGTAGGCGTCTTCGACCGCCTTGATGTCCTTCTGCAGTTTGTCCGGCGAAAAAACCTGGCCTTCGGTGTCTTTCAATACTTTGCGGAAATTGGGTTCAGTGACCACCTGCAAGCCCTCCACGGAGACGGTGCCAACGCGGTATTGGCCGCCTTCGACGATGTAGATGGTGATATCGACGTCTTTCTTGTTGCCTACCCGATCGATGCGGACATCGGTCACCTGCACGTCGGAATAGCCGTTATTCTGGTACAGTTCCTTAATTTTTTGAACGTCATCGTCCAGTTGGCGGCTGCTTAAACGCCCGGCACCGGTCAGGAACCCAAGGATGTTGTGCGGCTTGGTCGTCATTTCCTTGCGCAAGCGCGACGTCTTCAGGGCATAGTTGCCGACGAAATTGAGCCGGCGCACAACCGCCTTGGTGCCCTCACTGATGGAGAAAGTCACCGAAGCCGTTCCGCGATCCTCATTCACGTTGGTCTTGTATTGCACGTCGGCGTCCGGAAACCCCCGTTTCTGGTAAAGCTCCACCACTTTTTGCCGGGCTTGCTCCAGTTGTTGTTCGTCGAGTGGAGCGTTGATTTTCAGGTTGAGTTCCCGTCGGATTCGGCGCTGTTTGACGCTCTCCGCACCTTGGATGTAGATTTCTGAAAGGGTCACGCGTGTTTGCACGACGACAATGACTTTTACCCCGTCAGGCAGACTCTCCCCGTAAATACGGACGTTGGTGACCAAACCGGTGCTGTACAGGCTGCGCACGTCATCTTCCACCGTCGTTTCCGAATACGGTTGGCCGACGGTGGTTTTCATGTTCGACAGAATCCGCTGGCGGCTCAGGGTGGCGGGACCGGCGTACTGAATTTCAATCTGGCGCACAATCGGGGCCTGCTGCCTCGCAGCCGCCTGGGGGGGCCCCCCGGGCGGTGGCTGGGGCGGGACGCCGGCTGGTGACTGGGCGGCAGCCCGGTCCGGTACCGGACCAGGTTGCTGTTGAGCTTGTACCATTGAAATCTGCAGTGCCATCGCCGCAAATACCAGGCGAACGCAACTGAGCGGAGACAGACAATTCATAAGCGAGGGAGTCAGAACGAGAAACGAAACGAATGGCGGGTATTGATGACGATCACGCCGCAAAGGTCAATAGAAAACCCGTTGCGCGGCCGCGGCTCCGGCACCGCGCGATTGACCTTCAGCGCACCGCCGGAGATGCCGGCACAAATACGTCGGCAGCCCCCAGTATTCAAGTCACGCAGCCGGAAGGGTCCGATGAACTGCCACGAGGAAAGTCGCTAACCCGGGAGAAGGTCGTACCAGTTGTTCCGCGTGCGCGGTTCGTAACCCGCCTCTCCGATGAGGTGTTCAATTTCTGCACGATTGAGACAAAATGAAGTGCCGGCGCTGCTCACCACGTTTTCTTCCATCATCACCGACCCAAAGTCGTTTGCACCGTACCTGAGGGCGAGTTGGCCAATGCGCGGTCCCTGGGTAACCCAGGAACTCTGTAAATTTTCGAAATTGTCCAAAAAAATACGAGAGAGCGCCTGCATCCTCAGGTACTCGGCGGAACCGACGGGCGTGGCTTTCAAAACCACGTTTTCCGGTTGGAAAGTCCAGCAGATAAACGCGGAAAAGCCATGCGTCTCATCCTGCAGCTCGCGCAGGCGTTCCAGGTGCTCAATCCGGTCTTCCACCGTCTCCACGTGACCGAACATCATGGTTGCGCTGCTTTTCAGGCCTTCTTCGTGGGCAATTCGCATCACCTCAAGCCACTGCCCGGTATCGCATTTCAACGGCGAAATCCGCTTCCGCACACGGTCTACCAGAATTTCTCCCCCACCGCCCGGGATGGAACCCAGGCCCGCGTTTTTGAATCGGACAATCACCTCGCGAAGGGGCATTTGGAACACCTCGGCAAAATGGTTGAACTCCGGCGGGCTGAAGGCATGCAGGTTGATCTGCGGGTACTTCTCCCGAAGGTGCCCGAGCAGGTCGAGGTAATGATCAATGCCCAGCCTGGGGTGATGACCGCCTTGCATCAACACCTGGACGCCACCAATTGCAACCAACTCGTCCAGTTTCTGATCGATCTGTTCGTGGGTCAGCACGTAATGATCGGCGTCGCGTTCGGTCCGGTAAAAGGCGCAAAACTTGCAATACACGTTGCAAACGTTCGTGTAGTTGATGTTGCGGTCGACAATGTAGGTGACGATCTCGTTTCCGCGCCCCCCGTAAGCTTCCCGCTTCGCGCTATTCCGCCGGAAATCAGCCAGCGCACCCAGCTCTGGCAGGGGGAACCGGTACAACTCCAAGGCGTCCACACGCGTAATTCTCTCTCCGGAAAGGACCTTGTCGACTACGTCGGTCTCGGCGGCGATGACATTCATTGGTTCTCCCAGGTTAGGACAAAATGGTGCAGTCCTCAACCGCCTCCTGTTTTCCAGGCCGTGGAACCAGCGGCGTCGAGCAGAACGGGTTGTGTTCCGCTTCAGTTCATGCGTTCTTTAAGGCCCGGAAACCTTCGCCCGGGTTCATGCCGTGCCCGACAACTACTTCAAACAGACTTTGGAGAACCCCAAGAACACCTTTGACCTTTCCCTGCGCCCGCCGCTGTTCAGTGAATTTCAAGGCCAGGCAGCGGTCCGTGAACGTCTTGAGCTGATGGTCGAGGCGGCCAAAGGACGCGGCGATGTCCTTGAGCACGTGCTGCTCATCGGCCCGCCGGGACTCGGCAAGACCACCCTCGCCTACATCCTGGCTAACTCCATGGGCACAAACATCCGTAGCACGAGCGGACCCATGATCGAGCGGGCCGGCGATTTGGCCGGAATTCTGACGACGCTCGAGCGCGGCGACATCCTTTTCATCGACGAGATTCACCGGTTGCAGGCGACGATCGAGGAATACCTCTACCCGGCTATGGAAGATTTCCGCCTCGACATCATCATCGATCAAGGACCGAACGCACGCAGTGTCCGGCTCAATCTGCCGAAGTTCACGCTCGTTGGAGCTACCACCAGGGCCGGGCTGATCAGTTCGCCGTTGCGGTCCCGGTTTGGCATGACCACCCGCCTCAACTACTATGGAGTGCCGGAGCTGACCCAGATCGTGGAGCGCAGTGCCGGGCTGATCCAGGTGGCCATCGACGCGAAAGGTGCGACCGAAATCGCGGCCCGCTCCAGGGGGACGCCGCGCATTGCCAACAACCTTTTGCGTTGGGTCCGAGACTTCGCGCAGGTCCGAGCCAAAGGCAACATTGACCAGGAGACCGCCGACCGGGCATTACGCATGCTCGACATTGACGACGACGGCATCGACGAGATGGACAAACGGATTCTGGAAGCTTTAGTGGTCCGTTTCCAAGGCGGCCCCGTCGGCATCAGCTCGCTCGCGGTGGCCGTGGGGGAAGATCCCGGCAGCGTCGAAGAAGTGAATGAACCTTACCTGATCCAGGAGGGGTACATCAAACGGACTCCCCAGGGCCGGGTAGCCATGCCCAAGACCTACCAGAAACTCGGGATGACCGCTCCCCGCGCCCAAGGCGACCTGCTCTGAGAGGGTGACGGGGTATCGGAGCGTCGGAGTAACGGGGCAATGGCACGAAGATAAGGGCCTTTATGCTGCAAAGAGGCACCGGATCGAGCGGCGGCCCGCTAGGGTCGGCGGTCCCTCGCCGACCAAAGCGCGGGCCCGGTAGGGCGGCGAGTCCCTTCGCCGCCGGGGTATCGGGGTGGCAACGCAGCCCCCGTCGCACCCCCTGGGCAGGGGAGGTTGACCTTATCCGCCGGCCTTCCTTTCCGGTCGGCGGAGAGAACCAAACCGGCCCCCGAGCGTCACGGAAAGCGAAATGGCGGTGCCCAAACGCTCTCCGGGAGGGGTCGGGCCGGTCCAGGCGACCTTGGCGTCCCATCCCCCTGCGTCCATCCCGATACCCCGGTCGGCGAGGGACCGCCGACCCTACCGGGGGCCCTGTCACGGCTCCGGGCCCCGGTCAGGCGCACGCCCCAAAGGCTCTTATCAGTTGTGTGCGTCAAGTTCTGCAATAACGGGCTGGCTTGCAGTTGGCTGTTTAATCCTTTGTTACTTCCGTTTTCTGGTTCTGTTTACAAGTTCAGGCGACCTCGGCGAGGCGGGCGGTGCACCCGGCTCCGGCCGGCAACACCGATAAGTCCAGGTAGCGCGGTCCTTCCGCCCACTCCTCGTGGATCTCGACCGCCAAGGCCCGCACCAGCCGCAGGCAACTGGCCTCGTGGGGAAAAATCCTCACCACGTTCGTCCGCCGCTTAATCTCCTGGTTGAGCCGTTCGAGCACGTTGGTGCTTTTGAGGTGTTTGTGGTGTTCTTTGGGCAGCCGGTAAAAGGTCCAGGTCTCTTCGCCGTTGGCGTCGACCCAGGCGCACAATTTCGGGTACTTCGACGCCCACTTCTGCAGCCAGGCGGCCAAGTCGCGCCGGGCTTCCTCCGCATCCCGGCGCTCAAACATCCACCGCAATTCGGTCAGGCAATCGTCGGCTACGGCCCGCCGGGGAAAGAAGTCCAAGGCGTTGCGCAAAAAGTGCACGTAGCACCGCTGCC
>DASWVC010000342.1:0-7974 GCA_036401335.1 Chthoniobacterales bacterium
GCCAGGATGATCTCGCAAGCTGGAGCCACCCGCGCAAAATACCGGCTGAGCCCGGTCAGCGTGCCGCTCGATCCCACCCCCACCACGATCGCGTCAACCCGGCCCTTCATCTGGTTCCAGATTTCCGGGCCGGTGGTCTGCTCATGTGCCAGCGGGTTCGCCGGGTTTTCAAACTGATTGATGAAGAAAGAGCCGGGGGTATCGTGCGCGATCCGAGCAGCCAGGTCCTGGTAATACTCGGGATGCCCTTTGGTGACATCCGATCGGGTGATGACGGTTTTTGCGCCCAGCGCCCTCAGGTGCAAAATTTTCTCCTGAGACATTTTATCGGGGATCACCAGCACCAGCGGGTACCCTTTTGCGGCCGCGACCAGGGCCAGGCCGAGGCCGGTGTTTCCTGCCGTTGCCTCGATCAGGGTACCGCCAGGGCCAATTTTCCCGTCGCGCTCCGCTGCTTCGACCATCGCGAGGGCCATACGATCTTTGATGGAGCCAGTAGGATTCTGGTTTTCCAACTTGATAAAAAGCTCGCACAAGCCGACGTCAATCCGGGAGACTTGCACCATCGGGGTGTTGCCGATCAGGTTAAGGATGTCGGGCGTGCGCCGGCCGGCCGTCGTCATCCGCCAATCTCCAGTTGCGGTAGCCGGCACGTCAACCGGTTTCGGAGGCAGTGCGTGGCAGCTGCCACCGTTCAAGGTCCGCTTCCGATAGGTCCCTCACGGGCTCTCCGGCGGACCAGCCACGAAAAGCGCTTCAAAATCCGTTTGCACAAACTCCTGCATCTTTTGCAGGATCAACACGGTCCTTTTGATGTCGGCCACCTGAGGGCTGGTTGAGGGGACGGCTTCCAACAAATCGCGCAACAAGGGGGTAAGCTTTTCCAGGTTGCTCGTAATGGCCGCTGCCAGCCGCGTGTGCAGGGTTTGGCTGGTTTCGGTTGCCCCTTTCTGCTGACCGTCATTGAACGCCGGAGAAGTAGACGCCAGATTATGGGCCAGAATCAAGGACGCGCCGCCCCGGATTGCCCGGTGTTCCGACCCAATGATGGTTTTGGGGGTCCGCGCGGAAGAAGGATTGCGAATCACGGCGGCCATAATGCGGGTGCCGCTGCCGCCTTTGCGTGGAACGGGGGAAAACGAAAAGATGGCCTGTGCATTGGCAGCGGCGATTTCATCCCGCGCCAATTCTACTAAATCTAAAAAACTCTGGTTCCAGCTCCGGAACCGGCGGCGATCCTTGTCCAGCAAAGCTGCCGGCACGCGGAAAAGGTCTAAACCTGCACAAAGGTCATCGAGGTCAACGCCCTTGGGCTGGGTTTTGCGCATCAAGCTACTCCTCCGTCAGGTCCGATCGGCTCCCGGGCTTACCTCGCAAGAGGATCCGTGCGTCCTTTTAGCTCGGCGGCGGTAGCGCTCCCCGTTGTTTCGCAAGATCCGCTCCGCATGGAGGTAAGGTGACCGCCCGAGACAACGACAAGGTTGCTGCCCGGCTCTACAAGCGGTTCGGGGGAGGGTAGTACTCGAAAAACTCCGGGTATTTTGTTCCGGTCGCGGTATTGAAGATCACCACCGTCTCGTCGGCCCCAATGGCACCGGCCTTCCTCAGCGTGCCGAAAGCGGCGAGGCAGGCGCCGGCTTCCGGGCAGGCAAACACGCCTTCCAACTCTCCCAGCCGGTAAACGCCCGCGGCCATTTCCTCGTCGGTCACGGCCAGCATCAATCCACCTGAAGCACGCACCGCACGCAGAATCAGAAAATCACCAAGGGCGCGGGGCACCCGCAATCCCGATGCCAGGGTTTGCGCCCCGGCGTGCTCGGTCGCGAACGGTTCGTGACGCTCGAAAGCCCGAACCAGCGGCTGGCACCCGCTGGCCTGCACACCAATCAGACGAGGCCGCTTGCTCGACACCCAACCAAGCGCTTCCATCTCCTCGAACGCTTTCCACATCCCGATAACTCCGGTGCCGCCGCCGGTAGGGTAAAGAATGGCGTCGGGAAGGTGCCAGCCAAGTTGCTCTGCAAGCTCATAGCCAAGCGTCTTTTTTCCCTCAACCCGGTAAGGCTCCTTCAAGGTCGAGACGTCGAACCAACCCTCCTCGGCGGCTCGCCGCGCGACCTCGGCGGCACAATCCGTGATCAGCCCGTCGATCAGCTGAACGTTTGCGCCGGCCGCCCGACTTTCGGTGACATTGACGAGGGGTGTATCCCGCGGCACGAAAAGGTGTGCCTCTGACCCCGCCCGCGCGGCATATGCGGCAAGGGCACCGGCGGCATTCCCCGCGGACGGTGCAGCCAGTTTGCGCGCTCCCAGCCACGACGCCATGCTCACGGCCAGTGACATGCCCCGCGCTTTGAACGATCCTGTCGGGTTGGAGGCTTCGTCTTTTAAGAATACCGCCTTGCTGCCGTGCACGGAGGCGAACCTTCGTACCGGCAGGAGCGGCGTCCAACCTTCACCCAAACTGACTGGCTCGGTACGGAAAGGCAGTGGCAGGATTTCCCGGTAACGCCAGAGCGTGGGTTCACGGCTTGTCAGATCCTCCCGACGCACGGCCGATTTTACCCGCGCCAAATCGTACCGCGCGAATAACGGTTTGCCGCAGTGCCCACACACCGTTTGCAGCTTGTCGGCCGGAAGAATCCGTGAACAAAGGGAACACTCCAGGTGGGTTACGAAAGACATCAAACGCTACAGGCCCTTTGCCTCCAGCCCGCTCAAACACGCCTCTAAAGCCATGACCGCCTTTTCCGCATCGGGACCGACAGCCGTGACGACGATCTCCGCTCCGCAACGAATGTCAGCGGTCATGATGTCCATGATGCTGGTGGCCGAGCAGTGCCGTCCATTGGCTTCGATCGTAATCTCGCTTTTGTGCCGCATGGCGCAGCGCACAATCTCGCTGGTCGGCCGGGCGTGCAAACCGCTGGGGTTTGTCACCTTGAGCCGCCGCATTGCCTGACCGCTGCCAGGAGCCTCTTTTTTGAATGTCATGGGCAGTGCCGTTCCAAGATTAAACGTGGTGGGAAGGTGTCAGGGTGAACTCGTCCTCCGTTATCTCCTCGATTTTTAGAACGTACGGGTTTTCACAGCATAGTTCCAGAAAACGGTCCCGATCGGCCTCATGACAAAATTCAACCAGGATCACCTGGGTGTTCGCGGCCCGTTTCCGGGCCCAGCCATTTAACCAAGGCCAGAAAGCCACCGGAGGAAAAACGTGGAACTGGTAAAACGCGGCATCCTCATTCTGGAACGTGATCCGAAAACTGTGACGGAACATGCGGCCAACTAACGTTGCAGGTGCTCGGGCGCAAGGGTCGGTGCGAACACAAATGGACGCCGCGATCTGGCTTGAGCCGGCCGATCAACCGCCTTCGTCTGTGTCGATGTCAACCTGACGTAGAAATGCCCCCAGGTTTGGCCACCCATCGTGATGCCAAAGCCAAGCCGGCATCCGCATTGCCCAACGGGTCCTTTCGTATCGCGTCACGTATTTTCCGGCGCCGAGGTGGCCGGGGCGGCGGCTTGTGGTTGGCCCAGCACTAGACGATCATCCTGCTGTAGGAGGTCATCAAGGCTTTTCCAGCCCTGGTCGTCCATGGCTTGGAAGGCATGCAGGTAGACAGCCACAACCTCCGCCGGATGCCTGGCCAGCAATCCGTCAACCGCCAGTTCCAATTGTTCCCGGCTCGGTTCTGCGGGCAGATTTTCAACCACACCTTTGCCGTCGTGGGGAAGTTGCAGGTAGTCCAGGAATTCGCAGATCAGGTCGCGGTGCGCGCCCAGCAACCAGATCTGGAGAATTTGGATGGCGAAGTCGTCGGCAGGTTTCCGCGACAGGGCCTGCTTAAGCCAGAGGTGACGTTCAGGCTTAGGTTTTCGTGCGACAAACACCGGGCGCAGTTTTCGCTGGACGGCGATGTTCTGGATCGCAGCCTTGTACACGGCTTTTTCCTTCTCAAACAGGTAGACAAAGATGTCGTTGACCAGTTCGGGAGAGCATCGCTCGAATATTTCGTGACACTTCAGCATGACCGGGCTGAAGCATCAGCTTCCGGATCTTCCGCGTCGAGCCAAAAAAGGTCCTGAGCACGAGGGGTCCGCGCTGCCTGTGCGGGCGGCACAGCCGTCCGTCTCCCGCGCCGTTGAAAGGGGGACGGCGGTGTGGGACATTACGAGTTTAGTGAATCAACAAACACCTAAAATCGCTCTTTGCGGGGTTCTTCTCGCGGACCTTGAGCTTTGGTTTGAGCGTCGTGGCGAGCCGCGCTACCGCGCCCGCCAAGTCTTGGACTGGCTGTACCGCAAACGCGTGGATGAAGTGGCCGGCATGACCAACCTTCCCAAGCCGACCCGCGAGGCTCTCCAGGAGGCCTACCTTTTTTCAGCGCTTCAGGCCGTGCGGGTCACCGGCTCCAAAGACACTACCCGAAAATTTCTTTTCCGGCTGCCCGACGGAGCACTGATCGAAACGGTGTTGATCCCCGCCAGTCCTGCCCTGTATGGGTCTGCCTCCGATCGACGCACCCTCTGCGTCTCTACCCAGGTCGGGTGCGCGTACGGGTGCCGGTTTTGTGCGAGCGGACTCGAAGGTTGGAGCCGCAACCTGACCTCCGGGGAGATTGTGGAGCAAATCCTCAAGGTCGAAACCGTGACCGGGGAACGGGTCAGTAACCTGGTTTTTATGGGCATGGGCGAGCCCCTGGCCAACTATGCCGAGGTCATGCGGGCCGTTGGAATCATCAACGCGGGCTGGGGAATTGGCATCGGGGCCCGTCATATTACCCTCTCCACTAGCGGTTTGGCGCCGAAAATCCGGGAGCTCGCCGACCAGCCGCTGCAGGTGCGGCTTGCCATTTCTTTGCACGGAGCCACGGATGAGGTCCGCGAACGCATCATGCCGGTAAACCGTAAGTACAACCTGACTGCGCTGACGGAAGCCTGCGAGTATTACGTAAGCCGGAAAAAGCAACGCCTGACCCTGGAGTACATCCTCATTGATGGCGTGAACGCCGCGCTGGAACATGCCCGGTCCCTGGCCCGGCTTGCCCTTCGCCTGGGTGCAAAGGTGAATCTGATTCCTTACAACACGGTGCCGGACCTGAGTTGGAAACGTCCATCGGAAGCGCAGCAACAGGCTTTTTATGCCTACCTGCGCGCCCAAAATGTCGACGTCACCATCCGCAGGGAAAAAGGCCATGACATCGATGCCGCCTGCGGCCAGTTACGGCTGCAGACCGTGCGCGCTGAGCAGGGGCTCACGAGGTCGGAGGCGTCGTAATAAACCTTTGCGGGCCGTCAGATCCTACGATAGACAAAACCATGGCTGATTACTTCGATGAGCCAGAGCGCGTCTGGGATGAGTACGACTGGGAGCGTTTTCTTCAACAGCAGGATAGCAAGACCGATCGGTACATGGAGCTGTTTGAGAAGTACATCGACGATCCCAACCGCGATCAGATCATCGCTCGGGAGATGGGGTGGACCCATCTCTTGGACCATCCGGCAGAGGGCGAAGCCGTTGAAGAGATTGAGTTTGAAGTTGAACAGGCCGAGGAAGACGAAGAGGCGGAAAGCAACACCCGCGAATCCTTCGAGACCCATCCCCTTTACCAGAGCGCATTCGCGCTGACGGTGTGGATTGACCAACTGCTCGACCGCGTGCCCAACAGCCAATCCAGCCCGCTCGGCGTCAAGCTCGCGTCCAACGTCGCCGTAGCGAGTGCCAAACTGGCCGCCGCCCTCAGCGACCAGGACAATGAGGAGATCGGTATGACGATTGCCTACTTGAAACGAGCGTTGCGTGCCATCTCGACCGGGATCGATGCAGCTTCGGAAATGAACCAAAACGGCACCTTAAAAGCTGGACAGTTCCATGACCTTTTTCAGCGACTTTTCCAGGTGCGTGACCACATCATCGTCCTCATGGGCGACCTTCGGGCGGAATGGCGGCGCCGGTACGGGACCTGAAAAGAGGAAGCGCCTTGAATGAAGTCCACCAGTCCGCGTCTAAACTTTCAACGAGGCACACGTTGCACGAAGCGGTCGAAGTAGAGGATGGTGAATTGGTGAGACGGTGCCAAGCCGGTGACACGGCTGCATTCAACGATTTAGTCACCAGATACCGCGGGAAAGCGTTTAGCATGGCTTATGGGATGGTCCAAAATGAACAGGACGCCTGGGACTTGGCTCAGGAAGGCTTTTTAAAGGCGTGGCGTTCTATTCACCGGTTTAAAGGAGAATCCTCCTTTTACACTTGGTTGTACCGGATCATGACCAACGTCACGATCGATGCCCTCCGGCGGAAGGGCATCCGGGGAGAAACAGAGTTCGACGACCAGATCGCGCCCGCCAGTGTGGACCCGGGATCACGGACGACCCCTTCGGCTGCTCCGTTGCCCCATCGCAAGCTGGAACAGAATGAGATTGGCCAGCGCATCCAGGAGGCGATCGCAAAGCTGACACCGGAACATCGCGCGGTGATCGTGATGAAAGAATTGGAAGATTTACAATACAACGAGATTGCTGAGATCCTGGGCTGCTCCATTGGCACCGTGATGTCCCGCCTCTTTTACGCCCGGAAGAAATTGCAGACCCTGCTGAAAGACGTCTATGAAACCCTTTGAAGAGCGATACACGGCGTGGGTGGATGGGTTGCTGGTGGGAGAGGAACGGGAAATTTTCGAGCGTGAATACCCGATGTTGGTTGGTGAACGGGAGGCCATGGGCAAACTGCAGGGGTTGATTAAGCAACAAGTCCGCCCGCCTCCTTTGGCCCACCCCGATTTTTTTAACTCCGAGTTACTCAGGCGTATCGAGCTTGAACAGGTTTCAAAAGAGCCGCTGGCAACGCGGCGAACCTGGCTTGGGTTTCCCCGCCTGGCCTGGGCGGGCTTAGGTTCCGCATTGGCCTTTTTGGCTGCAGTCATTTTCATGGTGCTGACGCCTCATCCTTCGAAGGACCCGCACGATTCCTACATGGCCGAAGTCCTTAAAGCCCAAACAAATGCTCCGGGTGTAAAAGCCACCGTGGATTCAAACAAGAACGTCACCATCATCAAGTTGGATGGGCTGGAAAAAGTTCCGGCGGAGAACGAGCTGAAGAAATAGCAAGGCAGCATTATGCTGGGGGTTAAGCTTTGTGCAGGGCGGCTAGGCAAAGCTTCTTATTATAGGTTGATTTTCGGGGTTTGGTTGCTCCTCGCCGGCGCGGAAGTAAGCTCCGCACAGGTGCAGCCGATGCCGAACGTCTGGGGTTGTCTGCTCTATGCGTCCAATGCCCCTTCTCCGGTTCAAGCTCCCGACCGCATAAATCCATTCGACAAAACACTCGAGGAGGAGACGGGCTTTAAGTCGTTGGAACGCGTCGGCGAAAACCAGACCGCGATGGTTGCAGGGCGCGACGGCGTTTTAACGTTTCCGGGAGAGCTCAGGGTGATGATCACGAACTTGTCCCAGGAGAGGGATGGGCGGCTCCTGGTGGCCCTCCAGGTTTACCGCGGTACCAAGGAACTTTTGCTTACGCAGGCAAGGCTTCGTGAAGGCGTCCCGCTATTTATCCGGGGACCCGCCTGGCGGCAAGGTGAACTGATCATCGCGGTCGTGATCGGGCCCTGATTTTTTTCTGCCCTTCTCGGCGAAGCCGCTGGTTCGCATCAACTCAGGGTTCAGGTTCTTGGTTGCTGCCACGGCCTTTCCCATCAATAATTCAAGCAAGGATTTTCTAGCAACCTTGTCTGGACCTTGCCCCGTGATGAATTAACATCGGAGCTTTGAGCCAAAAATACCTCCGGTTACGGCAGCAGGGAGTCGCCGATCGGACATGCGAGCGACCGGGCCTATAGCTCAGCGGTTAGAGCAGGGGACTCATAATCCCTTGGTCGTCGGTTCGAATCCGACTGGGCCCATCCGCTATAAACCCTAAGCGTGCTTTTTAAAGGAGCGTGCGCCTCGGAGGATGGCACCCCGCAGCCA
>DASWVC010000343.1:0-37544 GCA_036401335.1 Chthoniobacterales bacterium
CCTTTGTCAACCAAAACTCAAACAAACCCCCCGTTCCCTTCCGGGCGTGCAACGCACACCCCAGGTCTCGCGGGCCCTTCCCTGTGGGCCCCTGCTTTCCCTCGCTCTTTCTCCCTTTTAACCTTCGCCCTTTCTTTCTCCGTCGGTCGGTCTGTCCTTCACCATCCTGAACGCCCGGGCGTGCTTTCGCTCCCGCCCCGCGCCCAGAACCAATCCTTCAAAGAACTTTGCCCCCCTTCCGGCGGGCATGCTCCCGGAATTTCTTTCCGAGGAGCCCTTAACTTGCCATCACCCTTGCCTTCGTCAACTCGAAAATCGTGACTTTCTCGTCAACCCGGCCCCAACAGGCACCCCCGCTTCAGCGGGGCCCATACCCTATCCATCGGACCCGCGCCATCAACCAAAAAATGACTCAAAATACAATTTTTTTTTGGCCCTGGCGGGGACCCTTTTCGCGGGCGGGCGAGACCTTACCTCCTCCGCCCACACCGTCAACTCAGAAAAGCAAGTAAGGCGTTTCCGGCTCAACCGAGTGCCCGAAACGGGTCGGATGGGTGGCGGTTGCCCGATGAACGGCACCAAGCGGTGTCTTCCGCGGCCTCGATCACTCGAATGGTTCTGCTCGCCGTGCCGGCTAAAGCTGAGCGTAGACCATGTTGGTAACGCGCCCGAAAAGCCGGTGCTCGTCATACGGGAAATGCTGAGCGAAGAGGACCAGAACGAGTTGCTCCAGCGGATCGACCCGGAGCGACGTGCTTGCGAGACCGCTCCACCCGAAGGTGCCGATCGAATCGGCACGATCTGCCATCCCTGACTCGACCCGGACGCTCACGCCCAGTCCGAACCCGCAGCCCGGCTCAAAGGAATGCCACGGGCTCGCGGTCCCAAGAAGGTGGTCGGCCGTCATCCACTGAAGCGTTTTGCGACCGAGGAGGCGCACCCCGTTGAGTTCGCCTCCCGCGCACAAGATCTCTCCGAAACGGGCGAGGTCGTTCAGCGTCGAATACAGACCGCTACCGCCTTCGGGGTAGCCCCACGCTCCCGGGCGCGCTTCGCCAGGCGCGATCGCCACCATTTTGAGCGGGAGCCCTGGCCCCCTACCCTCATGGACCATCGCAAGCCGGTCCAGGGCCTGGTCAGCCACCGAAAAACCGGTCTGACTCATGCCGGCGGGCTCCAGAACCCGCTCCGTCAAAACGGCCTCAAAGGGTTGGCCGCTAACGACCTCGAGCACCCGGGCCAGAAGATCGGTCGCGTACCCGTACTCAAATTGGACGCCGGGGTCCCGGGCCAGGGGCACACGGGCGATGCGGCGTACTTTGTCGGCCAGGGAGACGGCTTCGGTGAGGCGCGCTTGCTCCAGCAAGTGTGCATGGGGGGTACCGGGCACAAGGTACGGAAGGCCGGCCGTGTGCCGGAACAAATCCCAGAGCATCAGGGGCCGCATTGGGTCGCGCAGTTCAGGATCCTCCGGCGAACCACCTGCGTACACACGCCAGCCTCGCGCCTCGGGCAAGTACGCATCGACAGGATCGGCCAGGGCTATGGTTCCCTGTTCAACAAACGTGAGGGCCGCAACCGACGTTAAGATTTTCGTGATCGAGTAGATTCGCACGATCGAATCTGTGGTCATGGGCCGCTGGCTTTCGATGTCCTGAAGGCCGGCGGCAACGCGGTGCAACTCCTGCCCTCGACGGCGGGCCAGCACGCTTACCCCCGCATAGCAGCCTTCCGCGACGAAGCGCTGCAGGAGATCCGACAATTTGGGGCTGGCAACTTTTGCGCACACGGTGGCTGGTATAGAAGGGTGCGTCATCCGTCCCGTCAAGGTTTAGCCTCGAATCCGGGGCACTTCCGGGCGTTTGGCTCGAGCCAGCGACGCAGCGTGGTTCGAGACTGCCTCCTCGGCATTACGCCGTTGTCACCGCCAGACTTACCGCTGGGCAAGGCTCCGCGCACGGGGGGCGTTCGAATCGAGCGGTGCACCTGGAGCAAATGCCAAAAGGCTCTTCCGCAATGCAAAAGGCTTTTTCGCAATGATTTACGTCAGGCACCGTGGAGGATCGTGCGCGTCAGGGTCCGGTCGAGGTCGCCTTTCGGGGTGTAGCGCCAGCATTCCGCACCGATTTGCTGCACGGTGCGAAGCCGCCGTGCCAACGGTCCAAGGGCCTCTGCCACCGCCGAGGGGTGTGGCGCCGGGCCGGTGAAAGCCATCGCGAGATCAGCCCCGTCCGGGGACCAGACCATCACCTCCGCCACTGCGGGGCAAAGCCCTTGCAAGGTTCGTTCCACTCGGAGGGCCGAAAACGTGCGGCCGTTTCCCATCCGCACCTGGTCATCCCTCCGCCCGAGGAACAAGTATCGATCGACTTCTTTGCACGCGCCGTCCCCGGTTTTGACCCAGCGGTCTGGTGCCGCCCGGACGATTCCCTCGCACCAATGGCCGAAACAGGCGTTGGATCCGGAAAATTCCAGTTCCGCATCAGGCGAGAGTCGCACCTCGCAGCCCACCGGCCGTCCAATCAGGCCCGGAACAAACTCCCCCACCGCACCCAGCATGATCCCCGGGGAGGCTTCCGTTTGGCCGTAACCGACGCGGAGCGTGGAACCGGCCAAGAGGGCGCTTATTCCAGGGCTGATCGCGGCGCCTCCGACGATCCCCCCCTGAAACGCGCCAAAAGCCCCTGGTGCCGTGTTCGCGAAAGGGCGCACCATGGCGGGTACAAGGTTCCACCAGTTAAGCTGCCATTGATGAACGAGGCAGCGCTGTTCGTCGGCGTCGCGGGGCTCCGAACAGCGCACCAGGCTTGCGCCCACGCTCAACGCCGCCAAAAACTCCAACACAAGTCCGAACGCATGGCACCACGGCAACGTGGAAAGCAGACGCCGCTGCGCATTCAGCCCCAGAATGGGCAGGTGTGATCGCAGGACCGCGAGCAGGTTAGCGTCCGACAATGCAATCCATTTTCGCCGACCGTCCGTTCCACTGCTGGCCAGGAGAAACCGGGCTTCCGGTGAACGCGGTCCCGGGACGGGCCGTCGCGCACACGCAGCGACGGTGGGTTGGCCGTGGCAATCCCATTGAATCCACCCGCCCGGCCCGACGATGAACCGGGCATCAAGTTCCTCCCCTGCCGCCGGCAAACTTTCACCGGGGGGTACAAGGCAGAGCGTGGCCTCAACCCAAAGGCCCGCCAGGACCGCCCCGATCCACCCGAGGCCGGGCGTCCCGCCCACGGCGACGCGATCGCCGGGCTTTAATCCTACGGTCCGAAAAGCTTTGACCCACCCTCGCAGCCCCGTCCAGATCGTCGGTCCCGGGACAGCAGCCTCCGGGAGGACCCAAACGAGCTGCGGCCGATGGGGCAACTGGGTACGCAGGATTTCACGCCAGGGACGAGGATGGGCGGGGGCCGGCAGCGAGGTCGGCGCGTTCATCCAAACAGAATGGCCGCAAGAGTATTTATTGTAAATATAAACTCGTGCCGGTAGATTGCATGCCGTCCGCTATGACAATCGACGGGTCCGTTTTGCTCGACTACCTGGAAAAGGCGGGTGCCGCCGCACTCGATGCCACTGATTTTGGCGTTATTCGCATGCGCACCGATGGGACGGTCATCGCCTACAACGCCTATGAATCCCGGCTTTCAGGCCTTTCCAAAACCAGTGTCATGGAAAAGTGTTTTTTCACCGAAGTGGCACCTTGCACCAACAACTTCATGGTGGCGGAACAGTTCAACCGGCCAGGGGCACTCGATGCCGAACTGGATTACGTTTTTACCTACCGCATGAAGCCGACGAAGGTCCGCCTGCGTCTGCTCCGGCGGTTGAATGCGGCCGAACAATACCTCCTCACGATCAAGCTGGATTTCGTACCGTGACGGACGACGGGGAAATCGAAAGGCTGCTGCGGTTTTTGTACCTCTGCCCGGTGGGATTGGCCGACCACGCAGCCAACGGCGATGTCAGGATGATGAACGCGCTCGCCGTGCAGATGCTGATGCCGCTCGCGTCGGACGGGCACATCGACAACTTGTTCACCGTGCTGGCAGAATCCGTGCCGGACCTTTCGACGCTGGTCCAAGGGTATGGCCCGCCTTTCGGGACGATTGTTCAAGACCGCCAGTTCTCCGTCCGGGGTGAACCAGAACCACGGCATTACGCTTTAAGCATTCTTCGCATTGGCGGGGATACGTTCATGGCGACGCTCAGCGATGTGACCCAGGCCGTGCTGAACGAGGAGATCGCGCGAACGGCACTCCGGGCGCAGGCGGTGCAGGAAGGCAGGGTGGAAATACTGACCGGCATCCTGCACGACATCGGGAACGGTATTACCGGGATGGGCACCCGCACCGCGATCCTTGGAGCGGCACCGCCCTGGGAGGAGTTGCCACAACTGGAAAAACTGGGGCCGTTCCTGCGCCAGCAGCCGGCGGCGCTCGAAGCCGGCCTCGGCGTCGACAGGGCCGCTGCGCTTCTCAGTTTTGTCGATGCCGTGGTCATCCGTTTGCAGCAGCGCGCTGCCGAATGGCGCGAAACCGTGGCCCTTTTCTCGAAGTCGATTCTGCACGTTCAGGAGATCCTTAACATTCAACGCCAGTTCATCCAGGGCGGCACGCTTCCGCGCGGCGTGCTGCTTCCGGGGGAACTGCTCGAAGACGCGCTCGCCATCCAGCGTGGATCACTCCACAAACGCGGGATTGAGGTCACCACCGAGGTTGATCCTGACCTTGGTCCGCTCGAAGTCGACCGCACCCGGCTCATCCAGGTCTTGGTCAACGTCCTCAGGAATGTGGCTGAAGCTTTCGATGTGAACGGGAGCAAAGCCGACCGGCGAACGCTTCACGTCGTGGTCCGCCGGATTCGACCCGACCATCTCGAGTTTGTTTTTGCCGATAATGCCTGCGGTTTCGATGTGCCGGGGGGCGTTTTTGCCATCACGCGGGGGAAGACAACGAAACAGACCGGTTCCGGCCTTGGCCTTTCGACCTGCGCGCAGATCGTCGCCTCCCACCACGGCACGTTCACGCTCCGAAGCGCCGGCCGGGGCCAGGGAGCCACCTGCAGCGTGGTGCTCCCGGTTTCATCGTCCCCGGGCGACGAAGCCTCGCCATGATCTCACCGCTTAACACCCGCGTCCTCATCGTGGACGACGAGGAGATCGTGCGCGACAGCCTGCGCGAATCGCTGCTGCCGGTAAAGGGCGACGATGAACGGCTGCAAGCCGCCGCGCACGCCCTGTTTGGAACCGAGAGAATCCGCGCCCCGGGCACGGCCAGCAACGCCTCGCGTATCCCGTTTGAAATCGACGAAGCGTTTTCTGGGATGGAAGCGTTCGCCAAAGTCCAGGTTGCGGTGGCCGAGGCGCGGCCCTACGCCGTGATCTTCCTGGACATGCGGATGCCCGGTTGGGACGGCCTGCGCACGGTCGAACAGATCCGCAGCGTGGATACCCGGGCAGAGGTCGTGATGGTAACAGCCTACAGTGATTACACCCTGGAGCAGATCATCAAAAAGGCAGGCGCAAATGTCGGGTACCACTGCAAACCCTTTGCTCCGGAAGAAATCTGCCAGGTCGCTACAAAGGCGGTCCATGCCTGGGATAAAGTGCGCGGCCTCGAGATGTTGATCAATGTGACCGCAAACCTTCACGGCGCGGCCCAGGAACCAATGGTTCTCCTGCGCGAGATCCTTGCCCAAGTGGCCAACATCGTGGGGGCCACGGCAGCCATCCTCGGACGGCTGGAGGGGGACGGCCTATTCAAGGCGCTCTGCAGTTTGGGGGTTCGGGAACAAGACGGTGAGACCACCGCCCTTGTTAAGAGCGTCGCCTCTGCCGGGGAAGTGGATGCGAACAGCGGCATCGCGGTCCGGGGTAACTTTGCCGTAATGCGGATTGAGGCATTCCGGATTGCGGCGCTGCTGGGAAGCACCTCCGGCCTGAACGTGGAAAAGACCTACCTCTTGCGGCTTTTCCTCGCCAGCGCGGGTCAGGCGCTCGAAAATGCCCGCCTTCACGAGGTGATCCTGCAGAACGAGAAGCTTTCAACGCTGGGCAGTGCGCTCGGCGCAATCGTTCATGACCTGCGCAACCCGGTGGGCGCGATCCAGAGCTTGTGCGAACTCATAGAACAGGAGCTCGCCACCGGGAGTACCGGTGAAGTGGCCAAATACGTGGAACTCATCCGCCTTTCCGGCGATGACGCCATGGACATCGTGAACAACGTACTCGATTTTACACGCAAGACTGCCCTGGAACCGTCCCCGGTTCTCCTGACGGACTTTAGCGGCCGGCTGCGCGAAAAGTCGCGGCACTTTCTCGAAGGAAGCACCACGCTTCTGGAAATCGATGCTCCCGGCGGAGCCGTTGTCTGGATCGATGCGAAAAGACTCCAGCGAGCGCTCCTTAACCTCATCAAGAATGCGTGTGAGGTATTGGCCTCTGAAGCCGTGCAAGGACCGCGCGTAAGGGTTTCAATGGTGGAAAAGGAGGGAGACTTGCTCATAAACGTAAGCGACAATGGACCCGGCCTTCCGGCCGAGGTTCAGGTGCGACTCTTTGAACCCTTTGCAACCCACGGCAAGGCCCTTGGGACCGGGCTTGGCCTTGCCATAGCCCGCCAAATCGTTGAATCCCACGATGGAACCATCACCGCGGAAAGCACGCCCACAGGAGCGACGTTCAGGATGCGCCTGCCGCAACCGGCCGCGGCAATGTTTCCAGCGGTGAGTACGGCCGGCCAAGCAGAACCCGGTGTCGTTAACCGCCGGTAGCCAGCCGAATTAGCGTTTAAGGGCAGTTGGGCAAGCGTGACTTAACGGGTGGCTCAAGGAAACAGGGTTCGGCTACTATGTCCGGCATCGAAATCAAAGCGTTGAGCGCCTCGCCGAAGGTCTGCGAGATGCTGACGGAGATTCTGCTGGAGACGGTCGCAAATGGTGGCTCCGTCAGCTTCATGCACCCGCTCAAGCCGGAAACGGCCGCAGCGTTCTGGGACCGCGCGCTGGCGGCGGCAGCCCGGGAAGAACGGATGGTTCTAGGTGCCTGGGATGGCGAGGTCCTGGCTGGCACTGTCACGCTGATGTTAGATTGTCCACCAAACCAGCCGCACCGGGCAGAAATCGCGAAGCTGATGACACGCGTGAGCCATCGGCGCCGAGGCATCGCGACCGCATTGGTGCGGGAAGCTGAGGCTTGCGCGGTAAAGCGGGAGCGCACCCTTCTGGTGCTCGACACGGCAACGGACGGCGGGGCGGCAGGCCTGTATGAGGGGCTCGGCTTTACTCTGGCCGGAATAATCCCGGATTATGCGTTAAAACCACACGGAGGGCTGACCGGCACCATGATTTTTTGGAAACGGATCGGTGGAAAGCCGGAAGAGCAGGACACCTGAGCTGCCTGCGTGAACGGCGGCAAAGCGCTTGAATTCTCGCCGGTAGGGTCAACCGTTCCTCGCCGGCCGCCCCGCTTCAGAAAGGATCGCTGGGAACCACTGTGGATGCAGCATGCCCCGCGGTGCCGATGTCACAGCGGTTCACTCCGTACGGAGCAGGGCCTTCATCACGTGGGTCTCGTAAGGGTGATACGTTGACATGACGAAATAAAGCGTCCGGCCGTCGTCGCGCAGGAACGAAGGCGTCATGAAAGCATTATAAAGCTCCGGGAAGGCCTTGGCGGTGGTCAGTGTAACCGGGCGCGACCACGGGCCAAAGGGTGCGGCCGCCTCCCTGAGTTCCAGCTGGCGCGTGAACTCGTTAAGGTACGTGTAGAGCCACCGTTCCAGGGACGGATCCCAAAGGATCGAGGCCTCCCCAACGGGAGCTGGAATTACCGGAACTGCATCGGTTCGCCGATGGCTCCACTGCGTTCGTCCGTCTGCGGCTGCGGTGCCGGCGTAGTACTCCCAGGCGTCAAAGTCCAGCAGCCGATCCTTTGGCACGCGGGCACAGCAGGCAGGTCCGTAGCGACCACTCGGGGTGCCGAGCGCGTACACGTACTCACCCTCGGCGTTGCCGTTTCCCGGCTGGACCGTTAGCGCCAGTTCGACAAACGGTGAATCCGGCCCACCGAACGTCTGCGGATCTTGCGTCCACGTCTTGCCCAGGTCGTCGGAATACACCCATTTCGCGTGATTCGTCTGCCAGGCTCCGCCCCTGGCTTCAAACCCGTGAATCGACATGTACTCGACGTAGAGGCGCTGCCCGACCGCCACCATGCTTGTGGGGATCTTGGTTTGTTCGCCGTCGGCACCGGTCAAGGCGGGTTGGTGGGCGCCCTCCACGATGGCGACGGCTTTGCCGTCCGCCCCAACCCGCCAGTCCTGGATGCAGATGCCGGCACGGGGATCCCTGGAAGCCGTGCTGCCGAACGTGTTGGACCTCCAATTCGCCCCACTTGGTCCGCGGTAGTCTGTTCCGTCGTAGCCGAAGGTGTCGCCAAAAAGAAAGAAGAGACGATCTCCCACCTCCGCCATGATGCCGAGGTCATTGCCGCGCACGTCAACTGCATGCTGGTCGCACGTGGCCTCGGGACCGGTCAGGTCGGAAATGAGCGTGGTCTCGATTGCTTTGATGCGCGGCTCCGGCGGTTCAGACCGCACCGGGGAGCCGTCTCGGGCGTAGGAGCCGCCCGCTGCCGAGACAACGCCAGCGATCAGAAAGGCCTTGAGCAAACCGCGGAAGGACATGCGTCGTCCGAAGTGAGTGGCATCCCTCAAAAGATTCCAGGGATCAGCCGTTTTGTTTGTGCCGCGTACCGGCGGTAGTCGTCTCCCAGATTTAATAAAAGCACCTTTTCCTCAACCCCGATCCGCAGGCGGTAGGCGGCGAGCGAACAGCCGATGATGATGAGAAATCCGAGCCAGTTGAAGGTAAGGCAGGCGAGCCCGGTGAGCGCAAGCATCGCCCCTGAGTACGACGGGTGCCGGACGAAACGGTACGGACCGTCTTGAACGACGCGGTGTTCCCGCTGGATCCCGACGTCCACGGTAAAAAACTTGCCAAGGTGCACGATCGCCCAGATCCGAAGCGCCAACCCGGTAACCAGCAGCCCATCTGCGAGGAGAACGATCCCCAGCGATCCCGGCCAGCGGAAAGCAGGCGCGTTGGCGGCGACCAGAAATCCGGTGAAGCAACCGCCGCCGATGAGCATCCAAACAATGCGAAGGGTGCCCTCGTCACCTGTCCTCACCGGGTTGCGACCCCGTTTTGCGACCAGCAGGTAAAGCTCGAGCACCGGAAAGGCGAAAGCGAGGAGGTCGGTGATCCAATCGATCATAGCCGATCTCCTTCGCCCACATTCCCTGCATCGTGCAAGGCCCGGTGAAGCTCATCCTTGGTGATCAGCTCGACCGGGTAACGTTCCCCGGTACGTTCCACCGTGGCTTCAACAACTTGCCAAATGGTGGCCACTGGCTCGTCGCCCCGCGAGCAGAGCACGATCTCCTGGCAGTGTGTGTCCAAAGGAATGATGACCAGATTACCGGCACCCCCCTCGCGTGAAGCGTGCTCGATCCGTATCCGGTAATCCACGATGGTCATGCACCTCTATTTAACGAAGATCTCCCCATTTTTCACGTCTGGCTATCCCTTTTTCCCATCCGCCCGGCTCGACCTGCATCCTGCGTTTGTCAATGCGAGCCGAGAAAGCCTGAACGTCAACGGCCCGTCGCCAAACCACCGCCGGGGTTGAACATCGACAAACCACGCGCGAGCTTCTTGTCTCCCGGATGAGATGGATCAAGCGGATCCGCGAAATCCCGGGTCCACGTGTGGTTTACGGTAGCCCTTTTTTTCTAAAAACTTTGTGAGGTACAACGAATAAGTTCAGCACAAGGTGGAAGGCCGGTAGAGGGGCCTGATCGGGGGCCTGATCGAGAAAGGTCGTTCCCGCGTCGTCGCGCTTACTGCGCCGTCCAACCGCCGTCGATGAGAATGTCTGTTCCCGTGATAAACCCGGCGCTTTCCGAACAGAGGTACACGGCAAGCTGACCGACTTCCTCCACCCGTCCCCAACGGCCCACGGGAATCTTCGACAAAAATTGTTGATTGAGCTCGGCATCCTGGATCAGTGCCGTGTTCATCTCGGTGGCGAACGGGCCCGGGCTGATTCCGTTGACGGTGATGCCTTCGGTCGCAAGTTCCAGCGCAAGTGCGCGGGTTAAGCCGAGCAACGCGGTTTTACTGGCGGAGTAGGCCGACCGACCAGGAAGTGATACGTGACTCATGGTTGAAGCCACGTTGATCACGCGGCCGTAGCCCCGGCCTTTCAGGTGCGGCACGAACGCCCGGCACATCAGGAACACGCTTGTCAGGTTCGTGTCAATCACCCGGCGCCACTCGTCGAGCGTGAATTCCACCAGCTGCTTGCGAAGGTTCATCCCGGCGTTGTTGATCACGATGTGAATGCCGTCGTAGGCTTCCATCACGTCGCGCTCCAGCCGCCGGACCTGTTCCTCTTCCGAGACATCGGCCTGGAACACCTGGGCTTGGCCTCCCCCGCTCTCAATGGACCGCTGCACAGCGCGTAGTTGGTCCGCGTCGCGTGCCACCAACGCAACCTTGGCACCGGCGGCACTTAAGGCGGAGGCCATGGCGCTGCCCAGTCCTTTACTGGCCCCGGTGATGACCGCAACTTTGCCGCTCAGATCGTGCTCTTTCATTGGCGTTGGGAAAAGTTACCTGCATGCCGCCCGCCCTCAATGGCGAATCGTCTGCAAATCCGCGCCATCAAGGTTTTGGTTGCTGCCGGCATCGATGATAATCTTCCCCCAGAAACCTGAAAGCCGTCTGCATGCCGTACCGCTGTAGGGTAACGGCGCATCGGGGCGGTTTACAGGCCAGCAACCGGCTTTTTCGTTCGCGGAAGGCATTCTGTTTTCGCGACAGTCGCCATGAGAGCGGCAAAAACGACCGATTTTCAGAGTTTATGGTAACATAATCTACCCGTTTGTGGTTGGATGACCGGCAAACGCCGGCCGCAGACCAGGTTTCTGCGTCAGGGGTGCCCGTATTGAAAGCGGTATGAGATGTCGAGCCCTGATGAGCAGTTGAAGTTGTACCGCCTCCTTGTGGAGAACAGCCTTGGGCTTATGTGCACCCACGACCTGCGCGGAATTCTGCTTTCCATTAACCCGGCGGCTGCGCAGGCGTCAGGGTACGCTGCGGAAGAATGGCTTGGCAAGAACCTGAGAGATGCCCTCGTGCCCTCGGCTCGGCCCTTTTTTGACCAGTACCTGGAACGGATCCGGCACAACGCGGTCGATAGCGGTCTGATGCGCTTACAGGCCAAAGACGGCAGCGAGCGGATTTGGCATTACCGGAATTTTCGGTATGACGAACCAGGAGGACGGACACAAGTGCTCGGCCATGCCATCGACGTGACCGAACGCATTGAGGCGGAACGGACCCTGAAGCAGGCGCAAATTGCTTTGCAGCGGGCGCACGACGAACTGGCTGCGCGAGTCGCTGAACGGACCACGGAACTCCAGCAGGCAAATGAACGCTTGCGGGCCGAGATGACGCAGCGAAGGCAAATGGAGGAGCAGTTGCGGCGGCACGAAGCGCATTTTCGCTCGCTCATCGAGAACGTCTCGGACCTGATCACGGTGATCGACCGGCAAGGCGTGATCAAGTACCAGAGCGCCTCTGTGGCACGCGTCCTCGGCTATGCGCCGGCCGACTTGATTGGGCGAGAAGCTTTTTCGTTTGTCCATTCGGAGGACGCATGGCGTGCGCGCTCAGCCCACCGGCGCGCATGGACTGATCCGCCCGCCCGGACGCCGGCCGAGTACCGTTTCCGGCATCGGAACGGTACTTGGGTCATGCTTCAATCCATCGGGCGCAAGATGCCTGACGAATCGTTGATCGTGGTCAACTCGCGGGACGTCACGTTGCAAAAACAACTTGAAGCCCAGTTGCACCAAGCCCAGAAGTTGGAGGCCATCGGCCGATTGGCGGGCGGGGTGGCTCACGATTTCAACAATTTGCTTTTAGTCATCTCCGGGCACAGTCAACTGATCGAGCGGGCGTTGCGCCCCGACGGGCCGCTGCGCGAATCTGTGGCGGAAATCGGTCGAGCCGCCGACCGGGCAGCCGGTGTGACCCGGCAACTCCTGGCCTTCAGCCGTCGTCAGGTCATGGAGCCCAGGGTGTTGGACCTGAACGCCGTGGTGGCCGATGCCGAGAAGATGTTAAAGCGGCTTATCGGCGAGGACGTCCGTCTGGCCACCGTGCTCCAGCCGCATATCAGTGCCGTGCGGGCCGATCCGGGCCAGATCGATCAGGTCATTTTGAACCTGGTTTTGAACGCCCGGGACGCGATGCCGCAGGGCGGCACCGTAGTGATCGAAACGAGCGAGGCCGAAGGGGACGCGGCCCAGCCAAAGGCAGGCCCTGAAGTGCCGCCCGGTCGTTACGTGTTGCTGCAGGTGACCGACACCGGACGGGGCATGACGCCGGAAGTTCAGGCACGGCTTTTCGAACCGTTTTTCACGACCAAGAGTGAAGGGAAAGGCACAGGGCTCGGCTTAGCGGTAGCTCATGGCATCGTCCAGCAAAGCGGGGGCTACCTCGAGGTAGAAAGCCGGCCTGACGTGGGAACAACATTCAAAATCTACTTGCCTGCGATTGAGCGGTCCGTACAGGAACAACTCGAACGTACCTGGCCGAAGCCAGCGCGGGGCAGTGAGACGATTTTGTTGGCCGAAGACGAACAACCGGTTCGCGCCGTTACCGCTCTCTTGCTGGAAACCCTTGGCTACCGGGTATTGAAAGCGTCAAGCGGCGAGGAGGCGTTGCGCCTGGCCGAAGCCAGCCGGGAAAAAATTGACCTGCTGCTGGCAGACGTCGTAATGCCGGGCCTGAGCGGTCGTGAACTCGCGGAAATTCTCCAGGTGCGCGAGCCCCACCTGAAGGTGCTGTTTCAGAGTGGCTACACCGATGACGCGGTGCTTCGCCATGGCGTTGTTCACGCCGAAGTCGCTTTTTTGCCGAAACCATTCACGCTTGACGGCCTGGCTCGCAAGGTCCGGGAGGTGCTGGACGGGCAATAGCCCGCACCGACCAGACTAACCGTTGCCTGGGCGTATTGGCGGATGGCGGCAGGATTCGGTCGTGACCGCCCGCCCTTCCGACGCTGTTTTTACTTCGACGTTCTTCCTGTTCCTCAAAGTCGAGGTTTGCGGAGGCATAGCCTGAATGCAAGCCAAGCGGCGCGTGGGCAACGGCCAGCCGTTTACTGAAAGCGTTAACGTCTCATCATTTCATATCTCCCAGGCTGAATATAATTATATGTAACTCCATCGGGTTTTGTTTGGTTCCAGGACCGAACATCGTCGGCTTCCCACCGTACCATTGCTGGATGCAAGTTTATTTGGGCTTCTGCGGCGCCCCCTGGTGGCGGCGGGACTGCGGCATGGCCGGAGAGCAGGCTCAGCGGCCCGTGTCACTCCACCGCGGAGGCGCGTTTTGAACTTTCTCGCTCCTTTAGTCATTGTCCATTACTCTAACGGACACCTCGATCCGTTCGACGTCCTGGAGAGCGACCCCTTTGAAGCCCTGCTGACCCGGGTACGCATCAACCCTTGTTTCCCGCTGCCGGTGGCTCGGGAAATCGTGCGCCGGTGGAACAGTTACTTGAAGACGGTGACCTTCCTGCAGAGTCTGCACACGGAGAGCGCTGACCAGGTTCTTAGCGACATCGGAGGGGCTCCTGGGATCAACCCTCCCGAGGGTCGGGCCGCTCCCGAACTGGATGACATTGTGCAAACCTGGCCGCCTGCGTTCCCGGACGCCTTACCCGGACCCTGCCATGAGACCCTGTACCGCCGCCAGGGAGGCGGTTTTCTCGTGGAACTTGTCGGTCACTGGCCGGGGGCACGGCCGCGGGTTGAGGAGGTTAGCGCGGAGGAAGCAGCGCAATGGTTGTGGCGCAACGGGCACGCCCTGCCGGAAAACCTTGGACGCCTGGCGACCGACGCGGACGAGTAAATATGACTGCCTTTTGGCCGCATGCCATCATTTCTCCGCGCGCCAGGTGACGAACGGGGCGAACGTTTTGGCACAGCTTCAGTCTTACCTAAAACGCTGGCGGGCCAAGCTAGCTGACTTGTTGGCGAATGAAGTCGCGCAACCCTTCCAGGGTGGGCTTGCACCGCTTGCCGACCCGGCCCAAAGCGCCGGGGGTGGTACCCGGTAACCATTCCAGCCGGCGTGGTTTTCCATCCGCACTTAAGGACACGATCGTTCCGATCCCGTCCGGGCCTTTCTCTACGCTCAGGATTACCGCAAGCTGCCCACCCTCATCAATCACATCTCCGGCCCGGGCTGCCTGGTAAGAAATGGATTCACGCATGGGACAGGGTAGAAGCAGGCGAGCATTGTCGCCACCTGACTACAGACAAACGCCAAAGGGAATGCATTTTACGAAAGGCGCCATAACCACTTGGGTTTAAATGTCGTGCCGTCGCCCGGGTGCTGGATCGGATCTTCGGCGGGCGCATCATCGTCCTCCGGGTCGGTCTCGCCTTCCGGGCGCCGGGCTGTCGTCTGCCTTGGCCAGCCGTCTTTCCAGGGCACGTTTCGGAAGCCAAGCAGCCGGTGAAAGCATGGATCGCTTGAACCGGCAATTCGTCTGAGGGATTTCATAGGCTTGTGCCAAGCCAATACACCGGTCCAAGCCGGGGAGCCAGGGCGAGGTGCGCTGGCCTGCGCCCCGGGCGTCCGTGAACACAGGCGCGATCCCCTAGCCCGCTGCATCGAGGGGCGGGAAGGGTGCCGGGTTCCATGGCGGGCTTAAAAGACCGGCTCGGAGTTCGGCGGAAAAGACCGAGCCGTCCATGCGCCGGAGTAAGTCCCGAGAGGGCAGGTGGCTTCGCCCGCCGAGCCCGCGGGCGACCTGTGCAGCGACCCAGGAAGCCAGCTCCAGCCGGCTGCGCAGCTCCAACCCGCCGAGAAGACCTGCCCCGTAGGCACCGTGGAAGGCATCGCCGCACCCGGTCGTGTCGACCGCCGCGACGGCGAACGCCGGTTGGTGCAGCACGCCCCACTCGGTCAACGCCCAGCTGCCGCGCACGCCGTCCGTCAGAATGAGCTGTGCGCCCGTCCTTTTTGCCAGGCCCTGCAACGCGCGTTCCGGGGTTTGCTCGCCGGTGAGTGCACGGGCTTCGTTCAACGGCAGAATGCAATCGGTCGCCAGCTCCAGGAGGCGCCAGCTCGCCCCCGGTTCGCCCGTTTCGACGTCGAGGACGGAACGCCCGCCCGCCTGGCGCACCGCTTCCAGGACCGTCGGCGCGGCGTTACGTTCATAGCCGTCGACCAGCACCAGCTTGGCCCGTCGAACAGCCTCCACAGGAATGTCGGCCGGTTCGAGCAGGTGATACCGTTCAGCCATGTAGAAGATGGTACGCTCACCGGTTCGGGGGTCCACGTGAACGACCGCTGTAACGGGTGAGGCATCCGGATCCGGGATAAAGAAATCAGCTACCACACCGTACCGTTTGAACTCGGCCCGGGTGATCGCGCTGAGCGCATCATCGCCCAAACGGGTGACGAATCCCGTTCGCCACCCAAGGGAGCCCAGCACGCACGCGGCAGTCGCCGCCGGACCCCCGCCTTGCACCACCAGGTCGCGGGCCGGGTGCTTCTCGCCGGGCACAAAACGGTCAGGCAATTGCACGAGGACGTCGACCACGTTGACGCCAACGGCCAGAGCGTCGATCGGTGCAAACTCGTTCATGAATTCGGCTCTGCCGCGTGCAACCGATGGTGCGGCGTTCGAAGCTGCCCGTAAAGGTCGCAGTAGACGTCCCGGTAGCGCGCCCGCAGGTGCTTCGAGCGCTCCGCATCCGGCCGCACGTGGATGGCTTCGCGAACCGCCATTCCCACGGCGTCAGCCACCTCCGCAAACATGCCGCAGCCCAGGCCTGCCAGCAGCGCAGCCCCGAGACTGGTTGCTTCACGAACGGAACATACCTCTACCGGGCTCGCGTAAACGTCCGCTTTGATCTGGGTCAAAAGGCGGTTTTGAAGCGAACCGCCGACGGTGAGGATCTTTTGAAACGGGGGGAGTCCGGCGACGGTTACCATGGCATCGGCAATGGCTCGCGCCTCGAACGCCAAGCCTTCCAAAACCGCCCGAAACATCCCTCCGCGGGTAGTCGTTGCCCGGATGCCGACGAAAGCCCCGGCCGCCTGCGCATCCGGGTGAGGCGTGAGGCTACGGATGAGGTGGGGCAAGAAGACCGGCACCGCCCCCTCGGCCACGGCCGCTTCCTGCACCAACTGTACCACGTCTGCCCCACCGCCGAGTTCCTGCCGGAACCATTCCACCGCCGCCCCGGCGGTTTGCAGCCCGCCCGTCACGTAGTAAGACGGTTTGTCGATCCAGACCGCGCCTTGGGCCAACCCGTGCGCCGGAAGGCGTGAATCAAAAATCGGCTTTTCCAACAGCGAGTTTAACGATTCAGACGTGCCGATGCTGTCGAACAAGACCCCGCGAGCCAATCCCCCGGCGGCAAAGGCCGCCGCGAGGTGGTCATGGATGCCCACGCTGACGACCACACCCGGCGGAAGGTTTGCCGCCGCTGCGCTGGCGGGAGTCAGAAGGCCCAGCGGGGTGCCGCTTCGACGAACCCGCGGGAAGGAGGAAGGCGCAACGCCGACGGCTTCCAGGAGTTCGTTCGCCCAGTTCCCCTTCTGCAAATCATAGGCTAGGCTGCGACAAGCCAGGCTGGGATCGGTCGCTGGAATTCCGCAAAGGCGAAAGGCGATGTAATCCGCCAAGTGCAGCCATTGTTGCACTTTTCTAAAGGCTGCCGGGTTATGGTTCTTGACCCAGAGAATCTTGCAGAGACCAAACATCGGGTCCGGGTTGAGACCTGAAAGATTGAACAGGGTTTCGTAGCCGACCCGGTCGCGGAGCCAGTCGAATTCCGCAACAGTCCGGAGGTCAAACCACGCGATGGCCGGCGCCAGCGGCTCGCCTTGCGCATCGATGGGCACGACTGACTCCGCAAGGCTGGAGACGGCCACGCCACGGACGGCCTCGGGGCATTCCAGTTGCGAAACCACGGACCGGATGGCCCGAACGGCTGCTTGCCAGAGAGGACCAGGGGCGAAATCTGTCCAGCCGGGCCGTGGATGGGCTTGCGGGGTCGGTTCAGTTCCTTGAGCGACGATCGTCCCTGCACTGTTCAGGGCAAGGCACTTGAGGTTGGTTGTTCCTACGTCAAGTCCGAGAGCCAGGTCATGGTACGGCATAAGCGCTATGATAGAGGTAGGGGACCGCCCGGCTCAGGGCCCTGGTTCGATGCCGAGGCTGCATCGTGCAGGCGCTGGTCGATCATCGCCTTCATGCGGTAATGGCCGCCGAGGAGGTAAACGTCCCGGACTGCTTCGGCCGGCGCGACCGAAAGCGGCGGACCCATTCATTCACGCTCACCTGGCCTCCGGCTTCAACCCGCTGAAATATTTCCTGGTGGCGACGGGCCAGCGTCGCATTCTGATCTTTGCCGGTAAGGACGGATTCATGGAAACGGTCAGAATGCATCTTAGGCTTGGCAACTACGATAGGAAAGGCGAGTGCCGTAGTTGCACTTTTCCCACAGAACGCGGCGTCTAACACGCAGATTCCGAAATCTTCTTTGCGGAAACTCCGCAAGATGCGTACAGGTGTTCCCGTTTCAAAGGTGCCGGCGCCCTTCCTCTCCCTTATGTTCGTTACCAAACCCCGCCTGTTCTTTGATTACGCGCTTCGGCACCGCTTCGCTTTTCCGTCCTTCAACGTCTGCAACCTCGAGTTCGCCCGCGCCGTGATCGTGGCCGCCGAGGCGGAGGACGCTCCGGTCATGCTGCAGTCTTACTTTGGGGATCTCCACTACGGCGGGTTGGATGTCTTACCGCAACTGCTGCGGATTTTAGCGGAGCAGGCGACAGTGCCGGTGCTGGTCCATCAGGACCATCCCGACAACGACCAGATGATTCTTCAGACCCTCCGGCGCGGTTACTACTCCGTCATGTACGACGGTGGGCATTTGCCACTCGAGGAAAACATTCGTGGCGCGGCCTGCATTACCAAGGTTGCGCATGCGATGGGGGCCGCGGTGGAAGCCGAGCTCGGCCTCTTCGGGGGAGCTGAAGGTCACCCGGGCCACGCGGAAAAAGCCACGCCCGAAGGCAGCCGGCGAATGGTGGAGGAAACCGGCATTGACACCTTGGCGCCCTCTGTGGGATCGCTCCATGGTCAGAGCAGTCGACTGGACCTCCACTTGCTGGAAGACATTGCCGGCGTGACGCCCGCGCCCCTGGTGTTACACGGGGGCAGCGGGATCGATCGGGACGACCTGCGGCAGGCCCTGCAAATGAACGTGGTAAAAGTGAACATCGGGGCCGACATTTTCCGGGCCTGGATGAAGGGGCTTAAGGAAGGCGCGTTGCTGGAGAGCGGCGACGACCCCCCGCACCACGCCACGATGCGGCACGCCGGCACAAAGGTGAGCGAGGTTGCTCGAGCCAAGTTATCCCTCATGGGCGCGTCGTCGCACGCACAGCCATTGCGCAGAAAGCTTGAGGAAACATCCGCGGATCTGCTTGCTGGCGCGATTGCACCCTCATCTGTGCTCGCCACCGGACGGTAAGCTGTAGTTCCAGCTCTGGCCTGGCTGGACGCACGGTTGGGCCACCTTTGGTTAGCCTGTGAGCTACACTTCCTTGGGGGGCAGGCCCTCCGCATCTGGCGGGCTGGGCCTCGCCGGCGTTCAAGGCTTCATCAACTGATCATACACCAACTGGAATGCTTCCGGGCCAACGTTGAGCTCTCCCATGAACGGCTTGTCCAGGGCTGCCAGTTGGAAAATGAGCAGGCCAAGAAATCCGGCGAACATGACAGTCATCCAGAAGTGCATGGGCCGGCTTCTCACGTCGAAAAACCAGGTGACCACGATGTTGAGCACCGCGCCGATCAAGACGACGGACCACAATGGGCCCGGCAAGCCTGCGCTCACGTTCCGCAACCGGATCCGGCGCAGTTCGACGATCCGATCAAACACCCGGTAAGCCTCCGCATGAAGGGTTTTCTGGCCCTCAGTTGCAGGTTCAAAACTGGCCAGGTGGACCTGGAGGGTGTTCAGGGTGCCCACGGTGACCTGCGGGACGATCCCTTGTCGCTGCAATGGCCACGCCACCTCGATTACCTGGCGTACGTACTCGCGCAGATCGGCCTGCAACTCCGTGCGCTTCGGCTCAGGGAGGCTAGTGGCGGCCCGGTACAATACGGCGAGCGCAGAAGCTTCCTCATCCACCTGGCTACCTACTTCCGAGTAGGTCTGCCATGCCCCCACGGCGAGCAATCCAAGGGTGATGCCGTAGAACAATCCGACGCCGCTCAGGTAAAATCCGACGATCTCGTTGTGGGAATGCTGCTCGCCGTGAATCCGCCGCGCCCATCCCCGGGTTACGGAAAGGCCAGCCACACCGATTCCCACCGTAACCGCGATGGTCAGCATTCCAAAAAGCCAGCTCGGGAGGTCGTACACCCAATACAGGTTCATAGAGCGAGGAACAACGGCTGTTCGCATGCCATTTCAACGCGTCCGATCAAGTGATGACCAAGCCTCACGCACGGGACGTCTGCCTCACGGTGGTGCAAGGACTGCTGCAGCCTCCCGAGCCGAATCAGAACTGCGGTGCCGCTGCCCGAGCGTTTCACGCCCATCACTTATCCCTGGATGCAGGAGTGATGACAGCCGGTTCCGTGTCGTGGATACGGGCATAATCGACCCGGACCCGACCGTCGTCGTGGTCGCTGTAGATCTCCGTGAACCGCTCGTCGAACCGAACGTCGCGCCACGTGTACGTCTGGTCGCTGTGGACGGGAGTATGGAGCACCTTGTCGACACACACGATGGAAGCCATGAATCTCGCGTTGCATTGCTCAAATCGCTCGGGCGTCAGCCCGTAAAGCGGGCTGTGTTCGTCAATAAGGTGGCGGATGGTCAGGGCGGCCGGGAAAACCACCAAACGGTCCACTTGCAAAGGCAGAACGTGAAAGCGGTGCATGGTGGGGTCTTCAAGGGTCGGTTCGTGGCGGATGAGCATCAGCCGAAACTCGGCTTCGGCCATGGGCTGTCGACGCTGGTTGGCGACGCGCATCATGAGCGCGGGCCGACCGTCGAAGTTGCTGAGGACCAGCCCGCGGCTGAAGATCACGCGCGCTGCCGGGCGGGAGAAACGCACGAAGATCAATCCCGTCATCACCGCCGTGCCGAACATGCCGACCATGATCTCGGCCGTGACAACGACGTGTCCGTAGGGCGTCGCCGGGTACATGTGGCCGTAGCCGACGGTGGCGAGCGTTTCCACGCTGAAGAAAAACGCACTCGCCATGGAATGGGGCGGCATCCCGTCAATGCAGTCTCCACCCAGAGCGTAAAGGGCCGCGAACAGGGCGTTGAGGCTGAGGTAAACCCCCGACAAGAAAGCGACGAAGCTCGGCCAGTGCAACGTGAGGAGCCAATGGTAGAGGTCGCGCCAATCCCATTGGAGCGCATTGACCTTCAGAATGTCAAAGGTACCGGAGCGAACCTGGATGGGTACATCACTTTTGTTGTTCATTGCGTATGGATGACCGTGCGGCCACCTGGGCCAACGTCAACGGCCCTCTCACCTGGCCGTGGTCTGGCGCACCAGCAAGCCCTATTTTTCCGTTTCGTGCGCGTCGGCCGGCTTGTCGGCGAATCCGGCGGCGGACGACGGCGCTGTTCTGGGGCCACCCCACATGAACGTGACGGCCGCGCTCACGATGTCGACCGACTCTTCGAAGCGCCCCTGCAGGTTGTGGCCTTGCCCATCCACGTAATTCACATCCGCCTCCGGCATGAACAGGTGGGCATAGCCCAGATCGAACGCGAGGTATGGCACCGGCTGGTAACGGAGGCCCGCGGACAGAAAGTAGCGGCTATTGTCCGGGATGCGCGGCGTGCGGGTCTCAGCGCTGCGGATCGGGGTTTCATCATAGGCGAAGCCCAGGCGCAAGGTGAGCGCTTTGGAAGCATACCATTCAAAGCCGACGGCGTACCGCCTTGCGTCCCTGTATTGGAGGTTAAGAATGTTTGCCGGGGTACCCGGGTTGCCAAAGGTGATCGGCACGGTTTGTAAACGGCTCCACCGGGTCCACTCAAGGTCGCCGAGGAGGGCGAACTGATGCAGGAACCGCTGGTACACGCTGACGTGGTACACCTCCGGCAGATCGATGCGTGCCGTGGCGCTTTGATCCGGAAACACGTTTTGCAAGGTTGCCGCAGCCGGAAATTGAACCGGTGCACCTGGTGCACTCAGGAGCGGCACGTCGCGGAACTCCGCGCGGCCCAAGATATTGTGGGTGATGCCCGAGCGGTAACTTACGCCGATGCGGCCGTCCTGAAAAAACGGGTTCTCGCCGGCTTTCAAGTATTCGAACAGGCCTCCGACCGTGAAACCGACATCCCAGCCGTCGCCGTACAATTCACTGAACCCGTCCCTGCCTTCGGGAACAAAACCGGCGCGGGCATAAGCCGTTTCGACGGGGCCTCGTGCGATGGCCGGCAGGCGCGGGTAAAAGCTTTGACCAAGGATCTGGGCTCCGAGGCCGCCGAAATCGACCGCTTGGCTGAGGCGCGCCGACGCATACTGCACGTCGAGGCTGAGCCCGATGGAGATCCGGTCGAAAAAGCGGTAGGCGATCGAAGGTTGAAGGTCCAACGTCGTCAGTTTGGTGCGTAAGGCGGCGTACCGGCCGACCCAACTCGAATCGTAATCGGTCTCCAGCCCGAACGGCACACTCACCCCGAACCCAACGGTCAGATCGCCGTAGCGCGGATGATGAAAGAGCGGCTGGGCCAGGTAGACGTTGGGCAACAGTTTATCCAGCCCGGCATCTCCACTGTTGATGCCGCGCAGGGGCTCGCCGTTGAAAACGGTGCCGGGCGCCCGGACCTGGGAGCCCTGATTTTGGAAATACGCCGTCGGGATGAGGTAATGGCCGTCAACCTGGAGCTCGCCGCCCGGCAGCCGCGCCAATCCGGCCGGATTGTAGAAGATGGTTGACGCATCTTCCGCCTGCGCGGCGCCGCCCGCGTAAGCCGACCCGAGGCTGCTGACACTTTGCTCGTTAAGTGCGAAACTACCTGCGCGAACGCCGGTGGCGAAAATTCCGGCCAACAGCACACTAACCGCCAGCTTCCGCAGGCGGAAAACAAACGATGGCAATGAATGCTTCTGGTTCATGGGGGAAGGCTGCGCGCCCCCCCGGGTGGGGAGGGCACGCGGTTGATCAAAAAAAACGCTATAAAAGGTGTGAATACAACCTATTTGCGCCTCTGGCCGCTCTCAGAAAGAATTGCATTTCGCTTCCTCCAAGCACATACTTTCCGTGGTTTCCAGAGAACCTGCCCGCCGTACCCCCATGGCCGAAAACAGTTCAGACCTGGCCCCGACAAGGGTCTTTGATTTTATCCGGCACCAGCGCGCCCATTACCCGAGGGACGATGCCCTCGCTTACAAAGTTGAGGGCCGGTGGCGCAAGTTTTCGACGGCCGAAGTGATCGCGCAATCTGATGCCCTCGCGTGGGCACTTTACCGTCAAGGGGTGCGCCCGGGCGACCGCGTGGCCAACGTCACGGAGACTAACCGGCCCGAGTGGAACCTGATCGACATCGCGGTAATGAGCCTGGGAGCCGTGCACGTGCCCATTTACCCGACCATTCCTCCGGAGGAATTCCGGTATGTGCTGGAACATTCCGGCGCCAAGAAGGTGTTTGTTTCCAGTGCCCGGCTGCAGCAAATGCTTTTGCCGCTGGTTTCCCGCCCTTCAGACCCGTACCCGGTTTACACTTACGATGAGGTACCCTGCTCCAGGTCGCTGCGCCAGTTGTGCGCAGAAGCCGCCGACGGCCTCGGGCCGTCTGCTCGAGAGACGTTGCGTTCTCTGAGGGATCAGGTGAAACCGGATGACCTTGCCGCGTTGATTTACACCTCGGGCACCACCGGCACGCCCAAGGGAGTGATGTTATCTCATCGTAACCTGGTCAGTAACGCACTCGCGAGCGCCCAGATCCTGATGAGCACCAACACGGAGAGGGCCTTGTCGTTTTTGCCACTGTGCCACATTTACGAACGGACCATCGTTAACATCTACCTGTATTCCGGCACGTCGGTTTACTACGCCGAAAACCTGCAGACCGTTTCAGAGAACCTGCGGGAAGTTCAGCCTGAGCTCTTCTCGACCGTTCCGCGGCTTCTCGAAAAAATTTATGAAAAGATCCTCGAGAAAGGCGAGAAGCTAACCGGCGTTCAGCAAAAAATTTTTCAGTGGGCGTTGTGCCGCGCGATGGAGCACGACCCGGAACGGCCGCCCTCCCGTTTCCATGATTGTGTGCAGGCGGCCATCGCCGACCGGTTGGTCTACCGGCGCTGGCGCGAGGCACTGGGGGGACGGGTGCGCGCCATTACGTGCGGATCCGCTGCGCTCCAACCGCGGCTGGCCCGGATTCTCTGGGCCGCAGGCATTCCTGTGTACGAGGGTTACGGCCCGACCGAAGCCTCGCCCGTGATCTCGGTGAACCGGCCACGGGGCAACCAGCACCGGATCGGCACCGTGGGGCCGGTTCTGCCCGGTGGTGAAGTAAAGATTGCGCCGGATGGCGAGATCCTGTACCGCGGGCCGAACGTTATGCTGGGTTATTACCAACGGCCGGAACTGACGGCGGAAGCCGTTGACGCAGAGGGCTGGTTACACACCGGGGATGTCGGGGAATACGATGGCGCTTTTCTTAAGATCACGGACCGGAAAAAAGAGATCTTCAAGACTTCAGGCGGCAAATACATCGCCCCCCAGCAAGTTGAAAACAAGCTGAAGGAGTCTCGGTACGTGATGCAGGTGATGGTCATCGGCGAGAACCACAAGTTCCCGGCGGCGTTGATCGTGCCGAACTTCAAAGCGGTGGCGGAATGCTTGCAGGTGGACGCTGACACCGGGGAAGCCCGCGCGAGCCTCGTGTTACGACCGGACATTCACGACTTGTTTGACCGGGAGCTCGTTCGTTTGAACGCGGACCTGGGCCATTTCGCGCAGGTAAAAAAATACGTGCTGCTTCCGGAGGAATGGACCATGGCCAACGGCGAGTTAACGCCGACGCTCAAGCTTCGCCGCAAATGGATCGCGGCGCGGCACGCTGAGGCGATTGCGCGGGTTTACGCGGGTGAGGAACACCTGAGCGAGGTGCTGGATTGGTGCGAGTCAACTTCTGTAAAAGGCAAATGGCGCCTGCCTGGTTCGGAGCCGCTGCCAGCGAGCTGAGCGATGTCGGCAGGCCGGCCATCCCGGAATGGGTCCTTTCGGCTCGACCCGTATTTTTTCGGTTCACCCTAAAAACCGTCAAGCCTGCATGATGCAATCGATCTACATCGTGGAGGGCGTTCGCACGCCGTTTGCCAAAGCCGGGACGGCCCTGGCCGAGGCTAGTGCAGTTGACCTCGCCAAGGCAGCGGTGGCCATGCTGTTGGCGCGTACCGGCCTTGACGCCGCAACGGTCGAGGAAGTGATTCTTGGGTGCGTCGGTCAACCGGCCGATGCCGCCAACATTGCCCGAGTCGTAGCCCTTCGGGCAGGCCTTCCCGCATCCGTGCCGGCCGTTACCGTTCATCGCAACTGCGCGTCCGGCTTTGAAGCCGTCACCCATGCGGCCGAGAAGATGCTAGCCGGCCGCGGCGACGTCTTTCTGGTGGGGGGAGTTGAGAGCATGACGCACACCCCCCTCCTCTACCAGCACGAGACGGCCAAAAAACTTGACGCGCTCTGGCGCGCGAAAACCCTGCCCAAAAAGATCGGGGCCCTCGCCAAGCTTCGCCCCCGGGACCTGAAACCTCGGATCGGCTTGCAGCTTGGTTTGTCCGACCCCGTCAGCGGTTTCAACATGGGCGAGACCGCCGAATACCTCAGCCGGGATTTCGGCATCTCGCGCGAAGCGCAGGACGAGTTTGCGTTGCAGTCCCACCGGAAGGCAGTGGCCGCACGGGCAAAATTGCGGACGGAAATCATGCCTGTTTACCTCGGGCAGGGCACCGCCGGCCAACCCTGCCTCGAGCAGGACAACGGACCGCGGGAGAATCAAACCAGGGAAGCGCTGGCCAAGCTTAAGCCGGTTTTCGAGCCGGGCACCGGCACGGTGACGGCCGGCAACTCGTCCCAGATCACCGACGGAGCTGCCGCATTGTTGTTGATGACCGAAAAAGCGCTTATCGCCTCGGGGTTACAGCCATTGGGCCGCCTGGTGGACTACGCATACGCGGGCCTGGATCCCGCGCGCATGGGGCTCGGTCCGGTCTACGCCATTCACAGATTGGAACAAAGATCCGGCCTGGGCCTGAAAGATGCGGAGTTGATCGAGGTCAACGAGGCATTCGCAGCCCAGGTGTTGGCCTGTCAGGCGGCGGCGCGGTCAGCGGACTACGGGCGCACTCACCTCGGGCGCTCCACGGCTTTGGGAGATATACCGGACGAAATCTTAAACGTGAATGGCGGCGGCATCGCCCTGGGTCACCCGGTCGGAGTCAGCGGTGTCCGGCTCGTCCTGACCGCCCTCAAGGAACTGCACCGGCGGAACCAGGAACGCGCCCTCGTTTCATTGTGTGTTGGCGGGGGCCAGGGCGGTGCGCTCTGGCTGAGCCGCAACTAAGCTTGCCGCCCCCGTGAACGCGAAAGAAAACATCCGGCGTGAAAGCGCCGTTTCCGGCGTGGTGACCCTGACCTTTGACCGAGCAGGTTCCTCGGTCAACCTGTTCGACCGGGCAACCCTGGACGAATTGAGTGGTCACCTTGATTTTCTCGAGGCGGAACCCGGGTTGAAGGGATTGGTCCTCCGGAGTGCAAAACCGAAAATCTTCATCGCCGGGGCCGATCTGAAAGGCTTTGGGCAGGACCGCGACCCGCAGCGAATCAGTCGCCTGGTCGATCAAGGCCAACGCGTCTTTGACCGGATTGCCCGATTGCCGTTTCCCACCGTGGCGGCCATCCAGGGTGCAGCGATCGGGGGCGGCCTTGAGATCGCGTTGGCCTGCGATTACCGCGTGGCGTCCTCCGATCCGGCCACGAAGCTCGGCTTGCCGGAAACCATGCTGGGGATCATTCCGGCCTGGGGCGGCTCAACCCGGCTGCCCCGGCTGATCGGCCTTTCAGGGGCCCTCGAGGTAATCCTTTCGGGTAAACAGTTCACCGCGCGGGAAGCGCTGCGTCTTGGCCTGGTCGATGCCGTTGCACCTCCGGAACGGCTCCTTGCTGAAATCGCCAAACTGACGCTGCGGGCCCGCAAGCGGGTGCAGCCGATCCATTTTACCAACGCCTTTCCGATTGCGCAGGTCATCGCCGCCCAAGCCCGGCGCCGTGTCCTGGCAAAGACGCGCGGCCTGTACCCCGCACCTTTGGCGGCGTTGGAGGTGGTGGTTGCCGGGTTAAACACAACGCCCGCGCGCTCAATGGAGAATGAGCGTCGGACACTCATGGCGCTTGCCTCCGGCCAAGCCGCCACCAACCTGATTCGAACCTTTTTCCTCCAGGAACGGGCAAAAAAGGTATCCGTGGCCGATGCTTCGTCTGCAGCCCAGGTAAGCCGGGTCATGGTGGTCGGCGCCGGCGTGATGGGCGCCGGCATCGCGCAGTGGCTCAGCGCTCGGGGACTCCGGGTTGTCCTTAAGGAGGTAGGCCCGGAGCCCCTGGGTCGCGGCCTTCAATCCATCACCCGGCTCTACCGCGATGCGGTCCGGCGGCGGCTCTTCTCGGAGGCGGAGGCCCGCGCAGGTTTCGACCGAATCTTGCCGGCCTGCGAAGACCTTCCGTTAAGTGACGTGGATATGGTCGTCGAAGCGGCGGTTGAGAACCTTAAGGTGAAACGCGATCTGTTCTGCGACCTGGAGTCGAGGGTGCCTTGCCCGGTCCTCGCCACCAACACTTCCGCGTTATCCATTGATGCCATCGCGGACGGGTTGCAACACCCGGAACGGGTTGTGGGGGTGCATTTCTTCAACCCCGTTCACCGGATGCAGCTGGTCGAAGTCGTTTACGGCCGTCGGACCAGCCAGATGGCCCTGGCGACGGCCCTTCAATTTGTCAAAGACATCGGCAAACTTCCCGTCCTGGTCAAGGACAGCCCTGGGTTTCTGGTTAACCGTATTTTGGTGCCGTACCTGGTCGAAGCCGTGCGCATCTTTGAAGAGGGTTATAGGTTGGAGCGCATCGAGCGACTGGTGCTGGACTTCGGCCTTCCGATGGGCCCGCTCCGGCTGATCGATGAGGTCGGTCTCGACGTGGCCGCCCATGTGGCAGCCGATTTATCAAGCCGCCTGCGCCACCTCGCCCCGTTGAGCGGCGGGATCTCCCGCATGACGGCGAGGAATTGGCTCGGACGGAAGTCAGGGCGAGGTTTTTACGAGTATGGCGTTGCGGGCAAGGAACTGCCGAACCCGTTGGCAGCGGAGTACCAGGCGTTGCACCCTGTGCTCGTCGCGGATGAAGAACTGCGGGATCGCCTAATCCTGGTCATGGTCAACGAAGCGGCCCGCTGCCTGGAGGAACAGGTCGTGGCGGAGCCGGAAGACGTGGATTTTGGCATGATCATGGGGACGGGATGGGCGCCCTTCCGAGGCGGTCCGCTCCGGTTCGCCGATGCGGCGGGGCTTTCGCACGTGGTCGCACGGCTCCAGGCGCTGCAGAAACGGATCGGCCCGCACTTTGGGCCGTGCGACCTCCTCGTGCGACGGGCAGAGGCGAATGCAACGTTCTACCCTCCAGGAGAGGTGCTTGCCCGTGAGGAGTCGCACCCCGCATGACAATCGCCCTTTCCAGCGACACGACTGCCGGCGGGTTGCCGGACGGGCCGCGAACGTGCCCCGCAGGCTACCGGCAGAGCTACCCGGCCATTGAGCGTAACCCGCCTCCGTTTGACGTCCCGGCGCTGCAGCGGTTGCTGGATGGGGAATACTCCGAGATCCGAACGTCGATCAAAACGCTGTTATCACAGCCCGAATTCGCGTACCCCGAAGCCCCGGATCTCGCTCGCTACCGCGCGACGGTCCTCCACTGGACCCGGCAGGTTGCGGCCACCGGGCTTGGCCGAACTTTCATGCCGGCCTCCGTGGGCGGCGAGCAAAACCTGCCGAAGTTCATAGCCGCTTTCGAGACGTTCGGGTACCACGACCTCAGCCTTTTGATCAAGCTTGGCGTGCAATTCGGCCTGTTTGCGGGAAGCATCCAACGCCTCGGGACGGAGTACCATCACATGAAGTATTTGCCTGCCGCCGCCACAACCGAGCTCCTGGGGTGTTTTGCGATGACGGAGATCGGCCATGGCTCCAACGTGCAAGGGCTCAAAACAAGCGCCGTTTTTCAGGCCGAAACCGATGGGTTTATCGTCCATACGCCGTCATTCTCCGCCGGCAAGAACTACATCGGCAATGCTGGCGAGCACGCCCGCCTCGCAACCGTCTTTGCGCAGCTTGAGGTTCAAGGCCAACACCACGGCGTTCACGCCTTCCTGGTTCCGATCCGCGACGCCGCGGGTCGTCCGCTGCCTGGGATCACCATCGCGGACAACGGGCTGAAAATGGGATTAAACGGCGTCGACAACGGGCGGCTCTGGTTCGATCGCGTGCACGTGCCCCGGCGCGAGATGCTCAACCGCTTCGCCGAGGTCTCGCCAGACGGCAACTACCGGAGCGCCATCAAGAATCCCGGCGTCCGCTTCTTCACCATGATCGGCACACTCGTCAGTGGCCGCATCAGCATCGCGGCGAGCGCCAACAGTGTTGCGAAATCTGCCCTTACGATCGCGATCCGCTACGGGGCCCGCCGCCGGCAGTTTGGGCCACCGACCGCCCGCGAGGAGACGTTGCTGCTCGATTTCCCGGCCCACCAGATGAAATTGATGCCGCTGCTGGCGAACGCGTATGCCCTGGACTTTGCCTTGAAGCGGATGGTCCGCCTGAACGAAACCGCCGGCCCGGATCAGACGCGAGAAATAGAAACGTCGGCCGCCGCTCTCAAAGCGTTTGCGACGTGGAACACGACGGCAACCGTTCAAGCGTGTCGTGAAGCTTGCGGCGGTGAAGGATATTTGGCGGTGAACCGCTTGGCCGCGCTCAGGGCTGACACCGACATCTTCACGACGTTTGAGGGGGACAACACGGTGTTGATGCAACTTGTAGCGAAAAATCTGCTCACAGAACTGAGCGGCAAGGTGAAAGGAATGCCCCGTCTGAGACGTGCTGCCTGGCTGGCGCAAGAGCAGCTCACGGTTTTGGCCCCGCGGCAAACCCTGCTCAAATTCCACGCCGGAACCGCCCACCTTTTGCATTCATCCGTGCAGGCGATGTATTTGCGGCTGCGTGAACGGTGCCTGCTCCTCCGCCACGCGTCCGCCTTCCAGCGCCTGATGGCCAGGGAAAAGCTGGACGCGTACACGGCATTTCTGCGGCTCCAGCCTGAGTTGTTGGAACTGGCCCACGCGTTTGTCGCCCGCACGATCCAGGAAACCTTCATTGAGGCGATCGCCCCCTTGGAAAACCGGCCCTTACAATCCGCCCTTAAGCGGCTGGCGGACTTGTTCGCGGTCGGGCACTTGTACGAACAGCGTGCGTGGTACCTCGAAAACGGCGTCTTTAGCCGGCGTAAGAGCGAGGCTTTGGGCCGCCTGCAGCAGCGCCTTTGCCGCGAGGTGCGGGGGGAAGCGGTCGCCCTCACGGATGCGTTCGGGATCCCCGATGCGTGCCTCGCTGCGCCGATTGCGTTGTAATGCGATCGACCGGCAGCTTGACTCCGGGGAAGGCTTCAGGCCGGGACGGCCCACCGTGATGACACCTCCCGAAATCCTCGCGCGTTTCGCTGCCGAGCTGCGCGTGAACCCTCCGCCCGAATCCGGCGTGTCGCACGAGCGACTGGGCGGGCTGGTTCGCACCGTCGGCTTGTGCCATTGCATCCTTTTTTCAAACCTGGATCCGGCCGACGCCGACGCTGGGGCGGAGGCACGGTGCCCAGCCACCGTGGGGGTGGCCTTTACCGCGCCCTGGTGGCCGCCCGGGCCAACGAAGCGCGCCGCCTTGGCTGCCGCTTTCTTACCGTGGAAGCGCGCGAAACGAGCAGCCCCATCCTGGAACGGCTGGGGTTCGTGGCCTTGACCCGCGTGACCGGTTGGAAGAGCCCCTGGGCTTGAACCCCGCTTTTCTAGCGCACCGGGCGCGAGTTCTATGGTGCAGGCCATGGGTTGATTTGGAGAAAGGCGAAAGAGGCGTTCAGGTCTGCCCGTCAAAAGCCGTTGGAGCGTGTTAGTATGCATCTCAATCGGGAAAACTCGGCAGCCGTGGAAGAGGCTGCGGCCGTTCTTGGCATGACGCCTGATTTTTATTTGAACGAAGTTGTCGGCCGGGCGGTTGGCGAAGCCATGGTCTGCGATAAAGCAAGCTTCCTGGCGGGAGAAGCTCAGTATTACAGCTACGGCACGGATGCGGCCGCGGAATGCGTGGCCGACCGGATCAACGAAATTTCCGTGGTCGACCACCTGAACGGCGCCGGAAGCATTTTCTCCGCGGATGTAACCCGACGAGAAAACGGCCGTTTCCAAGTGCAGGTGGACGTTCTTTTTGATGGCGAGTGGAACCGCCTGCAGCGACCGACCGAGGATTAGTTTACACGAATCGCGCCGTGTGCAGCTTGGCAGTTGCGCTGCACGGTTATCCTTTGCTAAGGTACCGGCCCTGTGCTCCATTTAGGTGCCCCCCCACCCTCCGAAACGTCGCATTCTACGGCTGGCGCGAAGCCGGTTGCGCTCGAACTTCGTCGGATTTCCAAAACGTTCGGCGTGACCCAGGTACTCCGTGACGTGGACCTCCAGGTTCGCCGCGGGGAAGTGCACGCGTTGATGGGAGAAAACGGGGCTGGTAAATCTACGCTGATGAAGATCGCGGCCGGGCTCATCACGGATTACGAAGGAGAGATCCTCGTGAACGGCACGCCCGCCGTGCTTGCGTCACCCCGGGAAGCCACCCAGGCCGGGATTTCAATGATCCACCAGGAGCTCAGCCTGGTCCCAGAACTCGCGGTGGACGAAAACATTTTTCTCGGTCAGGAAAAGGTGCGTTCGCTTTTTCTCGTGGATCGCAGGCGGCAGAAGGTAGCCGCACGCGAGGTCTTGCGGCCCTTGGATTTTCAGGCGCGTTTCGATGTCCCGGTGGGAAAGCTGCGCATTGGCGAACAGCAATTGGTTGAGATCGGCAAGGCCCTGGTAGCCAAAGCCCGGGTGCTGATCATGGATGAACCGACTTCCGCCCTTTCGGTGCACGAAGCTGAACGGTTGTTCGAAGTCATCCGACGGCTCGCCCGGGAGGGTGTGGCAGTAATCTACATCTCCCATCGGATGGAAGAGGTATTTTCCCTGGCGGACATGGTTACGGTGCTGCGGGACGGCAACCGGGTGGGCACCCTCCCCGCAGGAAAAGCAAGCCGCCGGGAGGTTATTCGCTTAATGGTCGGCCGGGAATTGCAGGAATGGATTGGTGCAGCGGAACAGGCCGGGGATAAAGCCGACCGGGAAAACCGGCCTCCAGTGCTGTCGGTGCAAGGGCTCTGCCTGCGCAATCCGACGCCATCTCCTCAACGCCCGGACTTGTTTGCCGGCGTTAGCTTCGATGTGTACCCCGGTGAGATCTTTGGCCTGGCCGGGCTTCTCGGAGCGGGTCGAACGGAGGTGCTGGAAACCTTGTTCGGCCTTCATCCGTACGCGTCCGAGGGGAAAGTGTTTCTGGAAGGCAAACTGCTCCCGTTGCGCCACCCGATGGATGCCAAGGCTGCGGGAATCGCCTTTGTCACCGAGGACCGGAAGCGGGACGGTTTGATTCTTGATGCCGGCCTCGATCGCAACGCCGCCCTGCCGATCATGCGGTTGCTGGCCGCTTACGGGGTGGTCGTGCCTTCCCGGGAAGAGAACGGTGCCCGCGCAACCATCGCGCAGCTCGGGATTCGAGCTTCGGGGCCGGACCAGGTCGCCGGCACCCTGAGCGGCGGCAACCAGCAGAAATTGGTCATCGGAAAATGGCTGAAGACCGCACCGCGCGTACTCCTGCTCGATGAGCCGACCCGCGGCATCGACGTGGGCGCCAAAGCGGACATCTACCGCCTGATCCAGCAGCTTGCCGCCGAGGGCTTGGCAATCGTCCTGATCTCCTCGGAAATGCCGGAACTGACGTTTCTCAGCCATCGGATTCTGGTGTTGCGGGAGGGCCGTCCCACGGCGTTGATCAACCGGCAGGAATTCGCGGCTGAGCTCATCCTGGAATTCGCCTCCCCTGGGGGCACGGTGCAACCTGCATTCCAATCTGCTGCCATTCCCCCATGAAAGGCTTTGGCATACGCCTTTGGAAGTTCCTGCTAACGACCAAGCTCTTCTGGGGCTTAGCCCTCCTCTACGCGGTCGGGGTCGCCTCCTCGCCGGTCAACCGCCGGGGAGTGAACATCTTTTTGAGTCCGGGCAACCAATCGGACGTCCTCCGTCAGGTCTCAAACAACGGCATCATTGCGGTCGGGATGACCTTGGTGATCCTCACGGGAGGCATCGACCTTTCGGTTGGTTCCATCATGGCCCTGGGTTCCGTCCTGTGCGCGATGCTGCTCACCCTCCCGGGCTGGAGTAATGCGTCGGCGCTGGCGCTGCCGCTGCTTTTTCTGGTGTTGCTGGGGTTGGGCGCCTACCTCGTGCCGCTGATCTACCTCAATCTTCGGCGGCAGTCCACAAAACCGGTCGAACGGGCCCCCGGCACGGTCCGGGTTGTCGGCTGGGTTTGCGGCGGCGTGCTGGCGGTTGCGGCCGCGGTTTGGACGGTCGGCCAGTTGCCGGGGAAATTCGGCGTGCTTGGGGTGCTCGCCACAGTTCCCGCGGCCGGGTTGGTCGTCGGTGGCCTGAACGGCGTGATCGTGGCCAAAGGCAAGATGCAACCGTTTATTGTGACCCTGGCCATGATGGTCGCGATCCTCGGCGTGGCCCGCCTGCTCGGCGGACCCAGCGCGGCCATTTTCCCGGTCTACAGCGGATCGAACGCCAAGGAGGAGTTTGACGTTTTGCGAATGTTGATCTTCCAGGTCGTGCCGGTGCCGGGTTTGTTCTTTCTGGCTGCCGTCGTGATCGTCGGGTTGCTCCTGCGGTTCAGCACCTTCGGGCGCTACGTCTATGCCATCGGCGGCAACGAACAAGCCGCCCGCCTGGCGGGCATTCAGGTGGACCAGGTAAAAATTACCGTGTACGCCATCTCCGGGTTTCTCTCCGCCCTGGCCGGAGTGCTTTACACGGCGCAGTACCGTCAGGGAAAGCCGGACGCCGGCACCGGCGCCGAACTGGATGCAATTGCGGCTGTCGTCATCGGCGGAACGACCTTGGTAGGTGGCCGGGGAAACATGGTGGGAACACTCGTAGGGGTCCTGATCTTTGGCTTTCTTGGCAACATTCTCCTTCTTCGCAACATAGACAGCAACACGCAGCTCGTCTTGAAAGGGCTGATCATTCTAGCAGCGGTCCTTCTCCAGGAAGGTCAGCTCCACGTGTGGTGGACCCGGTTCACCCGCCGCTGGCCGGTGCGGGCCAGGACCCCCGCAACCCTGACGCCCCAGCCATCCAGCCCGGCCATAAGGCCATGACCGGCGCAACTGCCCTGATGAACCCCACCGATTTTCTTGCCGCCTGCCGTTCGTTTAACCCCAAAAAAATAAATCCCATCCCATGAACAGACGCACTTTCCTCCGTACCACCGCCGCGGCTGCAGCCGCAACCGCCGTCCTGAAGCCCGGCCTCAGCCGCGCCCAGGGGAAAAAATACCGCTTCGGCTTCTCCCAGGTCACGGTCGTTGAACCGTGGCGGGTGCAGTTTAACAAAGACATGAAGAAAGAGGCCGACAGTCATCCCGAGATTGAACTGATTATCACGGACGGTCAGGATAAGACCGAAAAACAGGTCGCCGATGTCGAAAATCTCATCCAGCAAGGGGTCGACGTGCTTCTTATCAGCCCTAAGGAATCGGCCGGGCTGACTGGGGTCACCCTGAAAGCAATCGAAGCGGGCATTCCGGTCATCATTCTCGACCGCAACGTCCAGACGGACAAGTACACCCAGTTCATTGGAGGCGACAACGTGGTCATTGGTCAGGCAGCCGGTCAGTACGCCGTCAAGCTGTTGGGCGGCACCGGAAACGCCAAAGGCAACATCGTCGAACTCTGGGGCGGAATGGGCACGCAACCCGCCCACGACCGGCACGACGGTTTTCAGGAATTTGTCGGGAAAGAAGCGGGGGTGAAATCCCTGCTTCAGCCCATCGACACCGATTGGAAACAGCCGAAAGGGTATGACATCATGTCCACCGCGCTGAAATCGTTCGACAAGATCGATCTGGTTTACGGCCATAACGACCCGGTGGCGTACGGTGCCTACCTGGCTGCCAAAGATGCCGGGCGGGACAAGGAGATCAAATTCCTTGGCATCGACGGGCTTCCCAACGAAGGGGTCACGTGGGTGTCGAAAGGCCAACTCACGGCCACGTTCCTTTACCCGACCCCTGGCGCAGAAGGCATCCGCCAAGCGCTCAAGGTCATGAAAGGCGAAAAAGTGGAAAAGAAAATCATCTTGGCGACGAAAACAATCGACTCGGGAAATGCCGGCGAAATCCTGAAGGAGAACGGCCTTGCCTGAACGCCGAATCTATACCATTTGGCAAGAGTTCGTTCCAAGATGAGCCAAGCTGGGCTGGCAGGGTCACGGGTCCCTTCGTGACCTCCCCAAGCGCCCCCCTTTCTGGGTCACACGCCGTTTCCGGGGGGCCTTCCGGGAAGCGCCACGCCGCCCGGACCTCTGGCGGCCGTCCCGGCGGTGAAGGGACTCGCCGCCCTACCGGACCGCCGCCCTTTAGGGTCCAAAGGTCCTTATCTTAGTGCTGTCAGGCCGACTCGCCGGCATCCCGACACGTTCTTTCCCGGGGCCTGGACGTCAGTCAGGCGTGCCCCATCAGCCGGGGGTCGATCGGGTATGCCTTCGGGCCGGTAAACCACTCGAACTGGAACGCGTCGTGGAAGGGGTTTATCAGGCAGTTTTGCTCTTCCGGCACAATGGCGCTCGGCACCAGCAACCCGACCGAGGCCTTGTTTCGGAACCACCGTGTCCCTAACTCTCGCGTGGAGCCCGGCGGCGGATTCAGCCTCCAGTCTTGTTTATCTCGTTGGTCAGAGCTCCGTTCCGAAAAGCTCCCGGCAGCGGAGGCCAAGCCCTCCGCGGGCGCTGAACGTTCAACTTCCCCTCGCACAATCCAGTCACACCCTGACAGGGCGATGGCATCAAGATAACCGGGTTCGGGGTGGAGAACGAAGGACTTGGCCCGGACCCTAGGGCGCCGAAAGGACTCGCCGGCTGACCGGCCTGCAGCGCTCGGAGCGGTGTCGCCTCGGCCCCGTCGCTTTTTTCAGCCCTAAGGGCGATTTCATTATTTCGGAACGGATTATTCAAGTTCTGCTCGCTCATCAGGCGAGAGCATTTTAACCTCTTCCAAAGGTATCTGCTTGCGGTGGCACCCGCCTGAGTGAGGCCACTGCGGTTTTTTGATCACCAGATGGATGCCTGCGTTTCTATTTCCTCGTTCACAACCTTCAGTCGACCCGCCACTGCCACCTGGTCCACGATTACACTGGGTGGCCGACCACGGCGGCCGCCCTGCAAACCGTTGCTTTCGCCTGCTTGCTCCTGGCCTAGATCGCCCTCCGGATTCATGGCCGTTGGCTCATCAATAACCTTACGAATTTATGGATAACTCTACAAACTTGTCTGCACCCAACCTCACCCAACGTCCGCCGCGGAGTCCACGCTGCCGCCTCGGGGGCTATGCTTTGTTGCCGCGAATGCTCGACAAAGGCCGCGCCGAGATCGCCGGCACAAGCGGCGAATTTCACTACAATTGCCCGCTGGACCAGCACCTGATAAATTTCATCGGTTTCGATCCCGCGGCGCTTCGCGAGCAGCTCGCCGCAGGCAAGGGCGACGGCGAAATTCTCGAATGGATCAAGGGAAACGCCAAGCACCAGCGGACGCCATGGGAGGTTGAGCAGTGGAGCGACTTCCAGCAAAGACGCGGCCCGGACAGCGACTCGGAGACGCTGCTCTATTTCGCTGAAACCGTCGGCAACTTCACGAAAACACGGGAGGACATCAAGGGTTGGGTGGACCTGCTTGACCTCGACGATCACGTGACTTTCGGAGGCAAACCGTAGGCGTGCCAGATCGGGCGAGAACCGACGATTTACGGACCCGCCACTTCTTTGAGGGGCGGCCAACTGGTTTGTGCGCTGGAGCGCGTGGTTTTCAGGTCCGGGTTGCACTGGACCCAGGCTGGAAGCCCCGGCTCTAAGACGTCCTCGAAACCAAGCAGGCTGTCCGCGGCAAAGGTGATCTTCACCGCCGCGGTTTCCCGCACTTGAAACAGAGGCAGGCTTGAGCCCCACCATGGCCGGCTGCGACGGCCGGCGTAGGCGAGCGAGCCCACGGCGCTTACCTCACCGTGAAACGTACGGCCCTTGATCGCTTCTACAGAAATGGTGACTCGGGTGCCAGACTTAATGGCATCGAGCTGCGTGGCAGCAAGGTCGGCAACCACCCAGGGGTCGCCTGCCACTACTTTCAAAAACGGTTTATCGGCCGCGACCGGTTCGTTGAACATGGCCTTGTCGAAAACCACCCGGCCGTCTACCGGGGCCAGGATTCTGGCGCAGGACAATCGCCATTCAATCTCATGCAAGGACCGTTCGGCGTTCTGGACATTGATTTCCAAAGCAACGCTGGCCGCTTGCTTTTCCTCAAGCAGGTCTAGCGCGTTGCTAAAGGCCAGGTTCGCAGTGAGGTAAACGGCCAATGCTGCCGCGCATGCCTGTTCTAACTCACGGGATTCTGAAAGCGTCACCCTTCTTGTTCCCCCAACATCCCGTGTGACCAGGTAATTGGCCAGGGCCGTGCCCAGTGCTTTCCCCCGCACAGACCAGACCGACCTTAACCCTTCAAGGTCGGCCTTCGTGATGGCGAGCTCATGCTGGATTGCGAGCACGTCCGCTTTCCCGAAAAGCAAACGGCGCCGGGCAGCCGCTTGTTCGACCCCCAAGGTTGCTGTGTCCAACTCGACCAGCAGCTCGCCTCGCGTAACAAAACGACCGTTGGCCACATACACCCTGGCCATCGTGCCACCGATACGGCTGCTAACCGGCCATTCCTGAGCCCGTATTACCGCCCGCCAAGGTCCGGTATCCTCCTCGTACCTGGGTACCACGACCACCACGACGACCGCCACCAAGCCTGCCCCGAAAACGCCCGCCAGCGCCATGCGCCACGGTCGCCAGGCACCTGCCATCCGGCCGTCACTTGCCTCAGTGGCGGCAGGCTCTTCCGGCGTAAAACGCGACGGCTCGGTTGCCCAGGGCTGTCCCGGTTCGTGCGTGCCCATCAGCGGACCTC
>DASWVC010000344.1:0-1676 GCA_036401335.1 Chthoniobacterales bacterium
GCCCGCCGCGTGGCGGCGCAGATCGCCGAAGGCTCCGCGGAGCGGGATCGGGAGCGCCGCCTGCCGTTCGCCGAAGTCGAACTCCTTTCCCAAAGCGGTTTGTGGGGCATCACGGTGCCTAAAGCTTACGGAGGACCCGGCGTGTCAAACGTCACGTTCGCCGAAGTGGTGAAGACCCTTTCGGCCGCAGACGCCTCGATCGGGCAAATCCCGCAGAATCATTTTGCGAACGTCGAAGAGATCCGGTTGGTGGGAACCGAGGCGCAAAAGAAGTTCTTCTTCGAAAGGATCATGGCCGGCGACCGTCTTGGGAACGCTGCGATTGAAGCAGGCGGGAAAACGGCTCGGGACGTGAGGACGCGGGCGGTCCCGGACGGCGACGACCTCATTCTGACCGGAGAAAAGTTCTATTGCACCGGCGCGTTGTTTGCCCATTGGGTTCCGGTGAAGGCGCTCGACGAAGGCGATAAACCGGTGATGATCATCGTGGACAAGAACTCCCCGGGGCTGACCGTCGTGGACGACTGGTCTGGTTTCGGCCAGCGGACCACGGCCAGCGGAACGGTCAAGCTGGCAAACGTGCGGGTGCCGAAAAGCCACCTGTTTGATGGCCAACAGGCCTACCGCACCCACACCACCCGGGGACCCTTTTCCCAGTTGATCCATGTTGCCATCGACGTCGGCATCGCCCTCGCCGCAATCGAGGAAACCGCCCGCTTTCTCCGTTCCGAATCGCGTCCCTGGATCGACGCGCACGTGGAGCGCGCCACCGACGACCCGCTCACGATCGCGGCCGTGGGCGACCTGCAATACCGTTACCATGCAGCCGAGGCGCTGCTCGAGCGGGCAGCCCGGCAGATGGACCGCGCCATGGAAGAACAAGCTGAAAACGAGGTCATCCGGGCGGCGGTGACCGTCGCGGAAGCCAAGATCGGGGCGACCGAAATCGCTTTGCTGGCCACCAATAAACTTTTTGAGCTCGCCGGCACCAAATCGACGCTGGCCCGTTACGGTCTGGACCGCCACTGGCGCAACGCGCGCGTGCACACCCTGCACGACCCGGTGCGTTGGAAATACCACCTGATCGGCAACTACTACCTTAACGGCGTGAACCCGCCCCGGCACGCCTGGAGCTGAACCAGCCGGCGATGATTCAGGGCCGGGCAGACTGCTGCCTCGCCACACGCGGGCTGGCCGCCTGTAGCCCGGGCCTCCACCGGCCCGCAACTGCTGACCGGTAAAACTGCTTTAGCCGTATGGAAGACGAAATCCGCCTAAACGCTTTCACAATGAATTGCACGGGCCACATGGCCCCTGGCCTTTGGCGACATCCACGGGATCAATCCGGTCGTTACGTCTCCTTGTCCCACTGGCTGGATCTGGCCCGCCTGTTGGAGCGCGGGAAATTCGACGGCATCTTTCTAGCCGACGTTCTGGGGCCGTACGACGTTTATGAACAACGCGCGGATGCCGCGCTGCGGCAAGGCCTGCAAACCCCCGTGAACGATCCCCTGCTCCTGGTGCCCGCCATGGCGGCAGTGACCGACCACCTCGGGTTCGGCGTCACCTGTTCGTTATCGTATGAACACCCGTACCCGTTTGCGCGGCGTGCTTCCACGCTCGATCACCTCACCAGGGGCCGGTTCGGCTGGAACATCGTTTCGTCCTACCTCGAC
>DASWVC010000345.1:0-4027 GCA_036401335.1 Chthoniobacterales bacterium
GGGTGAACTCCGCATCGACAGCGCCCCGGGTCGGGTCCGCCCGTTCCACCTGCGCGGCCGGCCGCCGCTTGCGGCACCGCAAAGACGTTGAGCCGTAGGCATTTCTGGCGCAAACCAAAAAGGTGTGACTCGCAGCGGCAAACCGGGAATCCTGGACGCCGCCTCCGCGTGCTGCGTCGCCTGAAAACGACCCACGGGCATCAAAGCTTTCACGTCCCCCAGCCCAACGCCTGGCGAAACTCGAGGATCTGCAGGGCCAGGGTTTGGCGCAGTACCCGATGTTCACGGCAGTAATCCACCAACTCACCGTCACAGGCACGGTCGCGCAGCACGTAATCGGCCGCAAAGCGGCGGGCTCCGCGCGCCTGCTCCGTCGCACCCAGGCCAATGAACGCTTGGCGGCGTTGGTAAAGGTCCAGCATGCCGGCCCAACGATCGCCTCCATTCCGGCGAAAGCCGCCATACCTTGAGGATCGGGTTGGGGTTGCTTTCTGGGTATGGCTACGGTTGCGCGCGCGAGGGGGCCGGCTCTACGAACCAAAAATCATCCAGGTTGCCCACCCGATGAACAAAAGGCCGCTCACGCGGCTGACCCCACGGTTGGCGGGGGTGAGCTTCTCAAGCAGGATGAAGGCGCTGATCGCGGCAACCCACAACAGGTTCATCACACCAAAGGCAAACAGGAGGCCCATCAAGGCCCAGCAGCAGCCGAGGCAAAGGACGCCGTGCTTCCATCCCATTCTAAAGGCGCCCCCTGGGCCGTCTCGCCATTCCGTAACTAAAAACCCCAGGGGAGATCGACAATGGGCCAGGCAGGCGTATTTCAGGCGGCTGAACTGAAAAAGACCTGCGAGGAGCAGCAAGCCCGCTCCTAAGGCTTTGCTCGTGCTTTCCATCATCGGTGAAACCAAAGCCGCCGTTAGCAGGGCCCACTGCACGAGCGTGGCGACGGCACTGAAGCCGGTCCACGCCGTCAGGTAACCCAGGAGGAACGGTCCCGTCGCGGCCAGCGTGCCTTGGCCTTCGCGGCGACCCCGGTTGACCTCCGTAAAAAGCAGAATCACTGGGCTGGCGGCCGGCACCATCATCGCCACCATCATGACGGCCCACATCAGAAACACGAGTGCCAGGTCCCCAGCCGTCCAACGCTGCATGGCGGGCATGATGACCATTTCCATCCCAACCTCCATGTGGCGCATGCCCCAGTTCAGGTAGATCAGGTAGGTCCACGCCAGCACGGCGATTCCCGCCAGGCCACAGGCGACGATCGCACGATCACGCTGGAGCACCTGTGGCAACATCGAGCTCAACGGAGGCGCCGGTTCACGTGGACTGGTAAGCGAACGGCGCAAGCCTCGCCAGATGGCCGCCGGCTTGGCCCGAAAAGATTTGGGTCAACGCACCCTGCTGAGCTTGGTCGGCCCGTTCGTCCACATAGAGGGCGACGTTCCATTTGCCCTCCAGCATGTGGCCGGGGGCATGGGCAGCAAGTACGGCGTTTAGCCCCTCCAGATCAATCTGCGCGAAGTGACCCTGGTCGATGTGCCAGGCCAGTAAAACGGTGCAGTCCCCCCTGGAAGGTGGGCTCAGGAAAACACACGGACACGCCGCGTCACAATTGCAGGTTTCAAAGTAGGAACCGGCAATTTTCCATGAAGTAGGCATAAGGGAGGTTTCACTTTTGCGACGGAAGTTCTTGCACCCAGGGAGAGCATTGCACGGAACCACCGTCACATTCTGCAACTAACATAACAAATCAACCACGAAGCGAGCAACCAAATTGGGCCCGCGAATGCAAACTAACCCTTGATGATCCTCTGAACCAATTCCACACCAATCACAACCCGTCGGGTGTGATCGAAGCGCTCGAAGCCGAGCATCGGCCTCACCCGGGACTTGATGCGCCGGTGGTCCTGCTCCACCCCGCCGTTCAAGGAGGCGCAGGTCACCCGCCACGAACCTCCGACCGGCAAGGCGCATCGGTTCCAACGCTTTTCGAAACCCGGCACGTACCGCTGCACCCGCCGGAGAATGGTCTTGTGAGCCAAAACAAGGCAGCGTTCGACCACCATTTGAACCAAGTTGCTCGAGCTGAGCCTGAAGGTTAGGCAGCACCGCACGATGTTCTGCCTTTTCGTCGAAAAGTTTCCGGCCTCGGCAGTGGACCTTTCGTCCCATTTACGAGGACTAACCAATGCCCTACAGAAAAGGCTGTCACATGAAAATAAAACTCGTGCGATAGAAATAGATAATCCATGAAATACACATTGAAGCATTCACCCCAACGCTGGTTTAAAATCAGAGTTGGCTCGCTCTTTACCCTGGCGCTAACAGCCCTCGCAATGATCGTGTCAGCCCGCGCCGGCGACGATGACGATGCGTTCCGTTTTAAGATGGTCCGCAGCCCGGCAGTCGTTAACGCAAACGTTCTCCCTAACGCGCGCGCTTCGGTAAGGATCGAATCGGTGGGCCCCGTCGAAATCATGGAGGTCAGCGTGGCGGGACTGCCTCCAAAAACCGATTTCGATTTCTTCGTCATCCAAGTGCCTAACGCCCCGTTCGGCCTGTCCTGGTACCAAGGTGACATCGAGACCAACGACCGCGGAGTGGGCTGCGGGCGGTTCGTCGGTCGCTTCAGCATCGAAACGTTTATCGTGGCGCCAGGCAGCGCGTTGGCACCGCAAGTTCACCATGACCAGCCATTTTCAGACGCGGGAAGTAATCCCGCTACCGGCCCGGTCCACACCTACCACCTTGGTTTGTGGTTCAACTCACCGGCCGATGCCGTCAAGGCCGGCCTCCCAGGCGCGGTCACGCCCTTTAATGGAGACCACCACGCGGGGGTACAGGTGCTTAACACCGGGACCTTCCGCATCGATGGAGGCCCGCTGAAAAGCGTTCATCCCTAGAGATGCAAGGCGGAAGGTTTAGAAAGGGCGTTGGCGTCCACGAAACTTTGGGCGGACAGGGTGCTCTTGTCCGCCCATTTGCCGTTTGCGGCACAAATCCTGTGCATTCGGTTCGCAAGGGCCTCTGCAGGGTGGACCTCGATCCCGCTCGATTGCTCGGGACAGGAATGCCTAATTACGAAATGCTGCCCACCATGTACGGAAACGTCTCATTTCAAGGATTGACCATTGATAGCTCCGCCAACGTGAAAGTGATCCTTACCTTTTAAGGTCATTGTAGGACCACGTAGTCATTACGCTCGAGACCAACGAGACCTAATTAAATATTCAAGGTAAAGGATAAGCAACGGAAGTTATGGGGTTATGATCAAGATGCGCCCCTTCTGCCATTCCTTTGGACGGGTGTTCGGCTATACCGTTTACCAATTACCTTTTCTCATGAGAACAGGTTGACGACGAAAACAAGATCTACGTTTCAGGACGTTCATTTGACGATTTCACACTACTTTTGCAGTTAGTGTCTCAAGGTAAGACTGGCTTTTCTTGATTGTGCCTGCCAGTTCAAGGCCCGACTGGTGATGGCGGCGGTCTTGAATCCGGTCGTCGGCCGGATGCGCGGTGTGACCCGCCGATGCTCTGGTTCAAAGACGTCGTCCAAGTGCTTTCTGGATCGCACCTGCACCGGGCGTGGTAAGGTCCCGGCGTTTTTCGCTTTGGCAACGGCCCGATGCGAAGCGGCGTGTCCGTTCATGGTTCATCACGCGCGGCACGCCGTACTGCGTAGAAAGAAGCTCGCAACGGGTAGGCGTCCTTGGGTCCAAGACGCCATTCGCTCCCAGCGACTAACCCTTGGCCTACAATTTTACAAACGAAGGAGTGATCCACGAGTATCCCTTCTACTCCCAGTCCGCCGGCGTTGCGGCCCCAAGCCACGGCGCCCGTGCGCTCAGCCGGCACCTCGATTTTCATGGCCGAACTGGCCCGCCAACGCCGCGACGAACGCCGGCAGCGCCGCTGGAAACGCCCGCAGTGTCGCCATGCCTGGGCCGGTTGGCCATGAAGTGCCGCCACTGCCGTAAACGGTGGTTCGGCCGCCTGAATCAAAAGACGGAAACCGG
>DASWVC010000346.1:0-15228 GCA_036401335.1 Chthoniobacterales bacterium
CCCCTTCCCGGGCAATCACCTGCGAACTGCCGTCGTCCTGCAAGGACGTCCGGAGCGCCTCGTGTCGCGCCGTTACCGCCTTCAGCGCGCGCTTCATCGCGGCGTGATCATAGGGCCCCCGCATTTCCACGGTGTACGCCAGGTGAAAAGCCCGCGCCGCCTCCGGCCCGAGGATGCCCTGGGCCCATAAGCCCTGTTGTGCCTCGGTCAACGGAATCACGCATTCCGCCTGGAAAGTTGGCGGATTATCGGTGTTCTGAGGTGGACTGGATCTAATCAAAACTAAATATTTATATGGTACTTATATCCCTGGGGCCTGTTACGCGTTCTCGTCGTACGGGCAGCAGCAACCCAGTTCGTCCAGCTTGCAGGCGCCGTTAACAGCTCCTGAAAAAGCAAACAATTCTTACAGCCGTTTCCAAAAGACTTTCCTGCTCAGGTTCTGCGGGACCGTTATCTACCATCCATTCGTACTCGTTTCCAGAAAGGGTCGAATTCGGATTACATCAGGTACATTTTTATTTCTTGTATTCGCAACCAGTTTGGAAACACACCTTATTAACAGTTACTTGTATTACGAATTTCTAAGGTGCAGCTTTGAAGACACCCATACAGAGAACCTCACAGCAAAGCCTTTTTGATGCTGCCAATAGCGGAAGAAAAGTGTTTATTGCCTTCACAGACGCAATATTAATACACATTGATTCTGTGTTCGATGAAAGGTCATCGCAATGTTGATAGCGGATATCCGCGCTGAATGCTCAGTCCAGAGTCCGCAGTTTTGACATGACCAATTACAACTTATATGATCTGATAAAGAAACTTACCGTGGTGAGTAACTAATTCGTGCATCAATAATAGGAGCGCGATGTTAGCCAATGAGTACAGACCATCTGAAGTATCCGGTGCATCCGCCTCGGGTCGTTTTCGGCCGGCTCATTGCTGGTGCTATTCCGGTGGTTCACCAGGCGTTGCAGGCCTTAATACTGCCGCTTTAGCAAAACGGGCTGATGCCACTGCAAAGGAGAGTCTTGTCTTTCGGCTCAAGGGTAAGCTTCCTGGCAGGAAGGCTCAAAGGCTGGGTACAACGGGGAAGGCGCGAAACGCTGACCGTCTGTTCCGGAGCCTTGACCGGGCGAGCATTAACCGAGCCTTCTGCCGAAGGCTAACATGCATTAATGGCGTTGCGACATGTGTTTTGGGATTTCTGTGGGTCAACCGTGATTGTCTACTCACGCATGAAAATAGCCATTTCTCTGCTGGGCACCGATTGCCCAGGCGAACCTGGAAGCAGAGTTCTATTTTAGTTTGGTGCTGACGGTGGCGCTTCTCTTGACTGCTCACCGTAGGGAAATGGTCTCTGGCCGATTTCGTCCTGCAGACCCGGTCGGTCTGGATCGAGTAGACGTGGTAACGGCCCACCGACGCTCGCGGCCATCGCCTTCTGCGACCTCCATCTCGAGTCATGCTTTCGCCACCGCCACCATGGGTTCGTCGCTCACGTGGCGGGCCACGCTCATTGTTCGGCCCTCGTGAGGAATGATGTTGAAACAGCCGCTCAGGTCGGCGTCGACCATTTCCGTGTACCCTCGAATCAATAAGGCGTCCTCCGCGCGAACCGCGCCGTGCGCGCTTCGTTTGGTTGGACAGGCCTACTGCCCTGCCGTTAGATCGGCCTTAAAGATCGCTTCCAGCACGATCGATGCCGCCCTCTGTGCCACCCGGTCCTTGGGGGTTGGTACCCTAAGCGGCCGGGCGAACACGCCAGATCTAGGGGGCCTAGCGGGAGTGAATCGTGGAAGGGTTTGAAACACACCAGCAGCGCTACAGCAGCCCACGGGTGACAAAGGTCCTCCGACAGGAGGGCCTCCGTTGTGGGAAGATCGCGTGGTGCGGCTCATGCGTGAGCAGGCGCTGGCCGCCCGGCGTAAACGGGGGTTTCGGCCCCGCACGACCCAAGCGGGAACCATCGCTGCGCCCGTTGATCTTTCAGCTCGGGTAAGTCAGTACCGCCGCGCGGCGGTGAAACAACCGCTGACGCTCCTGGGACTCATCTGAGCATGAGCGGGCGAGGCAACTGCTACGACAACGCCACGGTTGAAGCATTTTTCAGCACGCGCAAACTCAAGGCTTTCCCGAGTGACTGCAAGCGGGGATTGCAAGCGATCCTTCGGTGCCGCAACGGAGCATGAAGCAGGCCGGGACGCACCTTGAGCGCCGAAGCCGCCTTGCAGCCGGCAAGTATGGCGGCCGGCTAGCCACTGCCGGAGCAAGCCAGTTCTCGGCAACGGGTTGGGGGTGGTTGCTCTCGGTGGTCACGGGCCGCCAACGCCGCCGCTTAAGTGTGGCGGCTGGCCACGAAGATCGGTTCCCTGGCCGCACTCAACGCGTCGTCCTCTTGTCGGCGCTGGCCCTCGACCTTGCGCCGATGGGCAAAGAAGCCGCTCCGGGATACTTCCAAGGCGTCGGTCATGGCCGCAATGGGCTACTCGCTTTTCATCGTTTCCATCAGCGTGTAGCGTGCGGCGGCATCTCCGCTGACAAGATGCCCAACCCTTTTCCCATAATGTCCCGCTGCTGACGCAGGTAATCATTCTCCTGGCATAAACGGCGCAACTCGCGCTGCTCGGACGTTTCCTCGGCCAAAGTGTTCGGCTCACGCGATGCCTGGCTGCCATTGACGGCCTGCACCCAGCGGCGCAAGGCCACGCAAAGGCAGTAGGCCAAAAACGACACCAAAAATATGGGCCTCGATCCGTTCGGGGCTTTGATGGTAGGTGGGTCGCAGCACCAGGTCGCCTTTGAGGTGTTTAAGCGTTTCTTCAATCCGGGTCTGCGACAGGTAGAACTCCCCCAGCTTGGCCGGCTCTGGCAGGAGAGCGGCCTGCCGGAAGCCGTGCGCGCCTTACTTAAAGGCAGCCGCTATGCGTTCGACGTCGAACGGGCCTTCTCCTTCACGGTGTTGTACCGGCTCTTTGCCAGCGGCAGCGACCGCGCCGCGGAACACTGGCGCGAGCATTACCCGATTCCCGGCGCGGAAACCCTTGAATTGTATCAACTTTATTGGGCCATGGCGTTTTTAGGCGAGGAAGCTTCCTCACCGGCTGACCCACCCGGCGGCCCGCCGCGCTGCCAAAAAGATCACCTCGAAGGGTGGCTCTTCGCGCGTCGGCGTGACTTGTTTACGGAAGTCGACCTGGTGTTTTTCGATACCACCTCGCTCTACTTTGAAAGCGAAGGCGGCCAGACCCTGGGCGAACGCGGCTTCAACAAGGACCACCGGCCCGACCTGCGCCAGATGGTCGTCGGCTTGGCCGTCGACGTGCCGGGCCGCCCGGTCTGCTGCGAACTGTGGCCGGGCAACACCGCCGACGTCATGACTCTCCAGCCCGTCGCGGAGCGCATGCGCCAACGCTTCTGGCTGCGTGAGGTCACGGTGGTGGCCGATCGAGGCATGGTGGGTCAAGCAACGCGTCGGCGTGGCCATCCCGCCCACCTTGCGCGAGCTGTCCTGATCGCGCCCGAGCCGGAAAATGTAGTGCCACAGCCGTGTTGTCGCTTCGTAAGGACCTCAACGCCAACATCCCAGTTTTTCAAACTGTAGAAGACCGGTAAGGCGGTTTCGACGGGCAGCCCGTGGTACATCAGCCAGACGCGTTCGGCTTTGCCGGACTGGAACTCAATCCTCTCCACAACGCTCCAGTGCCGGTGCTACTTGCCGTTTTCGAACCGTGGGCTGCACCTCAAAACATGATGGCATGGCATCATTCAATTTTCGCCCGACCTGTTAATAGCCCAGGACTGCACTACACGCCCGTTTCCACCTGTCAGCCCCTGCCAACCAACCACAGGTCGGCCGGTTCGCACGAGGTCTGTTACTAAGACCCCGGGCACGAGTTTGACGAAGAATGCCTTGATCTCTGACCGGCCCATCTTCGATCGCGGAAAAAGCTCCGAGTTTGCTCTTCGCGCCAGTTACCGTGATCCTTTAGGCTGTGAATGATAGAGCACCCATCGACCGCTAACATTACAGGGTTTTCTGGAAGACCCGCCAACTGAATACGGAAGACCTTTCCCGGACCGCTGAGGTCATATAGATCGAGTCCACATGACCTTACCAATAGAGAAAACATGACGTCCTCCGTTAGGCTATTAAGAAGGAGCAACGGGTCATTGAAAATTCCTGCTTTTTTAAATCGTCGCAAGCTTTCACATGCCATGACGTAGCCCCCTCCTTCGCAGGCCTCTCCCGTCAGGTACCCATTTTCCAGCGCCAACTGGTAGTAACGGCGAATTTTTCTCGCTCTCGGAGCCCAACCGGATCGTAAATGCCAATTCGGCCTCCGCCAGACTGACAATGGCCTAAATAATTTCGATACTTTTCGGCCACATGCGATCGGGATGCACTCTTTGTAATCTCGGCCGGGTTGCAGATGGCTTCCCACCATGCCGATCGATTTGTTATTCCCAAGACACTCCATGATTTTTTCATGAAACGGCGAAATCACCAAGCTATCCGTATCAAGCTTCAAGACATAATCAATGTCGTATTCCGAAGCGCAGTGGTATCCTGCGAGCAGGCCGGTCGACAAGCCCCCTTCCCACCACCATCCTCGGCCTTCACGAGGGTTCTTCACTACTATGATTCGGGCCGGAAAATCCACAGTTTTGACGATGTTGTCACCATGATTCCCATCGTCAACCACGATGACTCCGGCGCAGTTGCTGGACTGATAAAAGCTTAGGGAGTCGAGAAGATCTTGTAGCCGAGAAAGTTCCCTTGGCCCTGGACCCAGGGATACAAGTCCGAGGTAGTCGTCACTCATAAGAGGTTTAAAACGAGTATAATCAGCCAGCCGAAGGCCGTTTGTTCGCAGACGGTAAGTGCATTTCAGCTGTTCGCGACCCCATTGAAGGCGGTTGGCCTACCCTTTCCCACGGCGCTTGTGGAAAATCGGACAACCCCGGCCTTGTTAAATTGGCCACGATGGGCGAATGCTTACCTTTCCTTGACTCGCGGGACCGAAATCAGCACGTTTTGCCCGTCGCCGGACCGCAATGTCGCAGTACATCGATTGGTGGAGCGCAAAGCCAATGATCTCAAAACCGTCATAAACAACGAGATGATTCACTGCCTGAACGATTCCGTACCAGCTTCCAGCGAAGGACTCGAACATTTGGCAGTGGTCGAACATAAGGTAATCATTGTAGATAAGGATGCCGTCATCCTTTATCTTCTGCTTACATGTTTCAGTATCCTTCTTCACCGCTGCATAATCATGACCCGCGTCGATGTAAATCATGTCGAAATGCTTATCAGGGTATTTTTGAAGGTTAGTCGAACCATCCCCTTCCTCGACGACGACTGGGATTGAACATCCCGAAAACCGCCTGGCATAGTACTCCTTGTGCGTCAGGTCACCAAAAAGGTCTTTGGTCGGCCTACCCCAAGCGACTGGTATTTGGTGCAGAATAAAAAGGTCGAAAGCGAAAAACCGGTCGGGTTTAAGGGTTTCAATCAAAAACTCGGAAAAATTTCCGAATGCCACGCCTAGTTCTGCGATGGTCTTACCGTATAGCAGAGGACGAAACGCCTCCACCATCGAGCAACGATCGGCAAATAGCTTGGCGTTTTCTACATCGATGGGCCTGAGTGCGGGGTAGTCGGCGCTTGGTTCATGTTTGAAGGCCCTTGCGACCACGTCCCTTTTAACCTTGGTGAGGAGTGGGCGGAGGAATGGGATCTGTTTTGTATACTCTATAAGATTGGCCATGAAATTGAACGGTCAGCATGGGAACGCCGAAAACAGAGTACGCTCGTGCACCGGAAACCGGCTAAATGGTCACTGTCAATGGCGATTATGGCGGTTCAGTTTCCACGAATGGAGAAGGCCGCTCGAAGGGTCGTTCATAACCTGGTTATTCCGGGATAATATTGGATGATTCTGTAGCTCGCCTGCCTTGTGCTTGTCTGCTGCTTACCCTCGCACGCGGCCTGGTTTAAGTTGTGCGGGAGCGAATTTACCCATACCGACTCGGCAACTGCGATCTTTCGTTTTCGGCAAAGTAGCGCCCTTTCCGGCCTATCGGGATAATGGCAACGTTTCCTCTGGATTTCGTTGGCCGGGATCCGCTCCACGGATCGGAGATCGTGGGGCGTTACCCAAAGCGGATTCGATGCATTCCTCCAAAATGGCAGCCAGCGTCGGAACGTTTTCCTCGGCGAAAAGCTCGAGGTGCTCACCTGGAACCTCGTGCACTTCAATGCCGCGCGTTGCGAGTGAGTCCCACCCTAAATACGGATCGGGCTCATAGCCTGGCTCCGGCAGCCCTCGAAGAACCGTCAGTTTTCCGTCGAATGGTAGGGGCCGATAGGCCAAAATAGCGCGGGTGTAAACCATTTGAATGTGAAGGTCGGTTAGATCTTCCCCTTCAGTCTTAAGAGATCCTCCCCAGCGCACCTTAGCTTTTTGGTACAGGTCGTTCCACTGCAAGAATTGATCGCCTGCCTTGCCTCTGATGCGACCCGCTAAAATCCTGAGAACACGATCCACCGTAAAAAGGGATGCGGGATTGCGGAGCGCCTTGCGCAGCCTCTCCCGATAGGAGACCAAGCGGGGACGCTTGGCTGGGTTGCCGGCATCAATGAGCACCAGCAAGGGGACCTGTTCACCAGCCAGGCGCAGTTGGCGGCCGATTTCGTAGGCGATAGGGCCTCCTAAGGAATAACCGCCCAGCAAATAGGGTCCGTGCGGCTGAACGTGCCGCATATGCTGAATGTAATATGCAGCGATGGTTTCCACCGAAGTTCGCTTGATAGGCTTGCCGTCCAGGCCTTGTGATTGGACGCCGTAAAAAGGCTGATGGGCCAGTTGCTGCGCCATTTGACGATAAAAAAGCACATTTCCGTGCACGCCATGAATGCCGAAAAACGGCGGACGATTCCCTTTCAGCTGAATGGCGATCACCGGCGTCCATTCCTCCTCTTCGGATGCATCGCGCAGCTTGTCTGCCAGCTTTTTAATCGTTGATGCCTGAAAAAGAGTAGCAATGGAAAGGTTTTTTCCAAAGGCTTTCTTGACTTCCAGGAAAAGGCGTACCGCCACCAGTGAGCTGCCGCCCAGCGCGAAAAAATCGTCCGTTATCCCGATTGGATGAACGCCGAGAACCCTTTCCCAAACGGCCACCAACTGAGCCTCGAGAGCGTCCTGCGGAGCAGCCGGTTGAGGGTCGTCCCGGGCCATCGCGGGTTCGGGCAGCGCACGCCGATCGATTCTGCCGCTGGCCGTGAGAGGTAACTCATCCAGCACGACAACGGCCGCTGGCATCAGGTAGTCGGGCAGTTTTGAGTCCAGGTAGTTGAGCAATTCTTTTTCGTGGCGCGCCGAAACCTTACCGGCCGCATAGGCGACGACGCGCCTCGCGTCCCTGTCTTGGCGAACGGTTGACACTACCTCTTGTACTCCCGGATATTCCCTCAGTGCAGCTTCGATCTCGGCCGGATAAACGTGAAACCCGCGGACCTTAAGTTGCTCGTCGAGGGAGCCCAGGCACTCTACGTCGCCCGCCGGTAACCAACGACCGAGGTCACCGGTCCGGTAAAGGCGCGCGCCGGCGCGAGTGGAAAACGGGTCCGGAACAAAGGACCGGGCCGTAAGCTCCGAGTCTCCGACATAGCCACAGGCAAGCCCGGGACCGCCGATGTAGATCTCGCCCGGTACGCCGACTGGGACTGGGTTGCAACGCTCATCAAGAACGTAGAGCGTGGAGTTCGAAGTCGGCCTTCCAATTGGAATTGTCACGGCGGTGTTGGCCACAGAGCGCACTTCGTAAAATGCAGCGAAACCTGCCGTCTCGAACCGGCCGTAGGCATGGACCAGGCGCCCCGGCGCGCCGTGCTTGAGGACTGTCGCAACACAGCGCGGGTCGGGTGCATCACCCCCGAACAATACGTTGCGCAATCCAGCGAATGCTTCCGGCAAGCAGCCCGCGATCCGGTTAAACAGCACCGTTGGCAGCCAAAGCGTGGTAACCTGCCGCCGCCGCAACTCGCCGGCAAAGTCAGCCGGCGTGCCAGTCAGGTCCTTACCAAAAATGGCCAGCCGTGCCCCGTTCAGAAGCGCACCCCAGACTTCGAACGTGGTTGCCGAGCTGAAACAGCCGTAGGGGGTGTGCGCGACGACGTCGGACGAATCGAGGGTGACGTAGTTGGCGTTGACCACGCGTCGGGTCACCGCCCGGTGCGGGATGGCTACCCTTTGCGGTTCACCAAAGGATTCGAATGTGTACAGTACATAGGCTAAGCTGTCGCCATCGGCGAGCCAGGGTAGGTTTCGACTATCAACGGGAAAAGATTCCTCATCATCGATGCAGATGACACGCCCCAGGTAGCCCACCAACCGGGAGGCAACCGGTCCCGTCGTTACTACAAGTGCCACGCCCGCGAGCATCTGTGAGCGCTGCGCCGCTGCGGGGTCGATAAGTACGTAGGCACCCCCGGTTTTGAGGACTGCCAACATCGCCCGCACCATCTGAGGTGACTGCTCGAGACACAAGCCGACAAGTGCCTTCGGTCCAATGCCGGCGTTCCGAAGAACACGGGCTAGCCGGTTGGCTTGCTCGTTGAGTTCGCGGTAGCTCCATCGAGTAGCATCCTGCTCGACTGCAAGCAAGTCGGGTGTCGAAGCAACCTGCGCCTCGAATAGCTCGCTGATACTGGCCCCAGTCGAAAAGGGTGTCTCAGTTCGGTTCCACTCTGAAAGAATTTGATGCCGTTGTTCTGGAGTAAGAAGGTCAACCTGTCCTACCTTTTCTTCGGGTGACACAACGCTTGCTGAAAGCAAACGTACGAGATTTTGGCTGATCCGTTCCACCGCGTCCCGTGTGAAAAGGTGAGGATCATAATCCAGGTCGAGCCGGAAACACTCACCAGGTGTGACCATCAGAGACATGGCGTAGTGGGTTGCGTTAACGCCGTGTACGCCAGCGAGCCTTAAGCCGGCGAACTCGGTTGCCGCGACACTCCGGTCCATTGGGTAATTTTCAAAGATGAGCAGGGTGTCAAACAGTTCGCCTACACCGGCCGCGCGCTGGATCTCATGGAGGCCAAGAAGCTGGAAGTCCATCATCTTCGCCTGCTCCTGCTGAACCTGAGCGAAAAGTGCAGTCAGCGAATCGTCCCAGCGAAGACGGACTCGGACCGGCAACGTGTTGATAAAAAGTCCGACCATGGACTGAATGGCTGGAACTTCTGCTGGTCTGCCCGCCACCGTAATGCCAAAGACAACGTCATCGCTGCCGGTCAACCGGCCGAGCAGGACTGCCCAAGCCGCCTGAAATACACTGTTGGTCGTTAAGCTTTGAGAGCGCGCTTGATCGGAGAGTGCCTTGGTAAGTGGTTCGGATAGATTAAAGGTCATCCGCTCGGGAAGAATCGGATCCTGCGCTGGATCTGCGTTCGTTAATCGAACGGGCTCATGAAACCCTGCCAGCGCGGCTTTCCAAGCTGTTTTCGCCGGACTGGTGTCCTGCACAGCCATCCAGGTGAGGTAATCGCGGTAAGGTGCGGCCGGCGGCAGTGACCCTTGGTCGCCGTTGTATGCATACAGCGTCAGAAGATCATTGATCAAAATGGGACCGGACCAGCCGTCCGTTAGGATGTGGTGGGCCGTGAACAACAATTGGTACTTTGCGGAAGCAAGACGCACCAAAGTGAAACGCAGAAGCGGTGGACGGCTCGGATCAAAGCGTTCCACCCGATCTTTAGTCACAATCTTCGCCAGCTGTTGTTCGCGCGCAGTCGGGTTCAGGGTAGATAAATCGACCGTATGCCAAGGAATTCCGACCTGTGCACGAACTACCTGAAGCGGACGGTCGAGACCTTCATATTCAAAGCTGGCGCGCAACGCAGGATGCCGCCGAACAAGCGCATCTGCGGCTGTCCGGAGGCGTAGTGCGTCGACCATCCCTTCCAGTTCTAGAACAATCTGGACGTTGTAAACGTCAATGGTTCCACGGTCGTAAAGGGCATAAAACAGCAAGCCTTCCTGCAAGGGCGACAGCGGCCAAACGTCTTCCAGTTCGGGATGCCGGCTTTCCAGGAGGTCAACCTCCACTTGAGTCAGCGCCGCCAAGGCAAAATCCGAGGGGGAGTGGCCGCCTGCGCCGGGGTGGCCCACGTGTTCGACCAGGGCGCGGAGCGCCTGAAACCAGATGTCGGCCAACGCTTGCACCTCTTCCTCGCTAAAGAGGGCGCCGGGCCAGGACCAATGGGCGACCAGTTCCGGGCCCTGGGGTCCATCGAGGGTCGCGGCATTGAGCGCCAAGCTGTGGGTGAGGGGCGAGGCCGGGTCCGCCCCGCCCCACAACCCAAGGCCCCCGCCTTCTCCGTGCGCCGGGTCGCGCACGATCTCCCAGTCCGACGCCTCAGGCATGCGCAACCGGCCGAGGTAATTAAAGAGCAGTTCTGGAGGAGCAAAACGGCCCAGGACCGCCCCGGTTTGCGGGTTGAGGTGGCGCAACAAGCCGTACCCCAACCCATAGTTCGGAACCCGGCGCAGTTGCTCTTTGACCCGTTTGAAGGCAGCATTCAGCGCCGGCCCGCCTGCCAGCGCATCCGCCAGGCCGGAAGCGTCCACGTCCAGGCAGACCGGGAACACGCTGGTAAACCAGCCCACGGTGCGTGAAATATCCACGCCCTCAAAATGCTCCTGCTGGCGGCCATGGCCTTCCAGGTCGATCCATACGCCACTCGGGAGCCCGATGCCGGTGGCCGGGTGCGGTCGACGGGTGCGCCAATCGCTAACGGCCAACGCCAAGGCGCACAACAGTGCATCGTTAATCCGGGCGTGGAAGGCGGCTGGCACTGCGGTCAAGAGCGGCTCGGTAAGGGTTGCCGGCAGCGTAAGGTTCAGGTGCCGCACGGTGCTTGCAGTGTCGCGGGCCGGCTCACGTGCGCTAGGGGTAAGCGGAACCGCCGGTTTAGCCAGTTCCTCCTCCCAGAAGGCCAGTTCCTCGAGCTGGGCAGAGTCCTGGGCCTTTTCAACCAGCAGTTGCGCCCAACGTCGGAAGGACGTGCCCACTGGGGAAAGCACGGGAGCCAGCCCCGCCTCGAGCGCCTCGTAGGCGGCCGCGAGGTCCGGGAGCAGGATGCGCCAGGACACCCCGTCGATCGCCAGGTGGTGAATCATCAAAAGGAGCCGACCCGGATGAGAGGTGCCCGCATCGAACCAGACTGCTTGCACGATGGTGCCCGCCTCGGGCTGGAGGCGTTCCTGGGCCGCACGGGCTTCGGCGGCGATGCAAACCTGACGCGCAGCTTCCTCAAATCCCGATACGTCGACCCGCCGCAAGCAAGCCGCCGCCGGCACCTTGCCTCTTGGCAGAACCTCCAGACTTCCCTGTCTGTCGGCACCGGCTGTTCCAGGCGACACAAGGCGCAGCCGCAAGGCATCGTGGTGATCGAACACTGCTTGTAACGCTGCTTCCAGCCGATCCGGAGCGGTAGTTGCCGGTACCTGCACCATCATGCCCTGGCTTAACGTTCCAAAAGTGCCGGCCTGTTCGAGAAGTCCCTTCATGAAAGGGGTCAGCGGAAGGGAGCCCGTCCCCACGTCCAGGGTGCTTGGCCCCGCTTCGGCCTTTACCCCAGCCACTGCGGCCAGGCGTTCGACGTTTTGGCACTCGAACACGTTGCGCGGCGTGATCACCAACCCGGCCTTACGCACCCTCGTGACCAGTTGGATCGAACTGATGCTGTCACCACCGAGGTCAAAAAAGTTGTCGCCGATACCGACCTGAGGCAATCCCAACGTCTCGGCAAAGGCTTTGCAAAGAATTTCTTCAGCAGGCGTTCGGGGCGGGCGTCCCACACCCGCCCGGGCGGTGAAGTCGGGCACGGGAAGTGCGCGGCGGTCGAGCTTGCCGTTGGCCGTGACCGGCAACCGCTCGAGGAAGACGACGGCGGCTGGCACCATGTAGTCCGGCAAGGCGCCGCCGGCATGTGCGCGCAGGGCCTCCGTCGTGAGGTCGTGCTCGCCCACTACGTAGGCAACCAGGCGTTTGGGCGAGCCGGCGCCGTCTTCGCGGGCCAGGACGACGCACTCCCGCACGCCCGGGTGGCCGAGCAGCACGGCCTCGATTTCGCCCAGTTCGATGCGGAAACCGCGGATCTTGACTTGGTGGTCCAGGCGGCCCAGGTACTCAATGGCCCCGTCGCGCCGGTGCCGGCACAGGTCGCCTGTTTTGTAGAGGCGCCCCGGGCCAAAGGGGTTGGCAATGAACTTCTCGGCCGTCAACTCCAACCGGTTGAGGTAACCGCGCGCCAGTTGCACCCCGCCGATGTGCAGCTCGCCGGCGACGCCGATCGGCACGGGTTGGAGCGCCCGGTCCAGCACGTAGAGCTGGGTGTTGGCCACGGGGCGGCCGATCGGCACGTTGTCCTCCGCCCACGCGGGCTCGCAGCACCAGAAGCTCACGTCGACGGCCGCTTCGGTCGGGCCGTAAAGGTTGTGCAGCTCCACGTGCGGCAAGGCCTCGAAGAAGCGCCGGGCCAGCTCCCCAGGCAGCGCCTCCCCGCTGCAGATCACCCGGCGCAGGCCCGTGCAGGCCGCCGCGCCTTCGTCTCCCAGGAACGCTGCCAACATCGGGGGCACAAAATGCATCGTCGTGATGCCGGTGTGCCGGACCGTGTCAACTAGGTAAGCCGAGTCGCCATGGAAGCCCGGGCGGGCTACGACCAGCTGCGCCCCGCTCAACAGTGGCCAGAAGAACTCCCACACCGACACGTCGAAGCTGAAAGGCGTTTTCTGCAGGACCCGGTCCACTGGGCCTAAGCAATAAACCTCCTGCATCCACAGCAACCGGTTGCAGATGCCGCGATGGGTGTTCATGGCCCCTTTGGGTTGGCCGGTGGAGCCGGAGGTGTAGATCACGTAGGCCAGGGCGTCGGGCGTCGCATGCCACTCGGGGTTGCCGGCCGGCTGGGCCCCGAGGTCCTCCTCGAGAAACAGGGTGGGCGGCGCGGCCGTCGGCAAGCGGCCGGCCAGGGCACGCTGGGCCAGGAGCGCCGCGGGGCGCGCGTCCGCCAGCATGAAGGCGAGCCGTTCGGCCGGGTGGCCCGGGTCGAGGGGCAGGTAAGCTCCGCCGGCCTTCAAGACCCCCAGGAGCGCGACCACCAACTCGAGCGAGCGTTCGGCCAGCACCCCGACGATGCCGTCTGGCCCTACACCTTCTGCCCGCAGCCGGTGGGCCAGGCGGTTGGCCCGGCCGTTGAGTTCGGCGTAGGTCAAGGATTGGCCTTCAAAGCTCACCGCCACCGCCTCCGGGGTCTTCGCCACCTGCGCCTCGATGAGCCCGTGCAAGCACACCCCCTCGGTGTACACCCGGGCCGTGTCGTTCCAGCCTACCAGGAGTTGCTCCCGCTCGGCCTCTTCGAGGATGGGCAGCGCTGAAAGCCGGGATTTCGGGTCAGCCGCAATACCGGTCAGCAGGTTGCCAAAATGCTGCGCCATGCGCCGGATGGTCCCGGCATCGAACAGGCCGGCGTTGTAGTTGAACATCCCGCGCAGCCCGTCCGGCCCGTCTACCAGCGACAGAGTCAGGTCAACCTTTGCGGTACGGTCCTCCACTTCAATTGTTTCGAAGCGAAGGTTTCCCACCGAGTGTGCGGGGGGATGACCTTCCGTCAAGACGAACATCACCTGGAAAAAAGGGTTCATGCCCGCCTCACGTTGGGGAGCCAACTCCTCGACAAGTGCATCAAAAGGCAGGTCCCGATGCTCAAACGCCTCGAGCACCCCTTCACGTACCCGTTGCAGCGCTTCGCGAAACGTCGGATCCCCGTCCAATTTGGCTCGAAACACCAAGGGGTTGAGGAAGTAGCCGATCAGGGTTTCGGCCTCTGCGGTGCCCCGGTTCGTGATGGGCGAGCCGACCGCAAATTCACCCTGCCCCGAGTAGCGGGCGAGCAGCACGTTGAAAGCGGCCAGGACCGTCGTGAATAATGTCGCCCCCTCCGCCCGACCCATGTCCCGAAGCGCCCTCGTCACCGCCGGCGAGACTTCAACCGGTTCATTAGCGCCCCCTGCAACCGCCTCGCGGGGGCGGGGTCGATCGGTCGGGAGTTGCAGGGCAGGCAGGTCGGTCAGCTGGTTTCGCCAAAACCCGAGCTGCGCCGCTCGCTTTTGGTCATCCAGTTGCTCCCGCTGCCAATGCGCGTGGTCGGCGTACTGGATTGGCAGTTCCGGGAAAACCGGTTTCCGGCCGGCGACAAACGCTTTGTAGGCGGCGAGCAATTCGTTCCGTAAAACCCGTTGTGACCATTCGTCGTAAATAATGTGATGAAAGGTAAGGGCCAGCACGTGCTCGCGCTCGGCCGTGCGCAGCAACACCGCGCGGAAAAGCGGTCCCCTGGCCAAGTCAAACGGCGCCCACGCTTCCGCCCCGACTCGCTCAAGCGTGCGAGTTGCACGTTCTTCCGCGGTCAATCCGCACAGATCAACCACCGGCAAAACCATTTCCCGAAAGGGAGCAATGACCTGGACGGGGTCACCCCCAGGTCCCGAGCGGAAGGTTGTGCGCAGGACTTCGTGACGACCCACAAGTTCCTTCAAACTGCGTTCGAGCGCCGTTACGTCAAGCTCCCCCGTCACGCGCAACACAAGCGGGATGTTGTAGGTGGCCGTGCCCGGGTTCAGTTGATCAACGAGCCACAATTGCCGCTGGCCAAAGGAGACCGGAAACACCGCTTCCTCGTTGAAACCGGTGGGTCGGGGAAGCCGCGGGATCCCCTTGAAGGCAGCGGCGTCCTTCACGTCCGGTGCGCCGGTGGGGGAGTCTTCTTCCAACACCGCAGCAAAACGGGCAAGCGTGGGTGCCTGGAACACCGACCCCAGGGTTACCCGTTTCGACGTAAAGCCGCTCAGCTGGTTTACCATCCGCAACGCAAGGAGGGAATGGCCGCCCAGTTCAAAAAAGTTGTCTTCCCGCCCCACACGCGCAACCCCGAGCACGTCCTGCCAAACGCCGGCCACCTTACGTTCCAACAGGGTGGACGGCTCGATGAACACCGCATGCTGCTGTCCATCCGGTTCGGGCAGGGCGCGGCGGTCGACCTTGCCGTTGGGCGTGAGGGGAAACTGCGGCAGGACGACCCACGCCGAGGGCACCATGTAGTCGGGCAGGTGCCGGCGGGCAAAGTCCCGCAGCGCCTCGCGGTCGAGCACGGCC
>DASWVC010000347.1:0-16209 GCA_036401335.1 Chthoniobacterales bacterium
CAGTTTGACCAGAGCCGCGACATCAACGGCGCGGCACGGGACGTTCAGGCGGCCATCAACGCGGCTTCAAGTGAGCTGCCGGCCGGCCTGCCCAACCCGCCCAGCTACCGCAAAGCCAACCCGAACGACACCCCGATTGTCATTTTGGCGTTGACCTCCGACAGCGTTCCCCGGTCGAAAGTCTATGATTATGCGAACGAGATTCTCTTGCCGGCCATTTCCCAGGTAACCGGGGTAAGTGAGGTGGACCTGGGCGGCGGCGCCCAATCTGCCGTGCGCATCCAGGTGGACCCGGCGGTGCTTGCCTCCATGGGGCTAAGCATGAACGACGTGGCCACCGTGCTCGCGGGCGAGAACAAGGATGAACCCAAAGGGGAACTCGACGGCTCCGAGCGGGGCTACATGATGAACACGAACGATCAGCTGTTTAACGCTGATCAATACCAAAACCTGATCCTCGGGCAGAAGAACGGCACACCCATCACGCTCTCCACCGTTGGACACGCCATTGATGCCACCGTGGACCGGCTGCAGGCAGGTTGGTACAACGGCAAACCTTCCGTCGCGCTCATGGTGCACAAGCAGGCCGACGCCAATGTCATCGAGGTTGTTGACCACATTAAAGCCTTGCTGCCGCAACTTCGCCGCTGGCTTCCGCCTGCGGTGCACCTGGAGGTGCAGGTCGACCGGACCCTCACGATTCGCGCCTCCGTGGCCGACGTGCAAACGTCCTTGCTGATCAGTGTAGCGCTGGTTGTGATGGTCTGTTTCCTCTTTCTGCGGCGGATTTCCACCACGTTCATCGCCTGCGTCACCGTCCCGCTCGCGATCAGCGGCACGTTTGCCGCCATGTACCTGTTGAAGTTCAGCCTCGACAACATCTCCCTCATGGCGTTGACCATCTCGGTCGGGTTCGTTGTCGATGACGCCATCGTGGTCATCGAAAACATCGTCCGTCACGTGGAGGCAGGGATGACGCCGCTGGAGGCCACCTTGAAAGGGGCCCGGCAGATCGGCTTCACCATCGTTTCGATCAGCATCTCGTTGGTGGCGGTTTTTATTCCCCTGCTCTGCATGGGCGGGATCATCGGCCGTCAATTCCACGAGTTCTCAGTCACCCTGAGCGTGGCCATTCTCATCTCCGCGGTCGTCTCGCTTACCCTGACGCCCATGCTCTGCTCCCGCTGGATGCGTGAGGAGACCGAATCCCGCCGGGAAAACTGGTTTTTTCGGGGCACCGAGCGAGCGTTGAAAGGATTGGTGGATTCGTACGCGCGGACCCTGCGCTGGGTGTTGCGGCATTCCTTCCTGATGCTGCTGGTCACGGCGGCCACCCTTGGGACGACCGTCTATCTTTACACGATCGTACCAAAAGGGTTTTTTCCGCAACAGGATACCGGCCTCATCATCGGGTTCACGATGGCCGCACAGGACATTTCGTTTCAGGCCATGACGACCAAACAAAACGTTATCACGGAAATCGTTAAGCGCGACCCGGCCGTCGAATCCATCAGTTCTTCGGTCGGCAGCGGCGGCGGCGGCAGTGGCGCTTCCGGCCGGATGTTCGTCACTTTGAAACCACGCAAGGATCGGCCCGAGTCGGCCACCGCCATTGTCGCCCGCCTGCGCGGCAAGACGTCAAAAATCCCGGGCATCCAATCTTTTTTCACTGCCATTCAGGACATCCGGGTCGGCGGCCGCGCTTCGAGCGGTCAGTACATCTACTCGCTGACGAGCTCGAGCCTCGACGATTTGAAAACGTACGTGCCGAAATTGATGGATGAACTTCGGAAAAACAAGCTCCTCAAAGACCTTAACACCGACCAACAAGACCAGGGGTTGGAAGCCAACGTGGTGGTGGATCGGACCAAAGCTTCGGTGCTGGGCGTGCTGCCTAAAGCCGTGGACCTGGCCATGTACAGCGCTTTTGGCCAGCGGGAGGTTTCCGTCATCCACACCGCCCGCGCGCAGTACCACGTCGTTTGCGAGGCCCTTCCAGGGTACCTGGGAGATCCCGCGGTTCTCGACAAGATTTACGTCAGCAGCAACAACGGCACCGTCGTGCCCCTTAGTGCCGTGGCCCATGTCGACTACACCAACACCCCCACGGCCATCAACCACCAGGGCCAGTTCCCCTCCGTTACCTTTTCCTTTAACCTTGACCCCGGCAGCTCGTTGGGGGACGCCACTGCCGCCATTCAGAAGGCCGCCACGGCGATCCGCATGCCGGCGAGCATCCAGGGCAGCTTCGGCGGCACCGCCCAGGTGTTCGCCGAGTCGCTTTCGTCTGAACCGATTCTTATTCTGACCGCCATCATTGCCGTCTACATCGTGCTGGGCGTGCTTTACGAAAGCTACATCCACCCCATCACGATCCTGTCCACGCTGCCTTCGGCCGGCTTGGGAGCATTGCTCGCGCTGCTGGTTTGCCGGGTGGACCTTTCGATTGTTTCCTTAATCGGCATCATCCTCTTGATCGGCATCGTAAAAAAGAACGCCATCATGATGGTGGATTTCGCCTTGGAAGGAGAACGGGAAAGGCATTTGTCGGCCAAAGAGGCAATTTATGAGGCCTGCCTGGTTCGGTTCCGGCCCATTTTGATGACCACCCTGGCCGCCATGTTCGGGGCGGTGCCGCTCGCGCTTGGCCATGGAGAAGGTGCTGAAATCCGGCAACCGCTGGGTGTTGCGGTCATTGGTGGCCTGATCGTGTCGCAGATTCTCACGCTCTACACGACCCCGATCATTTACCTTTACCTTGACCGGCTCCAAGGCCGCCGCCAAAAAGCGGTCGACACCGTCCTCCCATTGGGAGAAGTGTCCCGGCAGGGCGCACTTGTAAGTTAAATGGACCAGGGAATGACGGGAACAGGGATCGAACCAGTCGTGGAACGCGCCGAGCCGGCGCCCATGCCACAAGCCACCGTGTGGGTGATGGCGGTCACGGTCGGCGTGATTGTCGCCAACATTTACTACGTCCAGCCGTTGCTGGCCGATATCGCGCGGACGTTCGGCTTGTCGGTGACGCGGGTAGGCAGCGTGGCCATGCTAAGCCAGGCCGGCACCGCCGTCGGCATGTTCTTGTTTGTGCCTCTCGGGGATAAATACGAGCGCCGCTCGCTTATTCTTATCCTCGTGATAGGCGCGTTTATCTCGCTCTTGCTCATGGCGATTGCTCCGAACGCTCTTTTCCTCAGCGCGGCTGCCTTTGCCGTCGGCGCTTTTGCCGCGAGCGTGCACGTCGTTGTTCCGTTTGCCGCGCACCTCGCGGCGCCGCAACAACGCGGCCGCGTCGTGGGCACCGTGGTGGCCGGCATTCTTTTCGGCGTTCTGCTTGCACGCACGTTCAGTGGGTCCATCGGGGCCCTCCTTGGGTGGCGCGCGGTGTACGGCATTGCCGCCGGAGCCATGTTGATCCTTGCCGTGGTGGTTCGGGCCAAGCTTCCCGTCAGCCGTCCCGAAGTTGTGCTCTCCTGGCCGGACCTTATGCGCTCAACGCTTCAACTCGTGCGCCGGCACGCTGTCCTCCGCGAATCTGCGCTGCTCGGCGCTATGTTCTTCGCCGCCTTCTCCGCGTTCTGGACGACACTGGTCTTTTTTCTAGGCGGACCCTCGTACCATTACGCCACTGCCAGTGCCGCCACCGGCCTCTTCGGTTTGGTCGGCGCGGTCGGAGCCGCGGGAGCGCCTACGATCGGGCACCTCGCCGATAAACACGGTTCCCGTTTCACCATCCGGATCGCGCTCTGGTTGTCCCTTGCCTCGTTCCTTTTCCTTGGCTTTGCGGGCAAACACCTGGCCGGGCTGATCATTGGGGTCATCCTGATGGACCTGGGGGTGCAAAGCGGCCACGTTTCCAACCAGACCCGCATTTACAGCATCGACCCGAGTGCCCGGAGCCGGCTCAACATGGTTTACATGTTTTGCTACTTCATCGGCGGCGGTCTTGGTTCCTACCTGGGCGCCTGGGGCTGGCACGTGGCGGGCTGGTGGGGCGTTTGCGGCTTTGGCAGTGCCGTCCTTCTCCTGGCACTGATTACGGAAACCGTTTACGGCCGCCGGTCGCACCGCTGAACGGCCTGGCCTCGACAATCGCAAAGGAGGCATTGCGGCGCACCGTGACGGATATTTATTATTTTATTAATAAATACTATACTTTAGAGGGTTGCGGCCGTTCCCTGAATGTCGAAACGGGGTCACTCTATTCCCGTGATCACATGCACACCGTTCGTCAGGTTTTGCGTACTGAGGTCATGGCTGACGCGTTTTCCGGGCCGAGTCCTTTCCATGGCATCACCCGGAATGGGTCCGCCCGCGATCCTTTTTCGCGTTGCCGGGTTAGCCGGTTGCCCTTCGGTCTGAACGCACAAGGAGAACCTGTAGAGACCTTTTCCGGGCGAACGCGGCTGTACGTATTCGCCGTCGAAGATCAACTGCCCCTTCATCCCCGGATCCGTAGATTTTCGATTACGCATTTGTAGCGGCAGTCACAAAAGGACTTGAGCTTGTACGCCACAAAGCACAACCGAGGGCTGGTCCTGGATGAAAAAGCACTGTGTGCGTTTTCGCGGAACGATTACGAACCCGACGTGGTGTTTTTCTCTCAAGCTCGCGCCCAGACGTTTACAAGCGGCCAGGTAGAATTTCCGGTACCGGATCTGGTGGTTGAAGTGTTGTCGCCTTCGACGCAAGCCAACGACCGCGGGGTTAAGTTCGACGACTACGAACGAAGCGGCGTTCGTGAGTATTGGATCGTCGATCCAACTGCAAAAGCCAAGGAAGTGTACGATGCCAGAGACGGGCGTTTCGAGTTGCGGATCAAGGGCACCAGTGGATTCTTGGAGTCCGTCGTTCTGGGCGGTTTCCAGGTGGAGCTCGCTGCGATCTTTGACCCGGTGAAGGCTCAAGCGGAGGCGGTGCGCCTGACGCAGGCCGCTTGAGGCGCCCCGGCCGTTACGGGTCCGGATTTCCGGTGCTGGCGCTTGCCCGAAAGCAACCTGGGTCCAGGCAGGTTACAATAAGGCTTTGTCCGGCTCCGCGTTTATGGCCGCACCCTCCCTTGCGACCGGACTTGGACGAAGGTAAGGGATGAGAATGCCCGGCCACCGCCATGGTTCTCCCGCTGGGTGGGGAGCATTCACTTTGGAGAACGTTGTTTTTTTCCTGCGCGCACGCGGGCTGCGGATTACGCAGGCTCGCTTGCGTTTGCTGAAAGTCTTGTTTGAGGCAAAAGAACCGCTCTCGCTGGAGGAGATCCACGGCAGAACAGCCTTTGTCAGTGCAGAGGAAGCGGGTGAAGCGCCCGATTTTGCGACGGTCTTCCGCACCGTTACCCGGCTGGAAGAGCTCGGCTTGGCGCACCGGGTCGACCTGGGCCGTTCCAAAACCCATTACGAGTTGTCGGATCCGGCCCAGCATTATGATCACCTTGTTTGCGTCGACTGCGGCGTGGTGCAGTTGGTAAAGGAAGAATGCCCGGTCGCCGACTTCGAGCGCCGGCTCGGTCGCAAGTACGGCTTTCGGGACGTCAGCCATTCCCTCCAGTTTTACGGACGTTGTCCGGCGTGCACCGGCAGGCAGCAGTGAGAGACAACATGGTTTGTCGCCCGTCGGTCGGCTCTGGTGCACCGTTCACAAGGCCGCCTGCTTTCAGGAGGGAGAGTTTGCATGTCACGCAGGGGCGAACGACATGGCGTTCAGTACGTCTTATGGTTTCAAGGATGGCTCTCGCGATAAAGAAACCCGCAATTCCAAGCCAATGGACCGGTCCGTTGGCCGTGGCGTGCTTTCTTACAGGGACCAAGCTGCTGGTGCACTTTTTGACCAATGGGCAGTACGGCTACTTCCGTGACGAACTCTATTTCATGGCCTGCGGCGAGCACCTGAGCTGGGGCTACGTGGACCATGCACCCTTGGCGCCGTCCCTGGCCAAACTCAGCCGCCTGCTGCTTGGGGACTCGCTTTTTGCGCTCCGGCTGCTGCCGGCGGTGGCCGGCGCGGTGAAGGTGGGCCTCACCGGGCTGCTGGCGCGGGAACTGGGTGGGAGTCGCTTTGCCGTGGCGTTGGGGTGCCTCTGCGTGCTGGTGGCCCCGGGTTACCTGGCGCTCGACACGCTTTTTTCCATGAACGCGTTTGAGCCCGTGTTCTGGACGGGGTGCGCCTACGCCATCATCCTGGCCCTTCGGCTTGGGAATCGGCGTTACTGGATTCTGTTCGGTGTGCTGGCGGGCCTGGGTTTAGAAAACAAGCACTCCTTGTTGTTCTTTGGCGTTGGACTCTTGGCCGGTCTGCTCCTGAGCCCTGCCCGCGGCTGTTTTGCCAACCGCTGGTTCTGGCTGGGCGGGGTCATCGCGCTGGCGCTCTTTACGCCCAACTTGGTGTGGGAATACCGCCACGACTGGGCGACCCTGGAAGCGCTGCGCAACGTGCAAGCCACCGGCAAAAACGTCGTGCTCTCTCCCGTGGAGTTCCTGGGGCAGCAAGCGTTCGTGCTCTTGCCTTTCACACTGCCGGTTTGGGTCGCCGGCCTTTGGTTTTACGGTTTTGATGTTTACGGCCGGCGCTACCGGTTCCTGGCGATTGCCTACCTGGTGACGCTCGGGCTCATGATCGTTTTGAAAGGTAAGGAATACTACCTGTTGCCAATTTACCCGATGCTCTTCGCCGGTGGTGCGGTCTGGTGGGAAAAGCGGTTTAAAGGCTGGCCGTTCGCCGCTTGGCTGAAAACCGCCTGCCTCATGGTGCTGGGCCTTAGCGGGCTCGTATTTGCCCCGTTTGCGCTGCCTGTATTGCCGGTGAAGGTCTACCTGCGTTACCAGCACGCCCTAGGCATCACCCCACCCAAGACCGAGGTGGGCCACGTCGGGCCGTTGCCGCAACACTTCGGCGACATGTTTGGCTGGCCGGAAATGGTTGCGGAAGTCGCGCGCGTTTACGATGCGTTGCCACCCGCAGAGAGGGTGAAAGCAGCGATTTTTGCCGGCAATTACGGGGAAGCCGGAGCGATTGACTTTTTTGGCCCACGCTACGGGTTGCCCAAGGCAATCAGCGGCCACCAAACCTACTTTCTCTGGGGGCCCCGGGACTACACGGGAGAGGTCATGATTCTGCTGCAGGCAAACCGCCGAGAGCTCGAAAGCCGATTTCAGAGCGTCGAGGAAGCCGGGACCGTGGGCCATCCTTACGCCATGGGTGAGGAACATTACCCCATTCTGGTCGGCCGCGGGCTGAAGCGACCGCTTCGAGAAGTTTGGCCGCGCCTCAAGCATTGGAATTAACCGCAGGCGCTCAAGGAAAAGGTGAATCCCTTGCGCCATGGCTGGGGCAACCGCATCCACCCAAGCCAGCCGGGGCAACGGAATGCCTGCCCTTTGCCAAGACGTTACCGTCGCCGTTTAAGCGCAGGAACGCGTCCGAGTTCGTTTTGCAGGCGTTCGTAAAGCCAATTCTTGATCAGTGACTGCCGGGTGAGCCCACGAACCTCAGCTTCTCGATCGAGCTTTTGCAAAAAATGACGGGGCAGATCGAGGTTGATGCGTTGTGACTCCAGCCCAGGTCGCTGGATACTTTCCGCGTCGATCTCTGCCAAGTCGAAAACGTCTTCGCCTTCATCAAATCGACGGTCAAATTCTGCTCCGTTCTTCGCTTTCGCCATAGGTTGCTCTCTCTTTTTCTCTCGCCCGGCGCACCGAGATCATTCCAAAGGGCTTTTGCTTCTTCGAAATCAATCCCGTGCTTTGCTGCGTTAGAACAGCTCTTATTCGGGTCATATTCGAACTCCACCTCTCCCTGTACAGTGGCTCCGGAAACCCGGAAGAGCGAATAAAAAGGATGTATTTTTTACTCACCTTCACATAGAGGCAGATTGTAGGCTGCACGGCCCGTGCATGAACGCTTGCCTTAAACGAGAGCCAACAACACTTTCCCCTCGCCCGGCGGCGTCCCTGATATTCTTACAATTTCAAACCATGTTGGAGTTCATCACCCGTCATTCTCCTGCTCCCGGTCTATTGTCCCAACGCGCCAGCGATTCGCGGTGCAAGTGCTGGGGGTGTAAACAACGCCCAAGGATCCCGTAACGCGGGCCGAAGACGTACGCACAGACGAAGGCAACGCCCAGCAGCATCACAATCGCCGGTCCGCTCGGCGCGTCGATCCAGTAACTGAGAAACAACCCGGCACACGCCCCGGCCGCCCCCAGAAAGCCGCCGCCCCACATCATCAAGGCAAGGCTGTCGGTCAGCAGGTAAAGCGTGGCCGCGGGCAGGATCAGTAACCCGACGGAGAGCACGACGCCGACTGCCTGCAAACTCGCGACCATGGCGCAGATCATGAGGACGATGAGGAGGTAGTTGAGCCGGGCCACCGGCACCCCCACGCTCTGGGCCACGGTCGGTTCGAACAGCGCGAGCAGCAGGCCACGCTGCAGGATAACCAGACAAAGCACCACGGCGAATCCGGCGCCGTACGCAACCCACAAGTCGACGTTGGCCAGGCCCAGGATGTTGCCGAAAAGGAAGTGGTCGAGGTCCACCGGCACGCGCGAATATTTCAGAAGGACAACGCCCAGCGAAAATGCCACGGTGTAAAGGGCGCCGATCGCGGTTTCCTCTTTCAGGCGCGAGTTGCGCGAGACCAATTGACCCCCGATACCGACCAACAGCGCCGCAACCAGGGCGCCCGTGAAAAGCCCGAGCGGCGCCAGGCCAAAGAGCATTGCGCCCACCGCTAACCCCGGCAGCAACGAATGGCTAAGGGCATCCGCCAGAAGCGTCAATCGGCGCAGCACGATGAAAGGGCTCAACACGCCGTTAGTAAAACCAACCAGTGCGCACCCCAGCAAAGCCCGACGCATGAACTCAAGGTGGAACGGATCGGTGAACGCGTTCATGCCCCGCCGTGCGCCCCCCGCCCCTCACTGCGGGCACCCGGACCGGTGTAGACCTCGGTGGAAAAGGCCGCCTGCACATTTTCCGGGGTAAAGGCGGCCTCGACGGGACCGAAGGCGACCAGCTCGCCATTCAAGAGAATCACCTGGTCAAACAGGTCCGGCACGGTTCGCAGGTCGTGATGGCTGACCAAAACCAGCTTTCCCTCGGCGCGTACCCGGCCCAGGAGCAGGGCCAGCGCTTCGGCGGCATTCCGGTCCAGGCCGGTGAACGGCTCGTCCAAAAGGTAAACGTGCGCCCGTTGCGCCCACGCCCGGGCGAGAAAGGCGCGTTGCTGCTGACCGCCGCTCAGGGCGCTGATCTGACGGTTCGCCAACCCTTCCAGCTGTGCGACGGCGAGCGCCTCCGCCACGGCGTCACCGTCGTTGGCGGTGAACGACCGCCAGTGGCCCAGCGCGGGGTACCGGCCCATCTCTACCAACCCGCGCACGGTGATGGGAAAATCCCAATCCACCACGCTCCGTTGCGGCAGGTAGGCGATGCCGCGGTCCGTGCCGGCCTGCCCGTGGGCGTGGGCGTCAAACAAAACCTCTCCCGTCTCGGCCGGCATCAAGCCCGCAATGGCCTTTAAAAGGGTGCTTTTCCCGGCGCCGTTCGGGCCCAGCAAGCCGACGCAGTGGCCGCATTCCAGGGTAAGGGAGAGGTGATGGACCGCCGGCACCCGGTGGTAGGAAACCGTGAGGTCGTGGATGGTGAGGCGATGAGGGGACATGGTGGCGAAGTGCGGCGCCGTGGAAGCCGAGGCCGTCACTTCAATGCGTCGACCATGGTATTAACGTTGTGCCGCATCATGCCGTCGTAAGTGGCGGCGTTCGTGCCGGGCGCGCCGAGGCCGTCGGCGTACAATTCACCGCCAACCTTGGCGCCGGTCTCGCGGGTGATCTCGGCAATGACCTTGGGATTCTCGATGTTCTCGAAAAATACCGCTTTTACCTGCTGAGCCCGGATCGTGCCCACCAGTTCGGCCACCTTCCTGGCGGAAGGTTGGTCTGCGGTCGTTATCCCTTCAATCGGGTAGATCGTGAACCCGAACTCGTGGGCAAAATACCCGAAAGCATCGTGGCTCGTCACGAGCTTCCGCCGGTCCCGTCCCAGCTCGGCCACTTTAACCTTTAAATCCTTTTCCAAACCGTCCAGTCGCGCGCGGGCAAGTGCAGCATTTTTTTCGAACGCCTCACGGCCGGCGCCGTCCGCGGCCGAAAACGCTTCCGCAAGAACCGCCACCGCGCGTTTCGCGTTTTCCACGTCGTGCCACCAGTGTGGATCCGGCACGGTTTTTTCGCCTTCCTGCAGCGTCTGCGAGGGCAGCCTGGCCCCGACGTCGATAAATTTTCCTTCCTGACCCGCGCTCTGCTCCAACTTGCTGAGGTAACCCTCCAGACCTTTGCCCGAAACGAGCACAAGGTCAGCCGCGGCCACGCGTCGGACATCGCCGGGCGACGGCTCGAACTGGTGGGGATCCACCCCGGGCCGCACAATATCCGAGACCTGCACGCGGTCTCCGCCCACTTGGCGGGCAAAATCGCTGAGCACCGTCGAGAGCGATGCCACCGACAAGGAGGCGGCACCCGCGACCGGCGCTGAAATGAAAAAGGGCAGGCTCACGGCCGCGGTCAGCAGGAATGACCGAGGACAGCGCAACGAAAAAGGGGCACCGGCTTTCATGCGGAAAAGGAACCTGCAGACACGCTGACAGTGAGACGCGTCTGGTGCCTTTGCAACTAGTTGATGCAACCAGCTTGCATTTTGGAAGCTGCGCCGCCTCCGTGCTCCCGGCCCGCTCACTGCGTGACCTCCGGTAGGGGAGCTTGTCCCCAAGCGCCCCCGGGGTACGGCGGAGTTGCAGATGCCGGCCGGCAGGGGAGTGTCGGCGCGGGAAGAGGTCAACAGGCACTGCTGTTCATTGGCGTTCGCTGCTGTTCATTGGTGTTCATTGCCCTGGCCCCCAACGGTTCCCGACCGCGACCCGCGCCCCCCGGCCAAATTCGCTGGCGGGCAACCGCCGCCTGCCCTCCAGTTGCACGTCAAGCACCAGCAAAGCTCCCTCGCCGCACCCCACCACGATCCCGCGCGCGCCTGTCCCCAGCACCGCACCCGCCTCTCCCGTTCGGCGATGCAGCGGCACTGCCCGGTGCACTTTTAGCCGGCGCCGTTCGCCCGCTGCATCCTGAACCTCGGTGTAGGCCCCAGGCCAGGGGTACATGGCTCGAACGAACCGGTCCAGGTGCCAGCAATCCTGAGACCAATCCATCTTGCCGGAATCGCGTTCAAGCTTTGGCGCGTACGTCGCCTTGGCCTCATCCTGGGGTAACCGCCCGGCCGTGCCGGAGAGCAGGCGTTGCAACGCTTCGGCCAAGGCGACCGGCGCCAGTTCCGCCAGACGGTCGTGCAGCCGTTCGCCCGTTTCGCGCCGGCCGATGACTAGGCCATGGCTGAGCACCACGTCACCCGTGTCCAAGCCTTCGGCCATGTGCATCACCGTGATCCCGGTCTCACGGTCGCCCGCCAGGATCGCCGCCTGGACCGGGGCCGCGCCGCGGTGCTTCGGCAGCAGGGACGCGTGCAGGTTGAGGCAAGCCAGCGGCGGAAGATTCAGAACCGCCTTTGGCAAGATCTGGCCGTAAGCCATCACGACGATCAACTCAGGCCGAAGTTCGCGGAGGCTTTCGACCGCTTCAGGCCGGCGCAGCCGGACCGGTTGGAGGGTGATCACCCCCTTTTCCTGGGCCAGCCGCTTCGGGCCGGAAGCATGCAATCGCTGGCTCCGACCCACCGGACGGTCCGGTTGGGTCACCACTCCGACCAGTTGCAACGCATCCGTGGAAAACAACCAGCGCAACGTGGGCAACCCGATGTCGCCCGTCCCCATAAAGATCGTCCGTGGTTTCGCCATCCGTCGAACCCCAGGCGCTTACGGCCGGCGCTGGCGGAGTTCAGCCCGGAGCGCTTCCACTTCATCCAGCAGGCCCATGATCAGCTTGATACCCGCCAGGTTAACCCCGAGCTCGCGCCGCAGCCATTCGGCTCGCCGCAGCACCCGCAGCGTCTCATCGTCAAACCGCCAGCTGTTCACTCCGGCGGCCTGTTGGGCCGGGCTGATCAGGCCGTGCCGGTGGTACACCAGGATTGTCCGCCGCGGCAATCGCGTGATGTGCTCCACCATCTCCAGGGTGTAAACGACCTCACCCGAAGCGTACGACGGCTCGTTGGTGTCCGGGGCAGAATGTTTGCTCATGAATCTGTGATTGGCGGGGCGTTGATAAAGGAAATGGCACGCAGCCGCCGTTCAGGCGCCTTGGCGAGGATTAAACGTGGAAAGTGCCCTGAGTTGTTCCCAGAGCGCGCGTTCCTCCGCGCTCACCTTGTCCGGCATCCGCAGCTGCACCACCAGGTACAAATCTCCCCGTTCACCGGTTTTCCCAACGGGCAGGCCCCGGCTTCGAATCCGGATTTTGCTGCCCTGGTCAACCCCCGGAGGGATTTTGCCGGCCATGGCTCCGTCAAGCGTGGGAACCGTTACGCTGGTGCCGAGCACCGCTTCCCAAGGTGCCACTTCCAAGTCCACGTAAAGGTCAGGGCCGTTCACCCGAAAGTCCGGGTGCGCCGCAAACGACACTTGCAGGTAGAGATCGCCGGCAGGAGCCGCGCCCACCGGTTGACCGCCTTTCCCGGGCACCCGGATCCTCCTGCCTTCCTGCACTCCGGGAGGAATCCGCACCTTGAACGTCTCCGTGTTCACCGCTCCCGTCGTCGGGTCCATGCGTCGCATGGAGATGGTCCGGATCGAGCCGTGCATCGCTTCTTCCAGGGTGACCAGGATGCTTCCCTCCACGTCAACGCCGCGCTCCGCCTCCGGCTGAACGCGTGCTCCCGCTCCCGGTGCACGCCCCCCCGTGGCAGACCGGAAACGCGCCCCGTGTCCAAAAAGCTGTTCGAAGAAGTCGCTGAACCCGGTGCCGTCAAAGTGAAACTCGTGCTCCTGCTCCGACCCGGGCCTTTCTCCCGCGGCTCCGCCCCACGTTCCGGCACCTTGGGACCGCATCTGTTCGGCCCTCTCCCAATCGTGGCCAAACTCGTCGTACTTGCGGCGTTTGGTAGGATCCCGAAGCACCTCATAAGCTTCATTGATTTCCTTGAACTTTTCCTCAGCCGTCCCCTTGTCCTTGGCCACGTCAGGATGGTGTTGACGAGCCAGTTTCCGAAACGCTCTCTTGATGTCGTCCTCGGAAGCGTTACGCGGCACGCCAAGCACCGCGTAGTAATCTTTGTATTCGGCTGGCATAACGTTCGTTCAGTTGCGTCAACGGGACCGGTCGTGGCCTTCACCCCCGCAAACCGCCGGAAACGGTGAACCATGCCGCCGTTGGTTGAAGAGCGCAACCTGCGGAAACGAGACAAGCGCTGCGACCTCAACCTTCCTGCTGCGCAAGGTTGCGCACCTCGGCCAGCAGCTCGAGCACGGCATTCAGCGCTGCCCCTAAGGCCACGCGTTCTGCCCTTATTCCCCCTTAAGAGTTGAAGGTGAAGCTGTTCCCGCGTGTGGCCCAGATCGTTTCGATCACGTCATGCAACACTTTTACCGGAGGTTGCAGCGCATCGATGGTCGTGACCTTCTTCTGGTAGAAATCCAGCACCGGTTTTGTCTCGCGCTCATACGTCGCCAGCCGTTCGCGGATGACCGCCTCGCTCACATCATCCAGGCGGTTGTCTTTCAAAGCGCGTTTGCGCAACCGGCGAACCAGTTCATTGCGGTCCGGGCAGGAAAGGTGAAACACTTGCCTCACCTCAATCATGGCTTCCATCAAACGCGCTTGGTTCCCATTTCGAGGAATCCCGTCCAACACCAATGCGTCGATATCGGGTTTAAACCTCGATGTACCGATCTGGGATTCAATGTGGTGATGCCAAAGTTCCACCGTCAGGTCATCGGGCACCAACTGCCCCTGGCTGGAGTGCTTGATGAATTTCTGGCCCAACGCCGAACGGGTGTCGAGCGAGCGAAAGACCTCGCCACACGCAAAATGGAAGAAGCGGGGCACCGAGCCGAGCACCTTACCTTGGGTACCCTTGCCGCTGCCCGGCGCGCCCATGAGCAGATAAGTAACGTACCTCGTCATAACTTCATAACTAAGAGGGGGGAGAAGTTCGGGGCAGTCTTAGGACGAGGATGCATTTCCGCAAGTGTTTTCTGCTGGGAATGCATCTTGGCAGACCGGTGGTTGTCGATATAAATAGCATCGTGTTCACCTTAACGGTTCTCGGCAGCGGCAGTGGTGGCAATTGTTCGTTAATCACCACCGACCAATGCCGAATCCTGGTGGACTGCGGCTTCAGTGCCCGCAAGATCACCCAACGGTTGCTGGCGTCCGGGGTCGACCCGGCCACGATCGATGGCATTTTTGTGACCCATGAACATGGGGACCACGTGACCGGCCTCGAGGTCTTTGCGCGCCGGCATCACCTTCCGATTTTTTGCAACCGTCTCACCGGGGAACTGCTCCGGCGCGGACCATGGGCCGAGCAGGTGCCTTGGAAAATTTTCGAGACGGGCAGTCCCGTGCACGTGTGCGATCTCGAAGTCCATCCTTTCTATGTGCCGCACGACGCCGTCGATCCCGTCGCTTTTGTTTTCACCCACGTGAACGGATCGGTCGGGTTCCTCACCGACCTCGGCTACGCCCCGAAACTCGCGTTGGACCGTTTGCGGCACGTCGACCTTCTGGTGATAGAGACGAATCACGACGAGGCCTTGCTGCAGGCGGATTCCAAACGTCCATGGGCCGTCAAGCAACGAATCCTTTCGCGGCATGGACACCTCTCCAATGTGGCCGCGGCCCGCCTGGCAGCCAACTTGGCTGGTGACCGGCTGCAGCGGATCGTGCTGGGGCACCTCAGCCGGGATTGCAACAGCCCGGAGCTTGCCCTGGAAGCAATGCACGCGGCCGGACTCAATCGGCTTGAGTTGCACTGCGCCGCCCAGGAAGACGTCAGTCCAACCTTCACGGTTCAACCCTCACCTCCCTGCATAAAGGAGGAGGTAGGCCCAGTTTATGGCAAATCCGATCAGCCCGGCTACCAACAAGGCTTTCTCAACCTGAACGGTCCTGGCGCTTAACCGGATACGCCAACGTCCTGGAAACGACAATGCCAGGACCGCGTAGCAGTCGTAAACGCCGGCCGCGAGGTACGCGCACGTGGAAAGCGGGTTGCAGCGGAATGCCCGGTTAAAATCCAGGTTGCTCAACGCAAGTGCCGAACGGGTCGAGCCGCACAGTGGGCAAGGCAGCCCGAAAGCGTGGCGCCACCAGCAATGCGGCCAGGGTAGACCGGCCTTCAACCAGCACCAACCCGTCAGCCCGGCTACGACGGTGCCGGTGAGTACGGCCAGTTCAGCATCCCATTCGGCAGGCGCCAGGGGTCTGAGTGTCACGTTGAAAATCCGGGGAGCAAGCCATTCAGGGATGCACAACGCTCGGCGTCCACCCTCGCTTCTAGGCTCAGATGTTGGCATGGTGCGCCGCATTCACGGCGGAAAGGACCGCGAACACAATCGAAAGCAGGGCGGCCAGGCACAAAGCATAAGGCACCACCAAGGCCAGGGCCGCTTTCCAAAGGGGGGCTTGATGCACCCGCTGCAGTCCGATAGAAGCTGCCATCAGGAAAAAGATGACCGTCGCCACCGGCCCGATGCAGGGGACAATGGCCAGCAATTGCGCCGCCTGCGCGTAGGTGACAACCCGGTAAGTGGCTTCGTACTTGGCCCTTGTGCCCCCAAGAAGCTTGAGGGCAAAATGATAAAACCCGGCCAACACAAAATTGATCACCACCGTGAGCATGATGCCGAGAACCAGAAACAACGGTAAAATCAGCAACAACCCAGCGGAGCCAAGGTTGAATTGGCGTTGGAGGTCCGCAAAAGCCCGGTTGTAAGGCAACGTCAGCGCCTGAAACACAAAGGCGAAGACGGCCTGTATCGCCATGGTGAGCAAAAAAAACCCAGTCGGTTGTTGAATACCGCCGGTCGGATTCATTTTCGTAAAGGTGTTGCCGGGCTCAAAAAAGACTTCACGCAAAGTTGCCACGTAAGCCCGCACCAATCCCAGTTCCTGCCGGCGTTCCCAGGCCGGCGCCGTCGCGGCGGGCCGGTCATTGAGCGGCATCGCACCGGTTTTACCCGGAAGGACTGGCACCGGCACGGGCTCCGGCGGGGGAAGACGCAAACCAGGAAATTCGGCCAAAGTCACCCAATTGGCCATGCCCT
>DASWVC010000348.1:0-29246 GCA_036401335.1 Chthoniobacterales bacterium
GAAGTGGGCCGGCCGTTGCCGCCGTTCGGCCCGAGGGACCTGGGCCGGAAACGTGCCTGGACGCACAAAGCGGTGAGCAACGCCCGGCTCAAGGCCACCGGTTGGCAGCCGGTTTACCCGACGTTTCGCGAGGGACTGCGAACCTTGTTGAGGGCGTCCGGGTAGGCAGGCGTGAATTGTATCACTTGCATCAATGACGACGGGACATTCGCACTGGAGGTTTGCGGCCGTGGAGAGGAATCTGTTTCCTGAACCATTCGTGGCATTTTGCGGTTCTTCCGTTCGTGTCATTCAATTCGCGCCGTCCCGGCAAGGGGATTGGCCAGCCACAATGGCCTGGGAACGTTCTAAATATTCGTCAAAATGTACGATAGGTAGAGATAGATGCCGAATGTATCGAATTGGGTCGGGAAGGATCGGATTGCGCCGGTCAAGTTCAAGGCCGCTCGTTTCCCAGGTTGATGCATGGGGCCAAACGTTGAAACGGCAGTTCTTGCAGGCTCTGAGGTCTCCACCTCAGCGCTCCGTCAGTGCGGGCTGATGGTGAGGAGTGTGGCCGTGTTTTCGCTGGCCGTGTCGACCCTGGTGATGGCCGGGTGGGGGTTCAACATTGCGGTGTTCACGACCATGCTGCCCGGGCTTGCGAACATGAAGCCGAACTCCGCCGTCTGTTTTATGGGCTTGGGGATTGCCCTCTGGCTCTCACAGAAGCCGTTGAGCGGTTCGAGAAAAACGGTTGCAACCCGCCAGCTTATCGCCCAAGGATGCGCCTCACTTACGGTGCTGGTTGGGTTGGTGACTTTGGGCGAGCATGCGTGGAAATTTAATGCCGGGATTGATGCCATCTTCTTCCGGCAAAGGCTCCTTGCTCTGCACGTGCCGTATCCGGGCCGTGTCTCGCATGTGACGGCGCTCGAATTCGTCATGTTGGGACTCGCCCTGGTGCTGGTGAACGGACGATCCGCCCGTGGATGGCGGTTGTCCCAGTATTGCGCCCTGTTTGCAACGTTCATCGGGCTAATGGCCCTGATCGGCTATGCTTACGGCGCGGAAGCGTTCTACCGGATCTCGGACGTTTCGGCGGTCGCGCTGTCTGCGGCATTGTTGTTCACGGTGATGGGCGCTGCCATTCTCTGTGCCCGGCCGGATCAAGGCCTGATGGTGACTGTCAACAGCGCCAACCTGGGAGGGTCGATCGCGCGCCGGATGTTGCCGACGGCGTTTTTGCTCCCGGTGGTCATCGGGTGGGTCCGGCTCCAGGGCCAGCATGCCGGCCTGTATGGGACGGAATTTGGGTTGGTGATTTTTGCCCTCTCCAACGTGCTGATTTTTGGCGTCCTTGTCTGGTCGGTGTCGCGGTCGTTGAATGCGATCGATGCGGAACGTTTGTGGGCAGCAAGTAAGTTGAAGACGGCCGAGGAAACGACCCGGCAAGTCAACGACCAGTTGCGTGAACAAGCAGCGGCGCTGGAACGTCGGGTCCAGGAGCGCACCGCGCAGGTCACGGCGGAAAACGCGGAACGCAGGCGGGCCGAACAGGAGTTGCACCAGTTTCATCTCCAGCATGAGTTGGTGCTTAACGCCGTCGGCGAAGGCATTCACGCGCTGGACCGCGAAGGGCGCATCACCTATGAAAATCCCGCCTCGGTCAAAATGCTTGGATGGGAAGCGATGGAACTGGTGGGCCAGCAAGCGCATCCCAAGATTCACCATACGAGGGCGTCGGGCGCGCCGTACCCTCAACGCGAGTGCCACGTTTATGCCTCGCTGCGGGACGGCCTTCCCCACCGGGTCAGCGATGAAGTGTTCTGGCGAAAGGACGGATCGAGTTTTCCGGTGGAATACGTCACTGCGCCCCTGCGGGATGAGGGGGGTGCCATTATCGGCGCCGTCATGGCGTTCAATGACATCACCGTCCGGAAACGGGCCGAGCAGGAATTGCATCACGCCAAAGCCGCGGCGGAAGCGGCCAGTCGAGCAAAAGGCGAGTTTCTGGCCAACATGAGCCACGAAATCCGGACCCCGATGAATGGCGTGATCGGGATGACGGGTTTGTTGCTCGATGGCGACCTTGACCCTCGGCAGCGCGGCTTTGCGGAGACGATCCGATCGAGTGCAGACGCGCTCCTGACCATCCTCAACGACATCCTGGATTTCTCCAAGATCGAATCAGGCAAACTGACCTTTGAGACCCTCGACTTCGACCTGGTCGAGACCGTGGAAGGTACGGTTGACATGCTGGCGGAAGGCGCCCAGGCCAAACGCGTCAGGCTGGAAAGTGTGATGGCCCCGGCCCTGCCCGTCCGATTGCGCGGCGATCCAGGGCGGCTCCGGCAAATTCTGACGAACCTGATTGGCAACGCCATCAAGTTCACGAACGACGGGGCCGTGACGGTCCGTTTGTCGAAGGAGAGCGAAACGGCGACACACGCCGTGGTGCGTTTTCAGGTGGAAGACAGCGGGATTGGCATTCCCCCCGAGGCGCAGGACCGGCTTTTCCAGGCCTTCAGCCAGGCGGACGGTTCGACCACCCGCAAATACGGGGGAACCGGCCTGGGGCTCGCCATTGCCAAACAGCTGGTGCTCCTGATGGACGGCCAGATTGGCGTGCAGAGTGAGCCGGGCCAGGGTTCCACCTTCTGGTTTACGGCGAAGTTGGGGAAGCAGGCCGTGGCGGCGCCGGTGCCATCGCGCCTGTTCGACGGCATCGTCGACGCCCTTGACGAGGCTACCGACCGCAACGGCCCGATGGGCGTGACCCCCGCCGAGATTCCACGGGCACCGGACGCTTCGATAGAAAAGGTGCGCATCCTTTTGGCGGAGGACAATCGGGTGAACCAACGGGTGGCCTTGGGCCAGTTGCAAAAGCTGAGCCTCACGGCGGAGGCCGTAGGAACGGGACGGGAGGTGCTCGCTGCCCTCCAGCAACGGCCGTACGATATCATCCTCATGGACTGCCAGATGCCGGAGATGGACGGCTATGAAGCAACCCGGGCAATCCGGCGACAGGAACGGGCTCCCGGCGGTGCCTGCGTGTGGGTGCCGCCGGTTCACATCATTGCCATGACGGCCAACGCCATGCAGGGGGACCGCGAAAAATGCCTCGCGGCGGGAATGGACGATTACCTCAGCAAGCCGGTGCGAGCCGCGGAACTTCAAGGTGCGCTCGAACGCTGGCGAGGGGCGGGCCGGTCGGCCCAGGAGCGGTGAAGGCCACGTACCAAAGAACCGAAGAATGCCACAAATCAAAAAATGCCGCGATTGAAGAGCAGGGCCATCGCCTGCTTTCAGGTTTTGATTTTTGATTCTTTGATTTGTGGCATTTACCTTCAGGCCAGTCTGCGGGTTTTTCCTGCTAGACATGGCTTCGAGCCATGCGGCATGTTGTGCGCCGCATGAGTCTTGCCCGTGCCACGACCATTTTTACCGTGCTTTGGTTGAGCGTGATCATCGCGTTGCACGCGATGTTGAACCTGGGCCTTGATTTTCGCTCCGATTCCCGCCCGCAACCGTTTAAGGTGGGGTTTTTGCCGGTCACATGCCACCTCACGTGTCCGGTGACGGATTTTATCAATCGACAGATGTCGGGCCACTCCGAGTTCCAGCCGATCCGGTTTCAGGGTTGGCCGGAATTAAAGGAAGCTTTCTTGTCCGGAGACACGCCGGCCACTTTCATTCTGGCGCCATTGGCGATGAAACTGCGCGAGGAAGGCGTTCCGATCAAAATCGTGTACCTCGGCCACCGTGACGGCAGCGCGATGGTGGTGCACCGGGATTCCGACATTCGAACCGTCGGGCAGCTCCGGGGGAAAACGATCGCGGTGCCGAATCGTTATTCCAACCAGTGGCTGTTGGTGGTCAAGGTGTTAAAAGAGCAAGGGGTGGGGCTGAATGAAGTGAAGGTTGTAGAAATGCCTCCCCCCGACATGCCGGCCGCGTTGTTCAGCCACGCGGTGGATGCGATCACTTCCGGCGAACCGTTCATGGGCCAAGCCGAACTCGACGGTTACGGGCGGGTGCTGTACCAGACGAAAGACGTCTGGCCGAATTTCATTTCCTGCGTTTTGGCGGTCAACGAAGCAGCCATCAACAACCATCGGGAAACCGTGCAAAAATTGGTCGACGGCATTGCGCGAAGCGGTCTCTGGCTGGATCAGACCATGGACCACCGGATGGAGGCCGCGCAGTTTGTCAGCAAATTTTATTACAACCAAAACCCGCGGCTGTTGCGGTTTGTCCTGAGCAAACCGCCTGACCGGGTGAAGTACACGAACCTGACCGTACGAAAGCCGGATTTTCTGGAGATCGAAGCCTTGGGCCGGGAGACGGGCCTGCTGCATGGCAAGGCTACGTTTGAAGATTACGCTGATTCGAGCTTCGTCGGCCCGGAAACGGCCCTAGAGGCGTACCGCTACGAATTCAAGCAGTGAAGAGGTTTGCCGCCTTTTACCTGCCCTTGCTGACGCTTGGGGTTCTCACGCTTGCCTGGGACCAAGTCGTGGTGCGTTCCGGGACGGATATTTTTCCGCGACCAGTCGACGTCCTGCGGGGGGTGGCTGAGCTTTGCTCGCGCGGTTTGCTCTTGAAATACGTGGTGGCGTCCCTTTTCCGGGTAAGCATTGGGTTTACCCTGGCCGTGCTGGTGGGCGTTCCAACAGGTTTGATGTTGGGCTGGTTCCGGCCGGCCTTTCTAGCCTTCAATCCGCTCATCCAAATCCTTCGCCCCATCTCGCCCATTGCCTGGATCCCGATCGCGATCCTGTGGTTTCACGTCGATGACCGGGCCCCAATTTTCCTTATTTTTCTTGCGAGCGTCTTTCCAATCGTGGTTTCGGCGACTGCGGCGGTGCAAAACATCCAACCGGTTTACGTGCGGGCGGCCCGTAACTTCGGGCTGCGCGGGGTCGATCTGTTCCGGCGGGTGATTTTCCCGGCCTGCTTGCCCCAGATCCTGACCGGGCTGCGCATTGCGCTCGGGATAGCCTGGCTGGTGGTGGTGGCGGCCGAGATGATTGCGGTCAACTCCGGGCTGGGCTACCTGATTATTGATGCCCGCAATGCGGGCAAACGCTATGACTTGGTGGTCGCGGGAATGATTCTGATCGGCTTGATCGGCCTCGGGTTGGATTTGATGATCCGACGCCTCGAAACGTTTGATGAGGTGAGGTGGGGTTATCAACAAAAAGGGGGTCAGATTGAATGAACCCGGCGATCATTGAAATTGAGCACGTCCACAAGAGCTTCCACGGCAAAGGCCGCACCGCAAACATTGCCGTGCTGGCCGGAATCGACCTGGCGGTGTACCCGGGAGAATTCGTGTGCCTGGTGGGGCCGTCGGGCTGCGGCAAATCCACCTTGCTGAACATTATCGCGGGTTTCACCAAACCGACTCAGGGGGCAGTCCGGATTCAGGGAAAACCAGTGGAAGGCCCAAGTCGCGAACGGATTTTCGTGTTTCAGGAAAACGGGGTTTTCCCCTGGTTGAACGTCCGCGAAAACATCGGGTTCGGCGTTCAGGCCCGGCCCGCGGAAAAGCGGGCGGTCGTGGACCGCTACCTTGCGCTGATGGGACTCGGCGGGTTCGATCGTGCTTACCCACACGAGCTCTCCGGCGGGATGCGTCAGCGGGTGGAGATCGCCCGGGCGCTGGCTGCGGAGCCGACGTTGATCTTCATGGATGAGCCGTTCGGGGCGCTCGACTTCCTGACCCGCCTGAAGATGCGGGCCGATTTAGTTTCAATCTGGCAGCAAGAACGAAAAACCATTGTGTTTGTCACCCACGATATCGAAGAGTCGGTGCAACTGGCCGATCGTGTGATTGTGATGACCCCCCGACCCGCCAGGATTCAGGAGGAGGTGCCGGTGCTCCTGCCCCGGCCCCGCGACTTGGATACGGCCGAGTACCTCGAGGTGCGCGACCGCATCTTTGCCGTGATGGGCATGAGTCCAAAGGTCGGTGAAACCGGTTAAGGCGACCATGTTTTTTTTGCCACCCCCCCCTCAACTACCCGTTCACGAAGCCGCTGGGCAGCCGGTCCGCCGGTCCGGCTTGGGAAAAAGGATGCTTAAAGGCCGGCTTTTGTAAGGAGCAACGATCCTGACCATGGCAAAGCCCAGTCTAAACGGGGAACCCTCGTTGGAAGATCTTACGGAGCGCCTGATCGTGGACGCGCACCTCACCAGGTCGGAGGTGCGTTGCGCGGCCGAACGACTGGCTGATGAAACCGTTTCCGAAGAGGACAAAGCGGTTTTTCTGGTCGCATTGAAAGCCAAAGGTGAAACCGGCGAAGAGCTCGGGTATTTCGCTGAGGCCTTCACGGCAATGGCCATCAAGCCGAAGTTGGACCTTGGCGGCCGACCGACGATAGACCTCTGCGGCACCGGCGGTGACCGCCTCGATTTGATCAACGTTTCAACGGTTGCCAGTTTCATCGTCGCCGCGGCGGATGTGCCGGTGGTAAAACACGGGAATCGGGCCATCACGTCCCGCTCAGGAGGCGCTGACCTGCTCGAGCAACTCGGCATCCCGTTGACTTGCCCTGTGGAAGTGACGGAAGCCTGTGTCCAGGAGACCGGGATCGGCTTTCTGTTCGCACCCTTTTACCACCCTGCCTTTCGTGCCGTAGCGTCGATCCGCCGAAAACTGGCGGAACAGGGGCACGCCACGATCTTCAACCTGCTGGGGCCCCTGGTAAATCCGGCGAAACCGGATTACCAGCTGGTCGGAGTTTTCTCGCCGAGCGTGCTTGAGAAATACGCTTTGGCGTTAACCCGCCTGGGTCGCCGGCGAGCCTGGGTTGTCCATGGCGAGGTCCCGGCCGGCTCCGGCATGGATGAAATCTCCACGCTTGGGGAAACCCTGGTTTATGAAGTAAAGGGTGAAGCGGTTACTCCGTTTCACCTGTTCCCGGACCAGTATGGCTTGGTCAAACCAAGCCTCCATGAGTTGCGCGGCGGCACGCCCGTTCACAACGCAGAGTTGACGGCCCGGCTTTTGGCAGGGGTCGAACGGGGGCCGAAACGCGATCTGGTGTTGTTGAACGCTGGGGCGGGTTTGGTGTTGTCGGGCAAAGCTGCGCGCGTCGAAGATGGCCTGCGACTGGCCGTGGAACTGGTCGATTCCGGCGCCGCCGCGGCCCGGTTGCGTGCCGTCCAAGAGTTTTTCAAACGAAGGGCAAAATGACGGGGCGCCGGGGGAGTGGCTTACGCGGCAAACGGGCTCGCCGCCCGGGCCGGTAAGGCGGCTGGCTCCGGTCACCAGCGCAACACGGCCCCGCAGTTCCGGAAAGTGCATACAATAGGGGGTGCTATGCCAGCGGCCAAGCGTCGCTTTTGGACCGGTCCTGGTCGGGGCGTGATGTCACGCCTGGTCTCACCCCGATACCCCGGTCGGCGAGGGACCGCCGACCTTACCGAGCCCGAACCTCGTTATCTTAGCGCCATTGGCGTGCCGGCGTGGAAATACCGAACCTCAGGACTTTGCAGGAACCGCCACTTTTTTCGGCTTGCGCGGTTCTCGCTTGGCAAATTCCCAGCCGATTTTACCGTGCTCGAGCCGGAGGGCAGCATCAAAAGGCCGTCCTTTTTTCGAGATGAAACGGCGCAATAGGTCGCTCCGTCCTTCCACCAGCATCTTGCGCACCTGCTCAGGCGCAATCTCCCGTTGCAGGATGGTCTTGCTCATCTTGAAGGAGCATTTCTGCAGGGGCACATTGCTGCACAGGTAAACGGAGCCGACGTCGAACACATGCCCATCGGCGCAGACCTGGCACTTGCCAAGGTCCGTGTGTAGTTCCGGGTCAATGAGCACGCCATCCGACCGGTTTTCACTGGCAAAGTCGAATCCCGGTTTGTTTTCCGCGTTCAGCACGAGGGTCGCAGAGAAAAGCCGCCCCATCTTGCTTCGAAACCCCTCCAGCGGGCCCACTTTTCGGTCCCGGACCAGAGCCGTGGCTTCTTCCGGGCTGAGTTCGCGGCTGGCAATGTTCTTGAAGAACCTGTAGCCGCAGGTTTCGCAATGGTACGTACGGTAGTCTTCTTTGAGGTTGGCGGCCCCGCAATGAGGACAGGAAACATCGAGGGTTACGTAGCTGCCGTCCACCACGTCGCTCTCAAAATTCTTGGCGCGGTTAACGATCTCACTGGTGAGTTCCTTGATACTGGCCATGAAGGCCGGGCGCCCAAGCCGGCCTTGTTCCATCAACTTCAGTTTATATTCCCATTCCCCCGTCAACTCCGGCGACGACAAGAGTTCAATGCCGATGCCGCGCAGCAGGGTGATCAGCGAAATTCCCTTGGTCGTGGCAATCAATTCCTTGCCCTCGCGGGAGATGTAGCTGTCCTGGATTAACCCTTCGATGATGGCAGCGCGGGTGGCCGGTGTGCCCAGTCCTTTGGCCGACATCGCCTCGCGCATCTCTTCGTCTTCCATCAACTTGCCGGCGCTCTCCATGGCCGACAACAGCGTTGCCTCGCTGTAACGGGGCGGCGGTTTGGTCTGGCTCTCGCGGACCTCAACCTCACGGGTCTGAGCAATTTCGCGAGCGGTAACCTCAACCAGGGTTTCCGTGCCGTCTTCGGCCGTGGCCTGGCGACCGTAAACCATCAACCAACCGGGATCCTTGATGACGCGCCCTTCCGTCTTGAAAGGTTCACCCTCAACACGAGTGATCCGGGTGGTCACTTCGAACTGCGCCGGCGGATGAAAAACGGCGATAAAACGCCGGGAAATCAGTTCGAACAGTTTTTGTTGGGCCTCGTCGAGGTTACGCGGCGCTTGACCCGTTGGAATGATGGCGTTGTGGTCCGTGATCTTGGCGTCGTTGAAAATGCGTTTGCTCGGTTTCACCCAATCGTTTTCCAACACCCGCTGGGCGTGCGGTTTAAGGGAGGCACCCTCCACGCTTCGCAACACCTGGCGGCTGGTGGAAAGGTAGTCTTCCGGCAGGTAGCGCGAATCCGTTCGCGGGTAGGTGATCACCTTCAACCTTTCGTAAAGCTGTTGAGCAATTTGAAGGGTGCGGCGTGCGGAAAAACCAAAGCGCCCGTTTGCTTCCCGTTGCAGGGAAGTCAGATCGTAAAGCAACGGCGGCGCCTGCGTCGTCGGCTTTTTCTCTTCGGTAATTTCCCCTGGTTTGCCAGTCACCCGGGATTGAATTGCCTGTGCCTTGGCCGCCTCCCAGAGGCGCTCGGGCTTGCGATCTTCGTCCTGGTCGCGGGTAAACGCTTCATCAAACCAGCGTCCGCGGTAACTGCCCGCCGCAATCTGGAAATCGGCAAACACCTCCCAGTAGGGTCGTGAGACGAAGGCGCGGATGCGCTCTTCCCGCTCTGCCAGAATGGCAAGCGTGGGCGTCTGCACCCGGCCGACCGGTGTTAGCTGGAAGCCGCCCACCTTGGAATTAAAGGCGGTCATGGCGCGGGTTGCATTGATGCCGACCAGCCAGTCACTCTCAGACCGGCAAACCGCCGCCTCGGCCAGGGGGACCATTTCCTCGTCGGACCGGAGGCGTGCGAACGCCGCCCGGATGGCATCGAGGGTCATGGACTGCAGCCAGAGACGGCGCATCGGTTTACGCACCCCGGCGGCCTGGATGAGGTAGCGAAAAATCAGTTCGCCTTCACGCCCGGCATCGCAGGCGTTGACGATAAGTTTTACATCCTCCCGCTTCATCAGGCGTTTCAACAGGTTGAAACGCACCTCCGTCTTTTCGATCGGCTTCAGCTGGAACTCGTCCGGGATGATCGGAAGGTTTTGGAAACTCCACTTACCCCTTTTCTTGTCCAGCTCGTTCGGCAGGCAAAGCTCCACCAGGTGGCCAATGGCGGACGAAACGACGTACCCCTCGCTTTCGAAAAAATCCGCCTTTTTCGTGAAGCCGCCCAGGGCACGCGTAAGGTCGAGGGCCACACTTGGCTTCTCCGCGATAACGAGAACTTTTCCCATTCTACTTCAGTCGTGCTCCCGGGTATTCGTTATCCGCAGAGCTCGAGCGGGGACAGTAGAAGGCACTGCGCGATCTCGCAAATGAATTTGCTGGTTACAGAAGTTTAACGAAATACTTGCCGGGCAACTGGCGAACGAGGTTGCGCATCTCGAGTTCCAGGAGCGTCGCCGCCACTTCCCCGGATGGGCGTCCGCTGCGTCGGATGATGTCGTCGATCCGTGTTTCTTCCGCCGTAATGGCCTGGTAAACCGCCAGCAGGGCAGGGGGAAGATCGGTGGGGAGGCTCGGCTGCAACGCCGGGGGGTGAGGGAAGAGCGCCTGCAGGTCTTCCAGGATGTCCTGGGCATCCTGGACCAGTTTGGCCCCTTGCTGGATGAGGCGGTTTGAACCGAGGGAAGTGGGCCGGTCAATCGGGCCCGGGACGGCGTACAGCGATCTTCCTTGTTCCCCTGCCTGGTGTGCGCTGATCAATGCGCCGCTGTTCAGGCCCGCCTCAACGACGAGCACCCCAAAGCTCCAACCGCTGATGATCCGGTTGCGCATCGGAAAGGTCTGACGGTCGGGCTTGGTTTCCATGGGAAACTCGGTGACGACAGCACCGCTGGTCGCAATCCGCTCCGCCAAGGTGAGGTTTTCCGGTGGGTAAAGGTGGTTCAAACCGGTTCCGAGCACGGCAATGGTTCGGCCCTTGGCGGCGAGCGCACCCTGATGGGCGGCCGAGTCAATCCCGCGGGCCAGGCCGCTGACCACGGTGAGCCCCGCGTAAGCCAGTTGGTAAGCGAACTTTTTCGCGCACTCCAGGCCGTAGTGCGACGTCTTCCTTGAGCCGACGACCCCGATGGCGTGCAGGTCCCGGGGCTCCAAGGTACCCCAAACGTACAGAACCGTGGGCGGGTCGTGGATTTCCCTGAGCAACGGCGGGTAACCAGAGTCGAGAATCGTCAGGAGGGTCGCGCCAAACCGTTCGATGCGTTCGAGCTCGCCGGCCAGATCAGTGCCGGCTTCCCATGCCAGCAAGGATTCCAGCGCCGGCCCGGTCAGGCCCTCGACGGAGGCCAGGTCCGCCCGCCGCGCCCGCAACACCGCTTGGGGATCGCCGAACCGGTCCAGGAGTTTGCGCACCCCGACCGGACCCAGGCGGGGCAAGGCATTCAGGACAAGCAGCGCCTCGGTTTGCGTCACGGCTCAGGCGGTTTGAAGGTAAATGATCGCGTCGTGCAGATCCGCTGACGTGACCTGCTCGGACACGAACGCTTCGCCAAAACGCGGGGTAAGCACAAATCGAATCCGGCCCGAGACGAACTTCTTATCGGTAAAAGCGTGGCGCAGGAGAGCTTTCGGTTCCAGGCCCGGCGGCAGAACCCGGGGCAGTGAAAACCGCCGCAACAGGGCGTCAAGACGGGTAACTTCGTGGAGCGACAAGCCGGCACGCCGTTGAGAAAGGAAAGCCGCAGCCCGCATTCCCAATGCCACCGCTTCCCCGTGAAACAAGGAGCCGTAACCCGCCACGGCTTCGATGGCGTGGCCGAGCGTATGCCCGAAGTTAAGCAGGGCGCGGAGGCCGGATGTCTCCTGCTCGTCGGCGGCGACGATGTCCGCCTTGATCTGCACGCACTCGCGGATGACTGCGGCGAGGTCAGGCAACGGATCCAGGGCAAGAGCAACGAGCAGTTGTGGGCTTCGGATCACGCCGTACTTGATGACTTCGGCAAAGCCTTCGTTCCATTCACGGGGCCCAAGCGTCTGCAGGGAGGCGGTGTCGGCCAGCACCAGGGCGGGTTGGTGGAAAACGCCGACCAGGTTCTTGCCAGCGGGCAGGTTGACGGCGGTTTTGCCGCCCACCGCGCTGTCGACCTGGGCCATGACGGTCGTCGGGAGTTGCACCAGCTTAACTCCCCGGTAGTAGACGCCGGCTACAAATCCGGCGAGGTCTCCGACCACGCCGCCGCCGAGGGCAAGCACCGCGGCCGATCGGTCAAATCCGTCCCGGGCCATCGCGTCGCAAAGGTGCTGCACGGTCGCGAGGGCTTTCGAGGCTTCGCCTGCCGTCACGGTGTAACACACCGATTCGTACCCGGCTTGCGTCAGCGACGCGGTCACCTGGGGTGCGTAAAGGCCGTCAACGTTTTCATCCGTGATCAGGGCGAGGCGCCCGTGCAACCCCATTTGACGAAGGCGGCTGCCGGTCTCGTCGAGCAGGCCGGGACCAATTTCCACGATGTACCTCCGGTCGCCGAGTTCAACCGGCACAGACGCGCAGTCAGTACGAATCTCGGAACTGAAGCCGTTGGCCATGGGCCGTTATACCATCCCCGCCGGCATTCCGGTAGGGCCGTTTGTTTGGCAGACGGCGCGTCCGGTAGGCTCACGTGTCCCTCGCGCCGACCTCCTCAAATGACCCATTGCGATGGAACCCTGACCCACCATCCGCGTGGGACCGCCGGCCCTACCGTGCCGTGTACCCTCCACAAACTTCCGGAATGCTCGGGGGGGGACTTGAACCCCCATGCCTTTCGGCATACGCCCCTCAAACGTACGTGTCTGCCATTTCACCACCCGAGCCTTGCCAAGAGCCGGAATCTCTAACATGCGGCCGGAGGGCTGCAAGTGTTTCTTTGGTCCGTACGATCCATCGGAACGACAGGTGCAAAGCAGCGCCCCGTCCCCACCCTCCACCGTTGTTTACCGGTGTTCCGGCACCAGGGCCGTCTTCACACCTTTGCGGGCCCAGGTGTCATCCAGCGCACGTTGGTAATCCGGCAGCGGAACCTCCTCCGTCACGATCTCGTCCACCTTGATCTTGCCGTTCTCAAGGTAAGCCACCGCGCGGCTGAAACTGTCAATCTGCGCAAACGAGCCTTTGATGGTGAGCTCGCGCCGGAACACATCAAACGGATTGAAGTGGACGGAAGCTTTTTCATCGTACACGCCGTAGACCATCACGGTACCCCGCCGGCGCACGAACCGCAGCGCATCCTCGCACACTGCCACCGCCCCGGTTGCTTCGACGACGTAATCAAAGCCGCGAGGGCTAAGTTCCGTGAGCCGGCGACGGTGCTTCTCGGGATCCTTGCGGTCCATCGGAATCACCTCACACCCTGCTAATTTGGCCATAAGGTCCAGCTTCGGACCCGGGGGCGCCGCTACCAAAAGCCGCGCCGCTCCGTTGCATTGGAGCAGCTGCGCCAGCACTTGCCCGGTAGGCCCGGCCCCGAAAAGGAGGACGTCGCTGCCCGGTTTAACGGCGAGCACTTCCATGCCGTGCACCGCACAGGCGGTAGGTTCCACCATGATTGCTTGACGCGGGGTGAGGTTGTTGATGACAAAAACACGGTCTGCCTTGATTTTCAGGTACTCGGCAAACCCGCCGTTCATGGTCACGCCGTACGCGCCGAGGTTGTCGCAGAGCAGGCGGTCGCCGCGCAGGCAATAGAAGCAAGCGCCGCACGCCACATTGCTGTTCGCCACGATCCGCTGACCCGATTTGAATTCAGAAACGGCGGTGCCGGTTTCGACGATTTCGCCAGTAAATTCATGGCCCGGAATGAGCGGAAACCGGGGAGAAAAATGGCCCTCATGGATGTGCAGGTCGGTGCCGCAAAGGCCGCAAGCATCAACGCGCATGAGAACTTCATCGGGCTCAAGCGTCGGCTCGGCGGTGTCGCGGTACGAGAATTGACGGGGCCCGTCGTAGATGATGGCTTTCATGAGCTTACCGGAGCATGTTATCCGCTGCCTGCCGCAACGCAATTTGGGCGGAAGTCTGTCCGTTGGTGGCGATCTCCATGGCGGAACTCATGGCACTCCAGAATCGTCCCATTTGCGGAATGTTGGGCATCACCTCGCCTTTATCGGCGCAGGTTTTCAGGTCCTGGATCAAAGGGCTGTCTTTAGCCAGTTGGTCATAGACAACGGTCAAGGCCGGAAGCCCGATCGGTTTGGCCCGGTTGGCCGCCATCAGCCCGTCGTTGGTCACGAAATAATTTTCGAGTAATTCCTTGGCGAGATCCTTGTTGGGCGAGGTGCGGTTGATGTAGGCGACGGAGACGCCGATAAAGGCCTTCCCCGGTTTATCGCCAACGCCCGGAATAGGGGCAACGCCGAAGTCGATGCCTTTCTTAATCAGGTCCGGCCAATCCCATGGTCCCGAGATCATCATGGCGAGCTTACCCTGGGACATCATCTCCTTGGGCGCGGCGTTGTCGGGAACACTTTTTGGCAGCACGCCGGCCTGCACCAGCTTGATCAGGTCGGTCAATGCCTCGACGGCCCCCGGGCTGGCCACGCCCACATTGCGCACGTCGTACCCTGCATCCGTCTTGGCGTAAATGTACGCCCCGCCGCTGGCGAGAATTCCCCAGGAGAAAAAAGGACTGTTGTACTGCCACAGAATGCTGAGCATCCCGGGATGTTCGTGTTTAAAGCGGTCGTTAAATGCGATCAAGTCCGGCAGTTCCTGGGGAGGTGGACCCGTAACCAGTTTCTTGTTGTAGATCAATCCAACCACTTCAAAGCTCAACGGATAACCCCAAAGCTGTTTTTGGTGACTGACTGCCTCCCATGCTTTTGGAAAGAACTTTGCCTTGTAACCGTCCGAAACTTCGATCGGAGAAATGAGACCGCCGTCCGCCCATTCCCCCACTTTGTCGTGCGCCCAGATTACGATGTCCGGACCTTTGCCGGCTTGAGCGGCCATCGGGAAATTGTCGGTAAGTTGCCCGGGAGCCTCGATTTTCACTTTGACGCCGAAATCCTGCTCAAAGTGCTGGGCAATGGGTTGCATGGCCTGCGCGCGATCCGCGTCCATCCACACGAGCAGCTCGCCATTGGTCCACGCCGAGGCCGACCTTACGAGCCATACCGACAAAGCAAAGACAAGCGCAACGGTTTTCATGAAACGGGGGGAGAAGAAGGTGTCGGGGTAGCGGGGTATGGGGGTAATGCCACAGGTCAAAGGATGCCACAAATCAAAGAATCAAAAAATGAAAGAATGGATGGGAGGCGGCACTGCGCCCCCTCGCGGCGCTCTTTCGTTTTTGGCATTTTTTCAGAATTTTGATTAGTGGCATTTGCTCCTTAGTCCGGCTCGGTCAGCCCTCCGGTGGCCTCCAGCCAGTCCGCGATCTCCGACGCCATTCGCGGGATATTGCTGTCTGTGGCTTCGACAACCAATTTCGGCAAAAGGGATTGATCAAAGAATTCCTGGAGCGTCTCCTGCTCCCGAACGAACAGGCTGAGGTCATCGTACTGGGATGGGTTGCTGGACACGGCCAAACGGCGTTCCCGCGCCGCTGCAAAAGAGGCTGGCTCCCGCCAGCAGAAAACCACCCGGAACCCGAGGGGAGCAAGGCGTTCCTCGAGCCACCTGAAATCGTAACGGCGCGCGGCGTACAGCCAGCGCGAAGTCTGGGTTGAGAGGTGGAACCGGTCAACAATCCAGGAATAGTACGGGTAGAGTTCGAAAAGCCTTGCCCAGGTCCGGTAGGTCTCGAGCACGATCGGTTCATGCTCCGGTTCAAAATTGATCAGGCTTGCACCCCAGGCTTCGCGGGTCAGGCCGTTCCATTCAGCGGAAATGATCGGCGCATGGTAGCGGTATTTCCGGGCGCCTACGATTCGGGGGTGTTCATTCAGGGCAAATGCCAGATCGGTCTTGCCGGTGAGGCGGGTGCCTTCCACGATGACCTTGGGAAAACGTTTGAACATGCTAATGGAGGTCTGCGTGCGAACAGGGGAGGCGGTTGGAATGCTTCCGCCGGCCAAGCTTTCTTGGCGGTTGCAGCACATTAAGACCGGTTCAGGTTAGATAAACCTTAAAGTTTATGACGGAAAGCAGCTGCGGCGAGGTGTGTGAAGGGAGAACCCCGGGAGGTCCGTGGCGCGATTAGCCCGCCAGGTCAGCGACACGTCGATCTGGAAATCCCTCCAGAACCCGACCTTCCGCCGGCTGTGGGTGGCCAGCCTGGTTTCGGGTTGCTGCGTGTCGGCCCAGGATACTGCAGCGACCTGGATCATGAACACGCTGACCCAGTCCAGCTTCCTGATCTCGGCCATGTCAACGGTGGCCGCGCTGCCGTTTTTCTTTTTTACCCTGCCGGCCGGAGCCATGGCCGACATGATCGACCGGCGCCGCTTGCTGATCTGGATGAACGTCTGGTTAGCCTTCACCGCCGCCTTGCTGACCGGGTTGCAGCTGGTTCACCTATTGGACCCCTACCTCATCCTGGGCATCGTTTTTCTCATCGGCACCGGCTTTGCCTTTTACGCTCCGGCCTGGTCCAGCCTTGTGCCAGAGATCGTAACCAAAGAGGAATTGCCGTCGGCCGTCACGCTGGGCGGGGTTCAACTGAACATCTCAAGCATTCTGGGCCCGGCCCTCGGAGGGCTGCTGGTTCCGTTGATGGGTGCCCCTGCCGTTTTTGCGGCGAACAGCGTCTGCTTTTTGTTGGTGGTGTCTGTCCTGTTCGTCTGGCGCCCGTCCTTCGCGCCCCAGAAACTGCCCCTCGAAAACTTCCTTGAGTCATTTGCCAGTGCCGTTCGCTACGTGCGGTATGCTCCGGGAATGCAGGTCGTGCTCGCGCGGGACGTGCTCTTTTCCGTCTTTATTTCGGTCATCCCGGCGTTGTTGCCGGTGGTGGGACTCCGGGTCTTGCACCTGGATTCCACCCACCTCGGCATGCTTTTTACCACCATGGGCATCGGCTCGGTCGGCTGTGCCGTGCTCGTGATCCCGCGGGCCCGCGCGCGGTTCTCGTCCAACAACCTGACCATGCTGGCGAATGCGCTCCTGGCCGCCGTGTTTTTTCTGATGGTGTGGGTGCGCAACGTCGACCTGTTTCTGGGGGTGGCAGTTCTTGCCGGTATCAGTTGGACGTTGGCCGCGTCGGAACTCTGGGTGGCCGCGCAGCGGGCCATGCCGAGTTGGGCGCGGGGCCGGATGAATGCCACGCACATGATGGTTTCCCAGGGCGGCATGGCCCTGGGCGGCTTGGTCTGGGGCGGACTCGCGGCCTCCGTCAACGTGCAATTTGCGCTGCTTGCCGCGGCGCTGCTGCTGCTGTTCAGCCTGTCGTTGTCGGTTCCGCTATCCATCGATTTTGCGCAACGGCTGGACCTGGATCCTGCGCCGCTCACCACGGCCCGCCACCGCCGGCTGCAAGTGCCCGAACCCCAGGAAGGACCGGTTTCGGTGACGATGGAGTTTGAAGTGGAAGAGGAAAACCGGGCGCGGTTCCTTGAGTTGATGCGGGAAATGCGTCTTGTTTACCTCCGTAACGGCGCGTTTTCCTGGCGCCTCGACGAAGACCTCGAAAAGCGGAACCGATTCCGCATGGAAATGCTGGTAACCTCCTGGTCCGAGCATTTGCAGCAGCACGAACGCATGACCCGTGGTGAGCTCGATACCTGGGAAAAGCTCTGGGCCCTGCACTCGGGTCAAAAAGGGCCCGTGGTCAAGCATTACCTGTCAGTGAACAAAGAGCTTTTGCCCCGTCGACTCCTGCAACGGCCACCGCCACGAACGAAGGGGACAAAAAACCAGCCGCCCGGCGTCGGACCATCAAAAACCGCGCCGCCAGTGGCCGCACCGGACGTCTCGCAGATTCCGTAGCGTCCCACAAATGGTTTGCGGACCGGTTCGAGCGGCCCTTAATTCCCACCCGCCTGCCGTTGACGGGGCCGCGTTCCTATCATGAAGACGTCAGCCGCCTCCACATCAACGTTTCGCGCGTTGCGCAACCCGGTTTACCGCCGGCTTTGGGTGGCCAGCGTGGTTTCCGGCACCCTGGTCTCGGCCCATGACACAGCCGCTACCTGGGTAATGAACAGCTTGAGCCATTCCATGGTGATGCTCTCGCTGATGTCGACCGTAGCTTCCCTGCCCTTCTTCCTGTTTACCTTGCCCGCGGGTGCGTTGGCCGACCTGGTGAACCGTCGAAAATTGCTTTGCGTACTGAACGTCTGGCTGGCGCTATCAGCCGGGGCGCTGGCCGGCCTGGGGTTTTTGCGGCTGCTTAACCCGTACCTTATTCTAGCCGCGGTGTTCCTGATCGGCGTTGGGTTTGCCTTCAACGCCCCGGCGTGGACTGCCATTGTGCCGGAGGTGGTCACCGACGAGGAACTGCCCTCAGCAGCCACCTTGAGTGGGCTGCAACTGAACCTATCCGGGATCATCGGGCCGGCCATCGGCGGTTTGCTCCTTCCGTTCGTCGGCGCAAACTGGGTGTTTACGATGAATGCCGTTTTTTTCCTCGCGGTGCTGGCCGCGTTGCTGGCGTGGCGGCCACGGCAGCGCCAATCCAAGTCGCCGCTCGAAAATTTCTTTGAGGCTTTCGCGACGGCGTTGCGTTACGTCCGGTTTGCGCCTGCCATTCAGGTCGTGCTGGCCCGCAATGTCCTGTTCACGTTTTTTATTTCCATCATTCCCGCTTTGCTCCCGGTCGTTGGTTTGAAAGGGTTGCACCTGCAGCCGTCCAGCCTCGGATTTTTGTTCACTTCGATGGGCATAGGGTCGGTCTTCGGGGCCATTTTTGTGATGCCGGCCATGCGGAACCGCTTGAAATCAAATCGGATTATCACGATTGCGACCTTGCTGCTCGCCGTCGTGCTCGCCGCCCTGGCCTCGGTTCGTCATCCCTGGATGGTGATGGTCATCGCGTTCCTGGCCGGCATCGGGTGGACGCTCGCGGCTTCGGAACTTTGGGTGGCAGGCCAGCGGGCGATGCCTGGCTGGGCCCGCGGTCGCATGAACGCAACGATTATCATGGCCGGGCAGGGAGCCACCGCGTTGGGTGGCGTCGTCTGGGGGGTGGCTGCAGCCACCCTCGGCCTGCACGTTACCTTGGTTGGGGCCGCGGTGCTTATGGCCGCCAGCGTAGGATTGAATTACCTGCTCTCAATCGACTTTACGCAAGAGCTGAGTTTCGAACCCGCGCCCGTAACGCCTCTCTCGGCCAAGTTGATTCATACGCCCAAACCGCACGACGGCCCTGTCATCATCACCTACGAATTCCAGGTGGACTACACTCACGGACACGCGTTCATGAGCTTGATGCGTCAAGTTCGGTTGATCCACCTGCGCAATGGCGCATTTAGCTGGCGTCTGCACGAGGACCTCAGCCGGTTCAACACCTTCCGCATCGAAATGATGGTGCCGTCCTGGACCGAACACCTTCTTCAGCAGGAACGGTTGACCGTGGCCGAGAAAGCCATCCTCGATCAGGCAGCCGCATTGCACGTCGGCCCCGGGCCGATCGAGGAACGCATCTTCCTCAACGTCAACCGTGAACTGTCCCTTCACCGGGCCGCGCCAACGGCAACCCCGGGCCCGAAGCAAACCGTTCCCGCCACCCAAATGGCAGGCTGACAGGTCGTCCCCGGTCTCATGCATCGTTTGATCAAGCCGATGAAGCCCTTATTGTTATACTGCCGTTTCAAGCTCTTGCGCCCTGGACCCACCGGCACTCCTGAACCGCTCGGCGGATTTGTCCTGGGCGTGCCGCAAAAGGATTGGGACGATTTTTGCCGTGAACACCCGTCGGCCGACGCCGGGGGGTTGTTCCAGTCAATGATCCTGCCCCAGGAATGGTCTTTAATCGGGCGTTACCTCAGGGTCTCGCTGGAACCGAGGCCGGTCGTGCAGTCTACCGTTTGCGGTGAGGAAACGGACGAGGCCGGGACGCAGGCAACCTTTGAAGGCGTTGCTGGCAAAAAGTTCTGGGTCACACGCAAGCCCCGCAGCCCGGGACGGTAGGGAAAAAGTGTCGGGGGACGGGGTGACGCAAATGCCAGGAATCAAAGAACCGAAGAATGCTACGACTTATTTAGGGCCACGACCGGCGGTGCTTCTCCGGCTCTGCCGTTTGTGGCACCCTTTAACTTTTCCATTTGTGGCACCTTGCAGGTGCCGGCAGTCCCTTGCCGACTGCGGGGTGAGGCGGGCCACCTTCCCGGGGCCGCTTGAGGAGGTCGCGTTGGGACGCGCGACCCCTAGGCGTACTTAAGCCGGACCGGGATCTCCAAGCGCCGCAAACGCCCCCTCCCGGCCGTTTGGCCGCCGTGCGGTCCGAAATGCTTTTCCCTCCGGGGGCCGCCTTCTCCGGTAGGGCGGGGCGGCAAGTCCCTTCGCCGCCGGCACCGGCGGGGTGGCGCTTCCCGGAGGGCCCCGCCCGCAAAAGACGGCGCGTGACCCGACCGACCAGACGGGCGCGATTCCCACCTCCTTCCACCCCGACACTCCGTTACCCCGTTACCCCGACGCCTTCTTCTGCCCCGACACCTTCTTCCAGCGCCAGCATGAGCGCTTTCCAGGGCAGCGTCGCGCAACCGATCCGCTGAGGGAAGGCGCGTACCCCGGCCAAGGCCTGAAGGTCGCCCAGTTCGCCCGTTTCCGTCAGGTCGCCGCTAAGGAAGGCAAGGAAACTGACCACGGCGAACCGGGCCTGTTCGAGGGTATGTCCTCGCAGCCGCGCACACATCAGGGAAGCCGAGGCCGTGCAGATGCCGCACGCCTGAGCGGTAAACTGGATCAGGGTCCCGGCTGCCCTAGGCTCCAGAAACACGGTTACTTCATCGCCGCAGATTGGATTCGTCTGGGTCACGTGGGCCGCTGGCGGTATTGGCAGCGGGCCGTAGTGCCGGGGTGACCGGGCATGCTGGTTCAATATGGCTTGAGCGTATTCCGGATCGAGCATCGGGATTTGCAACGTTCCTCACCGGAGGACTGGGCGCAACCGTGACCCTGCGGTGCCGCTTCCACGCCGAAACAAAGCAATGCCACGAGCGGAAATATGAAAGGATGCCACAAACGGCAGAGCCGGAGAAGCACCGCCGTTCGTGGCTCCTGCCCCATTCGTGGCATTCTTCGGTTTTCAACTCGTGGCATTTGTTTTTCCCCGTCGCGCCGACACGTTCTTCCCCTCAGCCTTGACGGAACCGGAGGCTTGCGCCCGCTGGCGGCAATGAGCCATCCTATGCTCACATGGATCCCCTTGACCTCGGCTTGCCTCACCGGGAGCCCTTTGTGTTTATTGAGGCAGTTGAGGCGCATGAACCTGGGCTGATGGCGATCGCGACCAAGACGTTTTCCGGTCACGAACCGTTCTTTCAGGGCCACTTTCCCGGAAACCCGGTGGTGCCTGGCGTGTTGCTGGCCGAAGGCATGGCTCAGACGGCAGGGGTGGCCGTGGCGGATCGGGATCACGTGTTTCTGCTTACGGCGATTCAGTCCATGAAGTTCCTGCGTCCTGTCCGGCCGAAGGAGCGCGTCGTTTTCAGCGCCCGCCTTTCGGGTGCGTTCCAAGCGTTATTCATGTGCGACGTAAAGGCCGAGGTGGCCGACGAGGTGGTGGCCGAGGGCCGGGTCGTGCTGACGCGGGGTCCTGGCGTGGAGGAACAGAGGAAAGCGTGAACGGGTGACGGGGGCAGGCGCTTCCCCCCGGGGTTGGTTCCGGGAACGGAGGCTCTCGGAAGCACGGGCGGCGTTGAACCGGCGGTGAACGTGGGCGAGGATCGTGGCGTTATGAAAAGATGGGCCTGGATTGTTGTTGCCGGAGTTCTGATCGTCGGATCGACGCTGTGGGTACATGCGCGGACGGCTGGCGTCAGACCCGGTGACCGGCTGCCACCGCTTGCCCTGACCTACCTTCGGGAGAAGCCGGACCTGCAGCGAAAACCGCTTCTGGTGGAGTTCTGGGCGACCTGGTGTCCGCCCTGCCGCCGGAGCATCCCGCACCTGAACGACGTTTACGCCCGGTATCACGAGGCCGGCCTCGAAGTCGTGGGCATTACCGACGAGGATGCTCCGACCGTGGAAAGGTTCCAGCAGGGGCTGCCGATGCAGTACCCGGTGGCCGTCCAAGCCCCCCGGCAGCTTTATGCCCGCTTCGGGGTGAAAGGCATTCCTCAGGCCTTTCTTGTGGACCGGCAGGGAAAAGTAGTGTGGAGTGGCCACCCGCTCGACCTGACCGAAGAGGACGTGGACGGGGTGCTGCACTGAACCGGTGGCTGCAGCCCACGTTTTACCTTGCCAGGTAAGGGTTTGTCCGGCGCTCCACGCCGACCGTGGTGGCTGGACCGTGCCCGGGAAGGACACGGGTAGCATCCGGCAGCACCAGCACCTTCGAGTGCAGACCTCGCAGGAGCAACGGGAGGTCGCCTCCCGGCAGGTCGGTGCGGCCGATGCTTCCGGCAAAGAGGGTGTCGCCGCTGAAAAGGTTTGCGCTCTCCCGATGGTAAAAGCAGAGGCTGCCCGGGCAGTGGCCAGGAACTAAAAGCACCTGCAAAGGGAGGCCCAATGCCGTGGTTTGTGCCGTTTCCTCTATAAGAACTGAGGGCTGCACGGACTCAACCTCCAGATTGAAACCGAGTTTCCGGAAAACGTCGGGATCGGTCAGCAGGGGGACACTTTCGCGGTGGCAGGCCACCGGGCACTGAAATTCCCGCGCAATCCTGGCCGCATCGTCGATGTGGTCAACGTGCCCGTGAGTGATAAGCAAAAGCCGCGGCCGACGGTTCTGGCTTGACAGCCATTCACAGGTGCCGGTCGGGGCGTCAACGAGCAGGTCACCTTGCGGCGCCTCTACGAGGTAAGCGTTGGTATCGAAAATACCACCAATAAAGGTTTGAATATCGAGCATAAGAAATGGAGATTCAGCGGTTTGAGAACATGCCAGAATTGGAGAATGTGCGTCTTTGATCTATCCGTCTGGCTTCTGTAGATTGTCGTTTCGTAATTGCATGAAAACTACCTGGGTCGTTCTTACGGCGGTCACGTTGTCCTTTTCCGTTCCTTCCGTCTTTGCTCAGGCAAAACCGGGGCCAAAGATCAGTGTCGCGGACTCCCGGCAGGTGGCCGCCACGGTGGTCAAGCTCATGGAACAAGGCCATTACAGCCGCCAGAAGCTCGACAACGCAATGGCCCAGAAAGTGTTGGACACTTACCTGAACAACCTGGATTACAACCGGCTTTTTTTTACCCAGGAAGACATTGCAGAGATCAAACAGAAGAACGGCCCGACGCTGGATCAGAACTTGTTGGTCGGCGACGTCGAACCGGCTCGCAGCATCTATGCCCTGTTTAAGCAGCGGGTGGAGGATCGCGTGGCCAAGATCAGGCAACTCCTGAAGAAGGATTACCCGTTCAAGAGCAATCGGACCATCGCGTTGGACCGAAAGAAAGATCCGTGGCCGGCCAACGAAGCCGATGCGGATAACCTTTGGCGGGACCGGATCGAGGGCGAGTTGTTGCAGGAGAAACTCAACAAATTGGCCACGGAACCTGGCCCGAAAGTGGTCGGCCGGCGCTATGACCAGATGTTGAAGAACCTGGAGGAACGGGACGACGATGACATCCTGCAGACCTACCTGAACGCGGTGGCCTTGACCTACGATCCCCATTCAGAATACCTGGGCAAGTCGGATCTGGAGAGCTTCGAAATCAACATGCGCCTTTCCCTCACCGGCATCGGTGCCGAGCTTCGTTCCGAAGATGGTTACGCGAAAGTGGCGCGGCTGCTGCCCGGCGGTCCCGCACAATTGAGCGGCAAACTTAGCGTAGGCGACCGCATCGCCGGCGTCTCACAGGGCAAAGATAATTTTGTGGATACGGCTGACCTGAAGCTCGACAAGGTCGTGGAAATGATTCGTGGCAAAAAGGGTTCCACCGTCCGCCTTCAGGTGATTCCCACGAACACGGTTGATCCTTCCAAGCGCAAGGTGGTGGAGCTTGTCCGTGACAACGTCAAACTCACGGAACAGGAAGCCAAAGCGGAGGTGATTGAGCGTGATTTACCGGACGGTTCGCTAGCGAAGGTAGGATGGATCACCCTGCCATCCTTTTACCAAGACATGGAAAAATCGCGCACGGGCAAAAGCACGTCGCGGGACGTGGCGGCGTTGCTCAAGCGGCTGCAGCAGGAAGGCATTCAGGGGTTGGTCATTGATTTGCGGAGGGACGGGGGTGGCTCGCTTGACGAAGCCATTAAGATGACGGGTTTGTTCATTACGCAGGGACCAGTGGTTCAGGTTAAAGATGCCAATGGCGACATCGACGTCCTTAAAGACCGAGACCAATCGGTGGCTTACGGAGGCCCGATGATCGTGCTGGTGAACAAACTCAGCGCGTCTGCCAGTGAGATTTTTGCGGCTGCCCTGCAGGACTATGGCCGCGCGTTGATTGTCGGCGATTCCAGCACATTCGGAAAAGGAACCGTTCAGACGATGCTTGAGCTTGGTCGTTTTATGCCAATGCTGGGTGGTCCTGGCAACCAGGCTGGCGCGCTCAAGTTGACGGTGCAAAAATTTTACCGGGTGGCCGGAGGCTCGACCCAGTTTCGCGGCGTGATTTCAGACGTTGTTCTCCCGTCACTGACCGACAACCCCGAGTTCGGTGAATCCGCCCTCGAACACCCGCTGCCTTACGACGAAGTGGAACCGGCCCCGATCGACCTTGCCAACAACCGGAAAGCGTTGTTCGTCGACGACCTGCGGCGCAAATCGATGGCGCGGACCGGCCAGGACGCAACTTTCCAGGATGTCGAGCAGGACGTAAAGCAGCTTACAGATCGTGTCCGGATCAACCGGCTGTCATTGAACGAAAAGGTGCGCCGGGACGAACTTGACCGCGACAATGGGGAACGTGACAAGGAAAAAGCGGACGAGAAAAAGGCTGAAGCCCAGAATCACGACCGTCATTTCCAGTTAACGCTGGCCGATATTGACAAGCCGCAGCTTCAACCCGTCGATAAGGCCGCCGCAGTAAACGACGCGACGAAAAAGGACAAGGCGTCAAAAGAGGATGCCGACGTTGACGGCGTGCCCGCCGATGAGGAAGAACCCAGCAACGCCCAGGCGGATGCCATCAAGCGTGAAACGGTCAACATTCTTTCTGACTTGATCGACCAAAGCAAGGCGCCGCGCACCGCAGTCCGGTGACGAAACTTGACCTGCCAAAACAGGTGGCTGCTGGTCGGCCTGATCAGGTGACGGGCAGCCGCTTTATCGCCCAGTTGAACTTAAGGCGGTCGAGCCAACTCCTCTAAACACACCTTTTCGTCACCCCTTAGACGGCACCAAGGGCATCTGCGGCCGCATTGGCGACGGCCACTGCTTCGGCCAAGTCGATCGTACCCTCAAACAGGGCTTTCCCGACGATGGCACCGTGCAATCGCGGCAGGATCGCAAGGTGCCGGATCTGGTCAATGCTGGCGACGCCGCCGCTGGAGATAACCTGTGCTTTGGTCGCGTCAAGGACTTTGGCCAAAGCCTTGAAATTAGGTCCGGTCAACATCCCGTCGGTTGCGATGTCAGTAAAGATGATCGTGCCAATGCCTTGCTGATCAAGCCGCTGCACAAACTCGATCGCGTCCAGGGAGGTCGTCTCCGCCCAACCTTTCACGGCCACCTTTCCATCACGCGCGTCCACACTGACAGCCACCCGGTCCCCTCCAAAACGGTCGACCAGGGCACGCACGAAATCCGGATCCTGCACCGCCTTCGTGCCGGCCACGATCCGGCTGGCGCCGGCGCTCAACAATGTCGAAGCTGCTTCCATCGATCGAACCCCGCCTCCGACCTGAACCGGGATGTTAAGGATGCCCACCAGCCGTTCGATAATCGCAAGGTTCTTGTGCTCCCCCGTAAACGCAGCGTTCAGGTCGACGACATGAAGGCAGTTGCCGCCTTCTTCTTCCCAACGGCGGGCAAACGCCATGGGATCGTTCGAGTAAACGTGCTTCTCTTCGAGCTTGCCTTGGCGGAGGCGGACCACTTGCCCGTCATACAGGTCAATGGCTGGGAGGATGATCATGTTAACGACCTAACAAACTGTTCAAGGATCGCAAGACCCGCGTCTTGACTTTTCTCTGGGTGGAACTGGGTGGCCAGCAAGTTCGGAGTTGCAACGGCAGCAGCGAACGACGCGCCATAACGGGCCGTGGCCGCCACCACCCCTTTGTCCCGCGGGTCAGGGTAATACGAGTGCACAAAATAAACAAAAGAACGTTCGGGTAGACCCGGGAACCGGTCCAGGACGTCAGGTGTCCACTGAATTTCGTTCCAACCCATGTGAGGTACCTTCAACAACCCGGTTGGGAATCGCTTCACCGTGCCCTCCAGGATGCCTAAACCTTTCACGCCCGGGCTTTCCTCGCTTGCTTCGAAAAGCAATTGGTACCCGAGGCAAACCCCCAGGAAAGGCCGTTTTTGCTGAACCCATTCGCGAATCGGCTCGAAAAGGCGCCGGGCATGTAGCTGGCGCACTGAATCTCCGAACGACCCGACCCCGGGCAAAACCAGGGCATCCACGTCCGGCAGGTGGCTGTCCGTCGCCCGGACCACCGCACCGCCAACGCGTTCCAATGCTTTCGAGACGCTGCGAAGGTTGCCGGAGCCGTAGTCAATCACACCCAATCGAGGCCGCATCTTTTCTCTCCTTTAAACAGCGGACGACACTCAGGCGAGTACGCCTTTCGAACTGGGCACCCCCAAGACGCGCGCATCCGCCTGACAGGCTTGGTCCAGGGCTTTCGCGATGCCCTTGAAAATCGCTTCCGCCACGTGGTGGGCGTTCCGGCCGCGCCGAATGGTCACGTGTAGGTTAAGACCGGCGTTGACGGCGAAGGCACGCAAAAATTCCTCTACGAGCTGGAAGTCGAACGTCCCGATCGGTTGGGGAAAAGCCGGAGCCTCAAAGGCCAGGTAAAAGCGGCCGCTCAGGTCAAGCGCGACTTCGGCCAGGGACTCATCCATCGGCAGAAGGGCCCAGCCGTAGCGGCGGAGGCCGAACTTATCCCCCAAAGCCCGTTTCAGTGCCTCGCCCAACACGATTCCAACGTCTTCAACGGTGTGATGGTTATCGACGCCGAGATCCCCGTCGGCTTCCACCTGCAGGTCAAAAAGGCTGTGTTTCGCAAGCAGCGTGAGCATGTGATCGAAGAACGGGATGCCGGTCTGAATGTCCGGGGTACCCGACCCGTCGATCACGATGGTGGCCGTAACGTTGGTCTCCGCCGTTTGCCGACGGACCGTGGCTTGGCGTTTGGTCATAAAACGGGGGCTACACTAACACACGCGGACCACATCCGCCCCTTTCGACTTGGTGTCGAGCAGCGAAGGCGAAAAAAGGTCTTGCAACCTTCGCCAAATGCAAGTAAGTACTTGCATGATGCAGCGGCCGGTCCTCGCGACCACCATCCCAGTTCCTGCTTCCTGCCGCGCTCGGCTCTTGCAAGCTGCCACCGAAGTTTTCTCCGAGCGTGGGTTCCAGGCCGCCACTACCCGCGAAATTGCCCAACGCGCGGAAGTCAATGAAGTCACCTTGTTTCGTCATTTTCGTACCCGGCGTGAATTGATGCGGGCTGTGGTCGAACAAATTTTGCAGGCCGAAGTCGCTTTCATGGCGCGGTTTACCCTTCAGACCGGGGATTTTCGGACCGCTTTGCGGGAGTACACCGAAGCCTACCTGGAGTTGGTGGAGCGGCGTCAGGGAATTGTCCGAGCCATCCTGGGTGAAGGACACCTTCTGCCGCCCGAAGTGCAACAGACCGTCGTTGACCTCCTGGCGCCGGTGAAACGGCAATTGGCGGAGTGGATTGCTTCCCTCCAGCACAATGGTTCGGTGCGGTCCGATGTCGATCCGCTCGCAGCCATCGAAATGATGAGGGACGCATTGCAAACGGCCGTCCTTCGCTGGCGTGGTCCTTTTAAGAACCTGGGCGGTCCGCGCGACATTTACTTAGAAAACTTTTTAGAAATTTATGCCCGCGGCCTGGAGACAAAGTCTTCGGGCAAGGGTGGGAAAGCATCCGATGGCTCAACAAATTGAAACTGAGGCGCCTTCGCGCCAACCTGCTCGTCCTGCTCCGCGTGGGACGGCTCCGGTCCGCCCGGAGAAGCCCGCACGCGGCGGGCGCAGCCTGCGACTGACCCTGATGATGGCTGCTGCCGTGATCGCAGCGGTCCTGTTTGGGCTGCATTTCTATGCTCAAAGCCAGATGTATCAGGGCACAGACGATGCCTTCATCGAGGGACACATCATCAGCGTTGCGCCGAAAGTGGCGGGACGGGTCGAACAAGTTCTGGTGAACGACAACCAACTCGTGCGGAAAGGGGATTTGATGGCCGTGCTGGACCCGCGGGATCTGGCCGCCGCACGCAAACAAAAGGCGGCCGCGTTGGAGAGCACCGATGCCCAAGCGGGTGCCGTCCAAGCCACCATTGATCAAGCGGTTGCCCATGTGAGCACCTTGCGTGCGACCGTGGAGGCGGACAAAGCAACGGCGGAAGCGACCCGCGCGCAGGCAGAAAAAGCCGGCAAAGACCTTCAGCGGGCCGAGGATTTGTTTCAGAAAAAGGTGTCGTCGCCGCAGGATCTGGACGCAGCCCGGGCTGCGGACCAGACGGCGAGGGCGCAGTTGGAGGCAAACCTCAAAAAAGTGACGAGCGATGAAGCCCAGGTGGCCGAGGCGCAGGCACAGGTTAAAACGTACTTTGCCGTGCTGCGAAGCGTGCAGGCGCAGGGAGACGAGTCCAACGCAAACCTGCAAACCGCTGAACTTAATGAGTCGTACACCGAGATCCGGGCTCCGGAAGACGGGCGCGTCACCCGCAAAGCGGTAGAGGCCGGCAACTATGTCCAGACGGGGCAGACGCTGTTTGCGTTTATCCCGAAGGACATCTGGGTTAACGCGAATTTCAAAGAAAGCCAGATTGGCCGGTTCCGGGCCGGCTTACCGGTCGAGATCACGGTGGACGCTTTAGGGGACCGAAAATTTGCGGGTCATATCGACAGCATTCAGGCCGGCAGCGGCGCCCGGTTCAGCCTGCTCCCGCCGGAAAATGCCACCGGAAACTATGTGAAGGTGGTTCAACGGGTGCCGGTGAAAATCGTCTTCGACCAGTTGCCGCAGGTTGAGTTGCCGCTGGGACCGGGCGAGTCGGTTGTCCCGACGGTGAAGGTTCAGGATTTCCGCTACACCCCGGCCGGCCTCCTGCGTGTGGGCTTGGCGACGGTGGCGTTGCTTGGCGTGTTATTCTGGTTCCGCAGCCGTCCGAAAAAGGCCGCAAAGGCTGGTTAGAAACAGTTATAGCTGACGGGAAAAGTCATTTCCGAAAGACTCGCGCGTGCCGGCGGTGGTGGCTTCGTCTCCGTGTCGGTCGGCAAGGGATCACCGACCTTTCCAGGCCGTTTTGCACCGTCCCTCGGTAAGGGTGCGTCTGGTAGGGGAGCTGATCCTTCAGCGCCCAGGGAGCGACCGCTCCCTCGGCAGGCCCAGGTGGGGCGATGACCCCTCGCTTGCTGCA
>DASWVC010000349.1:0-4883 GCA_036401335.1 Chthoniobacterales bacterium
GCCGTACACTTGCGGCGGTTCGGAAACATCGTCCTGGGGACCACGACGGCGGTAACGAACCACGGCGTAAACGGTCAGCCCGGCGACGATCAGAAAAATGCCGGCGCAGATGACGAGCACCAGAATCGCGATCTGGTTCAACGTCTCCGCCGGGCCGGATACCGGCGCAAAGATGTTCTGCACCGAATGCACCGTGTTGTCGTCAGCCCATGCCCCAGAGCGTTGCCCAAGCCAAGCTGCCGCCACCAGAATGGCCGGTCCCCACGTTCTCGGTGCCTGCTTTGCCATCCTGTTACGCTTCATCCTTAAACGCCTTTGATCGGCGACCTTCGCTGCCCGCGACTGCTGTTCCGGGCGGACCGTGGTGTCAACGCATCTCATTCAGCTCGCTCCATTCCTTGGGGTGCCTCCACGACGACCCTGTCTCAATAACACGGCACCATAAGTTTATCTAATAGTTCGTCTACCGCCTCGTGCAAAAATCCTTACACGACCGCCAGAGAAAATGCACGTGCGTTTAGGTTCTGCGCTCATGGCCGTGGGCGATTTTGTTTTTCCGACCTCTAAGGGGGGCGGCAGGCCCGGGGCCATGGCCTCCTCGCTATTATCGCTTCTCACCAACGCAGTTGGCTGTTCCCGTTTTGACCATTTGCACGTTTTTACCGACGGCATGGTACGGCGTCCCGTACTTGCCCGGTAGAACCGGTTGGGTTAGAGCATTCAAACCGACCCATGAACCTCGACTTTAAGTTTGACCCAAACGGGTTGATCCCGGCTATCGTGCGCGACAGCCGGCGTCCCGGGCGGGTGCTGATGATGGCTTGGATGAACCGGGAGGCCTTGGCCCGAACCCTTGAAACCGGGTTGATGCATTACTGGAGCCGTTCACGCCAGAAGCTTTGGTTGAAGGGTGAGAGCAGTGGTCATACCCAGCAGCTCCAGCGGTGGTTCACGGATTGCGACCGTGACGTCCTCCTCTTTGAGGTTGAGCAGAAGGCCGGCGCGTGCCACACCGGTTACCAGTCATGCTTCTACCAGGAACTTGATCGGAAGGGGAACGCCCTGCCTGTGAAGGAAGCAAAAGCTTTTGAGCCGGAAACGGTTTACCGGAAATGAACACCTACCCGCTTTACCCTTCCTTTCCGAACTTTGTCGAGCTTTGTGGGCGGGGAAACTTGATCCCGGTTTATACCGAGTTTGTCGCCGATTACGAAACGCCGGTCAGCGTTTTCGAAAAGATCGATGACGGGCGGCGGTCCTTTCTTTTTGAATCGGCGGAAACAAACGATCAGGTCGGGCGTTATTCTTTTCTCGGCAGCGAGCCCCGGGTCTATTTTGAAGTGCGCGGCACCAACGTTCTGGTCGAAGAAGACGGCCGGCAGCGCCGGTACACCGCGGAAGCGGATCCGCTGAGTGAGCTCAAGCACCTGATGTCACGGTACCGCGCCGTGGACGTTCCCGGGCTGCCTCCCTTCGCGGGCGGCGCGGTCGGTTACATCGGTTTTGACGTGGTGCGTTCGTTTGAACCCACGGTGTCGCCGCCGCCCCCGGACACGCTCGACGTGCCGGACGCGGTCTACCTGATCACCGACACTTTTCTCGTGTTCGATCACCGGATGCGCCGTCTGAAGATTGTGACCACCGCGATGGCCGACGGCCGCGATCCCCAGGTCAGCTACCGGGAAGCAGAGGCGAAAATTCTTCAAATCATCGCCAAACTGCAGACGCCAACACGGAGCCGCCTGATGAATGCGGCGCCGGTGCCGGCCTCCCTGCAACCGGTAAGCAACACCACCCGTGAGGAATTTTATGTGATGGTGGAGCGGGCCAAAGCGCACATTGAAGCAGGCGACATTTTTCAAATGGTGCCTTCCCAGCGTTTTGAGGCGCCTTTCCAGGGGGATCCGCTGGACCTCTACCGGGCTGTTCGGTTCGTTAACCCGTCACCGTACCTGTTCTGCCTGCGGCTCGGCGAGCGGTTTGCCCTGGTCGGCAGCTCGCCCGAAGTTCATGTCCGCCTCCAGGACCGGAGGGTGGAGATCCGGCCGTTGGCGGGTACCCGCCGGCGCGGCGCAACCCTGGAGGAAGACCAGCAACTGGCGACCGAGCTGTTGGCCGACCCGAAGGAACGGGCGGAACACCTCATGCTGGTCGATCTGGCCCGGAACGACGTGGGCCGCATCTGTGAATTTGGCTCGGTGAAAGTGACCGACTTTATGACGGTGGAGCGCTACAGCCACGTCATGCACATTGTTTCACACGTCGCGGGCGAGGTGCGGCCCGGTTGTGACGCCTACGACGTGATGCGGGCCACTTTCCCGGCGGGCACGGTGTCAGGCGCACCCAAAGTACGGGCGATGCAACTCATCAACGAGTTGGAAAAGGCTAAGCGCGGGGTCTACTCGGGTGCTATTGGTTATTTCGGGTTCGATGGCAACCTCGATTCCTGCATTGCCCTGCGGACCGTGGTCCTCAAAGGCAACACCGCCTACATCCAGGCGGGCGGCGGGGTGGTAGCGGATTCGACACCGGACGGAGAATACCAGGAGAGCATGAACAAAGCCATGGCCTTGTTTCGCGCCATTGAGCGGGCGCAAAAGCTTCTATGATGCTTGTCATCGATAATTACGATTCTTTCACCTACAACCTGGTCCAATATTTCGGCGAACTGGGTGCTGACCTGGTTGTCCGCAGAAACGACCAGGTCTCACTCGATCAGGCCAAAGAGCTTGCGCCGGACCGGATTTGTCTGTCGCCCGGTCCGGGTACCCCGTTGGACACCGGCGTGAGCAATGACCTTATCCGCTACTTCGGGCCTCGGGTGCCCATCCTTGGCGTCTGCCTCGGGCACCAATGCATTGGCCACGTGTACGGTGGAGAGGTGGTCCGTGCCGATCGTCTAATGCATGGCAAGACTTCGCCCATCATCCATGAAGGCGACGGGGTCTTTGCCGGGTTGCCCAATCCGTTCGAGGCAACCCGTTACCATTCGTTGATTGTGAAACGGGCGACGCTGCCGGACGCCTTGGAAATCCTGGCAGAAACCGCGGAAGGCGAGATCATGGGCCTGCGGCACCGGAATTACCCGGTGCACGGCGTTCAGTTTCATCCGGAATCAATCATGACGGAAAATGGCCGGCGGTTGCTGGCCAATTTCCTGGAGATGTAGAAAGGATCAGGCTGGTCCGGTAAGGTGGCGAGTCCCTTCGCCGCCGGTGTGGTGCGACCCGGGCTCAGCAGGGCCGGCGGTCCCCCACCGACCGGGGTAGCAGGGTGAGAGTAGACGGCGGGTGGCGCATCCTCGGCAGGTGCGTCTGTCCCCAGGCGCCCTCCTTCAGGGCGCTTTCCGAGCGTCCCGGAGGCCCGTTCTGACCGCACCCCCCGAGGGCCGATCGGGGAACACCTTGCCAAAATGTTTCGGGATAAGCCCCTTGATAAACTCCACCGGAACCTCCCGCCCGAGTTCCCGGCTGAGCGACGTCATCGTCACACCCGGCAGCCCGCACGGGGTAATGGCGGCAAACCCGCTTAAGTCGGAACCCACGTTCAGCGCCAGTCCGTGCATGCTGATCCAGCGGCGGACGCCGACACCGATCGAAGCAATCTTGCGGCCTTGCACCCATGCCCCGGTCTTGCCGGACACCCGGGACGCTTCCAGGCCAGACTCGGCCAGAAGGTTGATCAGCACGGTCTCCAGTTCGCGCAGGTAGCGGTGCAAATCCCGCCCCCGCTCATTCAAATTCAGGACCGGGTAGGCCACAAGCTGGCCGGGACCATGGAACGTCGCCTGGCCTCCCCGGTTGATTTCGTGGACCGGAAACGGCAATCGGCCAACGTCGCCCAGGCTCGTTTTGTCGGGTCGACGTCCGATGGTGTAGACGGCCTCGTGCTCCAATAAAAACACCGCTTCTTCACCGCTCGCCAGGCAGCGCTCCACCTGCCGTTCCTGCAACTGCAGGCCCGCGGCAAACGAAATTCGACCTGCATCGATGAACTTCATAAGTGTCGGCCTGCTCGAACCAGGGCGGCGGGGGTTGCCTGCATCTGAAGGTGCGTCAGGCCGATGGCCAAGGCGTCGGCGGCATCGTTTCCCGGCGTTCGGTCCAGCCCTAAGATCGCACGAACCATAAAACAAACCTGAGCTTTCTGCGCATCCCCGCGACCGACCACGGCTTGTTTGACCCGTTTCGGCGCGTACTCATAAATAGGCAACCCGCGTTGCGCCGCCGCCAGCAGGGCGCAGCCGCGGGCGGCTCCCAGCACGACGGCCGTTTTAGAATTCTGGACGAAAATGATGCTTTCAACCGCGCACAGTTCCGGTTGGTAACGGTCAATCAGGTCGACGATGCCTCGGTGAATTTCCACCAGGCAGGCAGTCATGCAGGCCGACGCGGGATTGCGGAGAACACCGAAGTCAAGCACGCGCACCGGCCCGTGATCCTTTTCCATCAAGGCATAGCCCGAGGTTCGCAGGGCCGGATCCAACGCAAGCAGGCGCATGCGGCCGAGTATAGGGGAGATTGGCAAAGCGGAAAGCCGGATTCCGCAGACCCCTTGCATCATCCCCGTCTTGGCGGACGTTGCCCGTTCATCTTCAGCGAAGTTATGCAATCGATGCGCGCCCTGGTAAAAAGAGAACGGACAGCCGGTTTGTGGCTTGACGAGGTGCCGCAGCCGGTTCCTCAAGGTTTTGACGTGCTGATCCGGGTGCTGCGGGCTTCCATTTGCGGCACGGACGTTCACATCTATGAATGGGACGGCTGGGCGCAGAAGACGATCCCGACCCCAATGGTGATCGGGCACGAGTTCGTCGGGGTCATTGAGGCGGTGGGGGATTTTGTGCACGATTTCCGGCCCGGCATGATCGTCACCGGCGAGGGCCA